>NZ_CP108423.1:3613333-3957916 GCF_035917235.1 Streptomyces sp. NBC_01294
ACGGCTGTCGTGGAGACGGAAGCAGAAGTGGTGCGGATCCGTCAGAGTCCACCGTCCGGCGGCGAAGCCATGTCTCCTCGGCCCCGAAAGGTCGCCATCCCGCGATGATAGGTTCCCGTAAGTGGTGAGCACAGCAACGACTTCCCGGGCGCAACTGAGCCGGGTGACCCTGGTCGGCGAGCGGCGCCGGGCCGACATCGTCCTACCCTCCGACACTCCGATCGGGCAGTTGCTCCCCGACATCCTGCATCTGCTCGACGACCGGGCCGCATCGCGCCCGATGACCCGTCAGCTGATCACGTCGGACGGCTCCGTGGTGCCGCACGACAGCACGCTCGCGGCGGCCGGCATAGCCGACGGCGCCGTCCTGCGGCTCGTCAGGACCCACTCCGCGCCGCCCGCCCCCGTGGTCCACGACGTCACCGACCTGGTGGCCGACGACCTCGACCTCCAGGCCTGGCGCTGGCGTCCCGCCGCCCGGCGGGGCAGCGCGGGAGTGGCGACCGTGGCCTTCATGGTGACCGCCGCACTGCTCGCCCGCCGCGAGTTCGCACTCGACGCCCTCGCCGGCGCCCTCACGGTCGTCACGCTCGTCCTGATGGCCGTCGGCGCGCTGGTCGCCCGGATCGGGCAGGGCAACCGCGGTCTGGCGACCGCCCTCCTGCTCGCCTCCGGCGGGCTGGGGGTCCTCACCGCGTGGACCGCCGCGGACGCCCACGACTGGTCGGGCATCGTGCGGCTCGCCGCCGTCTCGGGCTCGGTCGTCCTGACGCAGGTGCTGCTCGGCTACTTCTCGCCGCTCGGCCGCGGCGGGCTCATCGGCGCCGCCGCCACCACCCTGATCACCGTCCTGTGGCTGGCCGTTGCCGCCGTCCAGGACGATCCGGCGCGGCTTGGCGCGGTCATGGCCGTCTTCTCCGTGGTGCTGCTCGGCATGCTGCCGCGGCTCGCCCTGATGGCCTCGGGGCTCACCGCGCTCGACGACCGCCGCTCGGGCGGTGCCTCCGTCAGCCGCCACGAGGTCGGCAACGCCCTCGCGGCCACGCACCGCGGGCTCGCCCTCGCGACGATCGCCACCGCGGTCTCGGCGGCGGCCGCCGGCTGGCTGCTGACGCTCGCCGGGAAGCCCAGTGTGTGGACGGTGACGCTGCCGGTGCTCGTCGCCGTGGTGCTGCTGTCGAGGGCCCGGGCCTTCCCGCTGGTCGCCGAGGTCGTGGCGCTGTCCACCGCCGCGGCACTGCTCGCCGTACGCCTGGTGATGCTGTGGACCGAGCACGACGGTGGAGCCGGACCGCTCGCCGTCCTGGGCGTGGCGGCGCTGCTGCCGCTGGTCGTCCTCGCGGTCCAGCCGCCGGAGCACGTCCAGGTCCGGCTGCGGCGCACCGCCGACCTCATCGAATCGATCGGCATGGTGGGACTCTTCCCGCTCGCCGTCGGGGTGTTCGGCATGTACGGGCAGCTGCTCAACAAGTTCTGAGTCAACGCGCGGCCGCTCCGGGCGGGGCAGCAGGTCGGTAGAAGAGGGGCAGGGGCAGACATGCCGAACGGAGACAACTGGCAGGGCGACGTCCTGCGCGACCTGAGGTCCGGCGCCACGCCACCACCCCAGGCCCCGGCCGGGTCCCCTGGCGCGGCTCCCGCCGGCGCCCAGCAGCCGCCCCAGGGGCCGGCCCCGGCCACCCCGCAGCCTGCGCAGGGCCCGGCCGCCGCGCAGCCCCCGCAGGTGCCCGGCGCCCAGGCCTCCGGCGGGGCGACCCCGCAGGGCGCCGGCGCCCAGGGGTTCGCGGGGCACGGCGGCCCGCAGCCCGGCCCGGGCGGCGGGTACCCGGCCCCGCAGGGTCGCGTACCGCAGTCGCCGCACGCCGGCCGGACGCCCGATTCCCTGCCCGCGGTCGACGAGAAGCTCGGCGCGGCGGTGCGCAGGCCCCGGCACGGCGAGGCCTTCGCGGCCCGCGCCACCCGCGCCGTACGCCGAATCGTTTCCTCATCCGCCGCCCGCGAGGTCGCCTCGGCCACCCGCTCGGCCGAGATGCTCCAGCAGCCGGTGACCACCGGCCGCCAGATCGCCGTCACCTCCATCCGAGGCGGCGCCGGCAAGTCCACGGTCGCCGCCCTGCTCGGCACCACGTACGCCCACTACCGCCAGGACCCCGTCCTGTTCGTCGAGGCCGACCCGGCGCTCGGCTCGCTGCCGATCCGCCTCGGCGCCGAGTCCCTGCGCTGGACGACCGGCGACGTCGCGGACATCGTCCAGCCCCAGATGTCGCTGCTCGACGTCACCGGCTACCTCGTCCAGCTCCGCGACAACGCCTGGCTGCTGCCCGGCAGCCAGGGCCGGATCGGCGCGATGCTCGACACCCGGTCCTACGAGCGGGCCATGGTCGCGCTCCGCCGCTACTTCGGCGTGACCGTCGTCGACTGCGAGACGCTTCCCGCCGAAGTCGCCCGTGTGGCGCTCTCCGCCTCCCAGGCCCGCGTCCTGGCCACCCCCGCGACCCTGGACGGCGTCGCGAGCACCCACGCGGTCCTCCAGTGGATGCGGGGCCTGCCCCCGCACGTGATCGCCGGCACGGTCGTCGTGCTCACCGAGCAGGCCCCGCACTCGGGGATCGACCTCTCCAAGGCGGTCCGCGCCCTGGAGGCCACCGGGACGCCCGTCCACGTCCTGCCGTACGACCGCCACCTGGCGGCCGGCGGCCCCATCCGTACCGAACTGCTCGCCCACTCGACCAGGAAGACCGCGGCCCGGCTGGCGGCGGAGGTCTTCCAGCTCTCCCAGAAACGCCACTGACCGAGATGCCGAGCCCGACCGTGACGAGCCCGACCGTGACGAGCCCGCGCGTGACGCCCCCGCGCCCGATTGGCGAACGACGACGATGAGCACCCGACTGATCCACCGCCCGGCCAGGACCGTCCGGCCCCCGGCCGCATCCGCCGCACGCACCATCGAGGCCCCGCCCAACCTCCCCGAGGGGAAGGCGGGCAACATCGCGATGTCGCTGCTGCCCGTGGCCGGCGTCATGTCGTCCGTCGTGATGATGACGGTCGTCCGCAACAGCCAGTTCGCCGCGCTCGGCGCGCTGATCCTCGTCGTCACCATCGTCGGCTCCGTGGCGCTCGTCTTCTCCCAGCGCGGCAAGGCCCAGCGCACCCGCCGTACCCAGCGCGAGGCCTACCTCGCCTACCTGGAGGACCTGCGCGAGGAGCTCGCCGGCGAGGAGCGCGAGCGCGGGGAGCACGCCGACGTGCTCAATCCGCCGCCGCACGCCCTGTACGACATCGTCCGCGACCCGGCCCGGCTGTGGGAGCGCCGCCGGGTCGACGGGGACTTCCTGCGCGTGCGGGTCGGCACCGGCGAGATGCCCGTACGCGATCTGCAGATCGGCCAGCAGGGCTCCACCGTCCTCACCCCGCCCGACCGCTTCATGCTCAACGAGGCCTCGGCGCTGATGGCCCGCTTCCGCAACGGCACCGAACTCCCGCTCACCGTCCCGCTCGACCGCGTCGGCAACATCAGCGTCGTCGGCGCCCGCGAGGACTGCCTGCGCGTCGCCCGCGCCCTGCTGGTCCAGGCCGCCTCCCTGCACGCCCCCGACGACGTGGCGATCGCGCTGGCCGTCCCCGGCGACCGGCTGCCCGACTGGGAATGGGCCAAGTGGATGCCGCACCTGCTCGACACCGAGCAGCTCGACGGCCCCGTCGCAGCCCGCCGGATCGCCCCCTCCGCGGCCCAGCTCGCCCGGCAGATCGGCCCCGAACTGCGCCGCCGTGCCTCGTACGCCGCCGAGGTGCGCCGCGGACTGTCCGGCCGCGACGCCCTGACCATGTCGTCCCGGCTGCTCGTCGTGACCGACGGCCACGGCGAGGACGCCGTCGACCTGCCGCGTCCCGACGACGCGGTCGGCCTGCGCGAGATGGGCGTCACCGTCCTCCACCTGCTCGAACAGCGGATCCAGGAGCCGGGGCACGTCGGCGTACGGATCACCGTCGACGGCGACCAGGTGCTCATCGAGGACCTGCGCGAGGAGCAGCCCATCAGCGCCCACGGCATCGTGGACGAGGTCGGCATCCCCTTCGCCGAGGGCCTGGCCCGGATGCTGGCCCCGCTGCGGCTGTCCGCCGAATCCCTCATCGACGCCCCGCTGTCCGGCCCCGTGGACTTCGCCGACCTGCTCGGCATCGACGACGTGGCCCGCCTCGACCTGCCGAGCCTGTGGGCCCCGCGCGGGGAGCGCGCCTTCCTGCGCGTGCCCATCGGCATCAGCGACTCGCGCGAGCCGGTGCTGCTGGACCTGAAGGAATCCTCCGAGCTGGGCATGGGCCCGCACGGCCTGTGCGTCGGCGCCACCGGCTCCGGCAAGTCCGAGCTCCTGCGCACCCTCGTCCTCGCCCTGGTGGCGACGCACCCGCCGGAGGACCTCGCCCTGGTCCTCGTCGACTACAAGGGCGGTGCGACCTTCGCGCCCTTCGCGAACCTGCCGCACGTCGCCGGAGTCATCACCAACCTGGAGAACCAGGCCGGTCTCGTCGAGCGCGTCCACGCCTCGCTCGCCGGCGAGGTCAAGCGCCGCCAGCAGGTCCTCAAGGACGCGGGCAACATCGCCGACATCGGTGACTACGCCGCGCTGCGCGCCGACCGCCGGCCCGATCTGGAGCCGCTCCCGCACCTCTTCGTCGTCATCGACGAGTTCGGCGAACTCCTCACGGCCAAGCCCGACTTCATCGACCTGTTCCTGTCCATCGGCCGGATCGGCCGCTCCATCGGCGTCCACCTGCTGCTGTCCAGCCAGCGCATCGAGGGCGGCAAGCTCAAGGGCCTGGACACCTACCTCTCGTACCGCCTGGGCCTGCGCACCTTCTCCGCCGACGAGTCCCGTACGGTCCTGGACACCACGGACGCCTTCCACCTGCCGCCGCTGCCCGGCTTCGGCTACCTCAAGGTCGACACCAGCCACTACGAGCGCTTCAAGGCGAGCTACGTGTCCGGTGCCTACCGGGGCCCCGTGCAGCGTGCCCAGGACGAGGACAGCGGACCCCTCGCGCTCGAGTACGAGGCCTTCAACACCCTGTCGGAGCCGGACACCGCGGGCGCGCAGGAGCCTTCGGCCCGGCGCCGCGAGAGCGGGCCGACCGAGCTGGGCGTCGTCGTCGAGCAGCTGGAGAACGCCGCCGGGCAGGTGCGCCGCATCTGGCTGCCGCCGCTGCCCGACGCGATCCCGCTGGACGCGGTGGCCGGCCCGCTGGACGTCGGCCCGCGCGGCATGCAGCTCACCGCGCGGCGGGGCCGACTCGCGGTGCCGCTCGGCCTGCTCGACGACCCGACCCGGCAGTGGCAGGGCGAGTGGTACCTCGACCTCACCGTCGCGGGCGGCCACGCCGCCGTCATCGGCGGCCCGCAGTCCGGCAAGACCACCCTGCTGCGCACCCTCGTCCTGTCGCTCGCGCTGACCCACACCCCGCAGGAGGTCGGCGTCTACGGCCTCGACCTGGTCGGCGGCGGCCTCCAGGCCCTGTCGGGCCTGCCGCACGTCGGCGGGATCGCGGGGCGCGCCGACCGCGAGCGCGCGGCCCGTACCGTCGAAGAGGTACGGAACATGCTCGCGACCCGCGAGGACCTCTTCCGGGACCACGGCATCGACTCCGTCGAGCAGCTGCGCACCCTGCACGCGGCCGGCCGGCTGCCGCAGCTCGCCTCCGCCGAGATCGTCCTGGTCATCGACGGCTTCGGCGCGCTGCGCGACGACTTCGAGGACCTCGACGACGCCGTCGTCGACATCCTCAAGCGCGGTGGCGGCTACGGCATCCACGTCGTCGCGGGCATGCTCCGCTGGAACGACGTCCGCATCGCGACCCAGTCGAACTTCGGCACCCGCGTCGAGCTGCGCCTCAACGACCCGAGCGAGACCAGCATCGAGCGCAAGCTCGCCGAGACCCTGTCGCCCGACGAGCCCGGCCGCGTCCTCACCGACGGCAAGCTCTTCGCGCAGGTCGCGCTGCCCCGCACGGACGGGCTCGCCGACACCGCGGAACTGGGCGCCGTCCTGGAGCGCACGGCCCGTACCATCCGCGCCACGTGGAGCGGCGAGTCCGCCCAGCCGGTACGGGTACTGCCGCACCTGCTGGAGCCGCACGTGCTGCCGGGCCCGGTCGCCGAGCCCCAGCGGGTGCCGATCGGCCTCGACCAGAGCGCGCTGGCGCCCGTACTCCTCGACCTGTTCCGGCACGACCAGCACCTGCTGGTCATGGGCGACAGCGAGTGCGGCAAGACGAACCTGCTGAAGACCATCGCCGGCGGCCTCATCGAGCGCTACGGCGAGGACGAGCTGGTCTTCGCCATCATGGACCCGCGGCGCAGCCTGCGCGGCGTCGTCCCGGAGGAGTTCAACGGCGGCTACGCGTACAACACCAAGATGTGCGCCGGGCTGGCGGCGGGCATCGCCACCGAGCTGGAGCGCCGGCTGCCCGACGACAGCGCGCCCCTGGAGGACCTGGAGCCGGGCAGCTGGGGCGGCGGGCCGCGGATCGTGGTCCTCGTCGACGACTACGACGTGCTCACCACGGCCGGGCAGTCGCCGCTCGCCCCGTTCGTTCCGTACATCCCGTCGGCGGCGGACATCGGCCTGCACTTCGTCCTCACGCGCCGCGTCGCGGGCGCCTCGCGCGGGATGTACGAGCCGCTGGTGCAGGCCCTGCGCGAATCGGGGGCCTCGGCCGTCGTCATGGCGGGCGACCGCAGCGAGGGCCAGCTGTTCCCCGGCGTGTACGCCTCCCAGCAGCCGGCCGGCCGCGGCGTCCTGATCCGCAGGGGCCAGTCGAACCGCCTGATCCAGACCGTGTCCACACCTGAATAGCGCCCAAAGCGCCCTGGTGGCGCCCGGAGGGCACGCGAAGGGCGCCCCACCGAACCGACGACCTGCGAAGGACCCCACGACCACATGACCAAGGACGTCATAGCCCTCACCCCACGGATGCCCGAGCCGTGGACGGTACTCGTCGGCCTCCTCTCCGGGGGCCCGGACAAGTTGGTGAACGCGACGGGCGAGGGAGCGGTCATCCAGCTCTGCGACGAGCAGGGGCGGCCGCTGGTCTCGGTCGAGGCGCCGATGCTGGTGCAGGTCGAGGGCGAGGCCGAGCGGCTGCTCGGGGCTGCCCCGCCGCGCGTTCCGTACTGGTGGACGGAGGCCCGTGCCACCACCGGTGTCCCCGACGCCGAGCGCCTGGCCGGGACCTTCGCCGCCCGCCTCGTCTCCCTGGCCGGGGGGACGGCCTGGCCGCCGGAGGCGACGCAGTCGCTGGGCGTGGTGAAGACCGATGGGGTCGGCGTCGCGCCCACGCCGGCCGCGGCGCAGCCGGCCGTCGACGTGCTGACCGGCAGCGTCGCCGTCGTCATCATGGACCGCCCGGTCGTCGCCATGACGGCCTGGCTCTCCGACGCCTTCCGGGCCGCCGCGGCGGCCGAGCGGGGCCTGCAGGTCGTCACCCCGCCCGGGACCCTGCTGTCCCCGGCGGTCCTGGCGAACATGCCGGGCTGGCCGTCGCGGTGGATCGTGCAGGACGAGCGGGACGGCTACTACGACGGCCTCTCGGGCGCGGTACTGCGCTGGCAGGAGGGCATGTTCGCCACGGTGGTGTCCCCGGACGCCACCGAGGACGACCCGCGGACCCCGGTCGCCGCCTCGTACCAGGAAGTCGTGAACACGGGCGAACGGCAGCTGGCCCTCACCTTCCGCACCATCCACCCCGCGGACGACCGGCTGGTGCTCGGCGGGGCCCTGGAGACGGTGTGGCGCGAGCTGACCGGCGAGCCCCCGGCGGGGTGGGGAACGGCCGAGCCCGCGAACCTGCCCTGGTCGCCGGGCCGGCTGACCGACGTCGCCCACGCGCGGGCGCCCGAGCCGACGTGGTTCGTGGTGGTGGGCAGCCCCGGGCGGCCCGGTCTCGCGACGGTGCGGATCAGCCGTACGAAGGCGGGCGTGGAGGAGCACGTGACGCTGGCGCTCGGCTACGGCGCCGACGAGGAGCCGCCGCTGGAGGCCCTGCAGCGCACCGCGGAGGCACTCGTCACCCGCCACCACCTCCAGTCGATGCTCGTACAACTCCGCAAAGCGCGCCGCGACCTGCTGGTGCCGCCGCGCTTCGAGGGGCCGGGCGTGCCGCTGGCCTTCGTCCTGGGCTCGGAGGAGGTCCGCCGGATGCCGGACGACCGCGCCCGGCGCACGCCGCTGGCCGAACAGCCGGTGCGGCTGGGGCCGAAGGCCCGCCCCGCCTACTACTACCCGCTGCCGGGGGACCCGTCGGACCTGTCGGGGTGGAGCGACTTCGAGCAGCTGACGAGGCATCTGAAGGGGTCGTGAAGATGCCTGGCGGTTTGTCATGAGTGAGTCACAGCTGGGTCGTTACCGGTTGCAGTTGCGACGTGAGTTGAGCGAAAATGGGATACTGACGATCGTTCGTGAGTGCGGGGGTGTGGGATGAAGTTCGACATGGGGACGCAGGTTCTGTCGAACCTGATGTCGGGGTCGCGGGATTCGAATACGGATCTGGGGACGTTGATCAAGCAGCTGGTGGCTGCGGCGCAGCCGCTGGAGGGCAAGTTCCAGGGGCAGGGCAAGGTGGCGTTCGACTCGTTCAAGCTGCGTGCGGATGACATCGCGAAGGAGTTGAACGCTTCGCTGGCGGCGATCCTGGGTGGTCAGTCGGGGATGGAGCAGGCGTTCGGGTCGGGTGACCAGGAGCAGGGTGAGAACGCGCGGCAGCAGCAAGGGGCGGCGAACTTCGACGCGGCCCGCTTCTCGGGCCGCTGATCTTCGTCCGGGTCTTCTTCTGAGTCTTCGTTCTGGGTTTTCTTCACGGGGAGTGTGGTTGTGATGGGTACGGGTGGGACGGACCGTCGCGCGTATGACGTGGGTGCCTCGACGGAGGTGCAGGGCGGTATCAAGGCGGTGATCGGCCGGCTGGAGCAGGTGATCGCGGCGCGTGAGGGTCAGGTGTCGGCTGCGATGTCGGACTTCGCGGCGGATGGTGTGGCGGATGACTACCACGCCAAGGAGCTGCGCTGGAAGAACGCTTCGCAGGAGGTCAAGAACATCATCCGGCTGTTGAACTCGACGCTGGAGAAGAACGATGTCACGGCGCGGCAGACGCTGCAGCGGGCGAAGACCGCGGTCGACAACATCGGCTGAGCAGGATCGTTTCAGCGGGGCAGCAGGGCGGTAGGGCAGTCGGGTACACGGGGGTGGGTCGTCTATGACGTCGTGGGATATCAAGCCGCAGGGTGTGCAGGGTCATCTGAAGACGGTCGGCGGGAACGCCGGTGAGCTGGAGAAGGCGCTGAACGCTCTGCTCACGGCGATGTCGGAGGCGGCGCAGGCTGCGGGGACGGCGGTTCCGGGTTCGCAGTCGGGGATGGGTCCGCAGGGTCCGCTGGCTCCGGGTGCGGCTCCGGCTCCCGGTCAGGCTTTCCTGGCGCCGCAGAAGGCGATGGGTCCGGTTGCGGCCGCGCTGGGTGAGTATCTGACGGCGCGCAAGCCGGAGTTGAAGTCGATGGCCGAGCGGATCGAGGCGTGCATCCTCGGCGCGGTGAAGGCGACGAACGAGTACCTGGAAGGCGATCTGGAGCAGGCCAAGGCGGCTCAGGACGCGGCCAGGGCCGTGAACCTCGACGTCCTGCGTGAGAAGCCGGGGGGCAAGCAGTGAGCGGGAACGCGCCGGTCGATCCGGGGGAGGTGCCGGTCTTCACCGGGGATCTGGCGGTGCTGGACGCGCAGGTGAAGGCGATCTCGTCGGGCGGGGCGGCGGTCTCGACGGCGACGTCGGACGTCCACACCAGCTTCGGCGGGTTGCAGGCCTTCTATCAGGCGCCGGAGGCAGACCAGCTGTTCGCGACGACGAAGCCGGTCCAGGATCTGGGTCTGAAACTCAGCTCCGACATGTGCACGATCGCCGGGGCCCTGGGCACGTACTCGCGTGATGCCGCGCCGGTCATCAAGAGGCTGGAGAATCTGAAGGCGGAAGCGCAGGCGTTCCGCACGAAGACGGACAAGGACGAGAAGTGGCGTGAAGACGGCGATCTGATCGACGAGAACCTCGCCCGCCGTAACGAGATCGCCGAGGTGTGGGAGCAGTTCCACGAGGTGGAGCGGGCCGCTCACGCGAAGATCGTCGCTCTGGTCGGCGGCAAGCCGCTGCGGGTCAACGACGGTTCCAACGCCCCCGACATGTACGGCTATGACGCCGAGGCACTCAAGCAGGCCAAGTCCCTGCCGTGGGGTGACGCGGTGGAGGAGTCCATACCCGGTTGGCAGTTCTGGGAGCACGGCTGGGAGTTCACGAAGGGTTTCTTCGTCGACGGCGTGTGGGGAACCCTCAAAGGCCTCGGCGGCCTGGTCGGGCTCCAGGGCTGGGACGTGTTCAAGCAGTCCTGGGCCGGCCTCGGCAAACTGGGCACCGGCCTGGGGATCATGATGATCCCGGGCGCGGGTGCGGTGTTCATGGCACTTCCGGACGACAAACTGCCGTCCTACCTCCGGGAGTCGCGCACGGCGATGAAGGAGACGGGCAAGGCCCTCCTCGCCTGGGACCAGTGGGGCTCGAACCCGGGCCGCGCGGCGGGTGCGGTCACCTTCAACGTGGTGACCACGGTGTTCACCGGTGGCGCGGGCGGCGCGGTCTCCGGCGCGGGCAAGGCCGGCGCGGTCGCCAAGGCGCTGTCGTTCGCGGGCAAGGCCGGCCGGGCCGTTGACCCGATGACGTACATCTTCAAGGGCGCGGGCGCCGGCTTCTCCAAGATCGGCGATGTCATGGCCGGTCTGAAGGGCATGGGCAAGTTCGAGGCCCCGAGCATCAACCTGGACGGCGCGATCGCCCTACCCGACGGCGCCGTCATGCTCCCCGACGGCGCGATCCACCTCCCCTCCGGCACCGCTGTGCCCGACGGTGCAGTCAAGCTCACGGACGGCAGCATCAAACTGCCCGAGGGCACCACCACCTTCCCGACCGGCACGGTCAAGTTGCCGGACGGCACCTCGCGGTTCATGGACCTCGACGGCAACATCTACAAGGCCGACGGCTCACTCGACCAGAGCGGAAAGGCCGCCAAGCAGGAACCCTCCCCGGACACCGGCGCGGACATCCCGCGCGTCGACCCCCCGAAGGTCGACTCCCCGTCCACGGCCAGGGTCCCGGAACTCGAACTGGCCGGCGTCGCCGCCCGCGGCGGCGACAACGCCATCCGCCTCGGCTCCGACATCTCCACCCCGGTCCACGCGATGGACAACGGCACGCACGTCCCGCGCGGCGTCGACACCACCCCCACGGCCCGCGTCGGCGACCACGGCACCCCGGGCGGCCACGCCCCGGACAACATGCCCACGAACAACCTGGACAACGCCCCCCGCGGCGGCAACGGCGACGGCCCGAACGGCCACCCGGACACCCCATCGACCGCGCGCCACACAGACGGCACTGGTACAGGCAGCCACGGGGACGGCCCTGGCGCGGGCGGCGGCCGCGACTTGCCGGGCAGCTCCTCAGCCGACAACGGCATCCCCCCGGGAACTGCCGGCCTGGACGCCCTCGACGACGCCGCTCGGGCGAGTGACGAAGCAGCGGGCGGGGCAGGTTCGGCCGATGACGCGTCCACGCAGGGGAACGGGGCCGGGCGAAGCACGGACCCCAGCCAGACGCCTCCGTACAAGGACGACCCGCGCAAGTACACCGATGCTGAACGCCAGACCATCATGGAGCACCAGGTCTGGCGGGCGAACAACGAGCCCGGATACCGCCCCGCCTACTACCGCGACAATGGATACCGCCTGCGCACCATCATCGCGGACGAGTCCAGGCTGGTCCCGCCACAGCTCGTGAAGCTTCCCGATGGCAGCTTCGTTGCGAAGTCAGCCCTCGCGCCCCCGCTGAAGCCCGACTACCTCGACGCGGCACCTATCGAGCGTGCCGCCGAAAAGGCCACGCCGGAAGCGGTGGCCAAGCTCAACGACCTCGCCAAGGCGCGTCACGACGCCATCGCCAACGACAAGCCGTTCCACGACGCCCACGGCGATGCCCGGACGGACTTGAAGCGCGACCCGACCAACCCGGATCTGCAGGCTGCGCACGACAAGGCGGCGGCGGCGCACAAGGATCCGCACGCCAAGGCAACCAAGGCGAGCGAGCTGTACGGCGAGGCCATCGCGCGCGAGCACATGATTCCCGAGTCCTACCCAAATGCCACCGAGCACACGCTGCATGGCCCGAAGAACGGAAGGGATCAATTCGACCAGGTATGGCAGCAGGGCGACAGGTACATCGTCGTCGAGGCGAAGAGCCATGTCGACACCCCCATAGGCGAGCGGACCGTCAACGGCGCCCGCTATTCTCAGGGCTCCCGTACCTATTTCCTCGATATCCTGGATCAAATGGAGAAGAGGGGTCGAAACCCGAAATTCAAGAGCGATGAAACCCTTGCCGCGGCTCTCCGTACAGCGCTTGATGAAGGGCGCGTTGACTACGTAGCGGTCAGGGGACAGGACAATGCAGGGACGTACACTGGCTACACCAAGCAGAAGTTCGACATCCGGGAGATCGAGTGACCGTTACTGTTCACCGTCACGGCGCGGCAGGACCTGATGACGAGAGCTACGCGGAGCGGAGGACAGCTTCGGCGATCGAGGGTATCGAATCCCTGGAGCGTTCTCCGCGAATGATCGATGCACTATGGAATTCCGTTCGTCTCAGCGTTTCCGCTCGTTCTGCCGTGGATCCCGACGGGTCTGGCATCGACACCTGGGAAGCCGTGGTTAACGCCATGCAGGTGGGTTCCACTCTGTTCCGCGTGACGGGTTCTACGGAAGGAACCGTGGAATCCCGGATTCACCACGAGATCCGGCAACTTCCGGCAGTCGGTCCCAAGCAGTTCGCCAACGCACCGAACTGGCTCGACGCGTTCTGGTTTGCCATCATCTGCCGCGACCAGAAGCGCATGACCGAATTGTGCGAAGTGTCAGTGGATACTCTCCGCGAGTCCGGTGCGGTTCACGACGAGTACCTGTACCACTG
The DNA here is from genome assembly GCF_035917235.1 of Streptomyces sp. NBC_01294. Lineage (NCBI taxonomy): Bacteria > Bacillati > Actinomycetota > Actinomycetes > Kitasatosporales > Streptomycetaceae > Streptomyces > Streptomyces sp. NBC_01294. Next base: position 3,626,387 of record NZ_CP108423.1, read on the forward strand.
GGTGGCGGCGCTTCAGGCGTACTGGACACGTCGGCAGGGCGACATGGTGGCGGAGTTGACGCTGGCATTTCAGCAATCCCACCCTGACACCGTGCGGATCGCCCCGCGGGACTGGCTGCAGCAGATCTCGTACCCCCCGATCAATCTCTTCTACCAGTTCGTCAAGCATGACCACGACGGGTTCAACGCCGCTCTGGCCGAAGCGCTCGAACTGCACAAGACGTACTGGAGCCAAGAGGAGCGCGACTTCGACGTCACCGGCCTGTGGGCCATCGGTCCTCTGGCCATCGCATGCTTCGCCTACGACGGTGACTTCCCCATCGACGTGGTGTCGGAGTACCTCCCTCTTCAGCTCCTGAACCGAAGCTGGATCGGCGAGTTCCCCACGTAAGGCACACATGACCAGTGACCGTTCCTGTGGTCGCGTGCGGCGTTCCGCCACTTCGTCCACGGGGACGGGGCCGGCTTCAGCCCGCTCTGGCGGAGGCCGTGAGGCTCCCCGATGACACCACGATGTCCCCGCCGGGCACGGTTGGACGCACCCCGCGGCTACCGCTATGTCATCAAGGCGACGGGGCGGGATGGCTTCATCCGCCGCAGGCGGAACTCATCTTGCACTCGACGCCTCGGACCGACGACGCAAAGCAGGAGAGTTCGACACGTGACCGCGCGCCACGAGTTCCGTACGGACAACGCGTCCGACGCCCTGGCATCGGTCACCGCGAGCGCCGCGGAGGCCCTGGCAGGGATGGAGGCATCCGCGAACGCCCGGCGCGACGCCCTGCCGCTCATGCTGGCCGCGGCCAAGGGGCACTGTCTGGCCGACCCCATCGCGGACCGGTTCACGACGTGGGAGGCCTGGGTGACGGCCATGCAGGTGGGCTCCGCGCTGTTCGCCTCGGCCGTGGCCACCGAGGGCCGGTCCCGTGCCGCATCGGCGTCAACGGCGAGGTGAAGAACCTGCCGGCGACGGGACCACAGGAGTACCTGCACGCCGGGAACTGGCTCACCGCCTTCTACCTGGCCGCGATCTGCCGGGAGAACGACCGGGTGAACCAGCTGGCCCCGCTCGCGATCGCGTGCATGGCGTACGACGCTGACATGCCGATCGAGGCCGAGTCCGCACGCCTGCCGAAGTACCTGGTCCAGCACTCATGGGTGGGAGAGTTCACCACATGACGATGACGTTGGAGCGGCACCCCATACCCGCAGTCGAGAAGCACGCCACGGCGCACCTGGCCGCGACGTTCGGGACGAGCATCCAGAATCTGGACGGCTCACCCACGACCGTCGGCACCGCCTTGAACGAGGCGCTCCTCCAGGTTCAGGTGCACCAGGCGCTGAACCCGACCGGCAATCGCTTCGGCACCTGGGACGCCACGGTTTCCGCCATGCAGGTGGGCTCGGCGGCCTTCGCCGCCGCCTCCGCAACGGAGGGGTCCATCGAGACGCGCATCTCGCACGAGATGCGGACCATCGCAGCAACCGGTCCGCAGTTCTACGCGAACGCGGGCAACTGGCTGACGACTCTGTGGTTCGTGATCATCTGTCGCGACCAGCCCCGCATGAACGAGATGTGCCGGGTCCCGCTCGATCTGCTGAGGGCCTCCGGGGCCGAGGGCGACGAGTACGTCTATCACTGGGTCGACGCCCTCCAGACGTACTGGCACGAGCAGCCCGGTCTGCTGGAGAAGCTGACGGCAGCCATTGAGCAGTCCCACCCGGAGACCGCGACGAACGTGCCCAGTGACCTGCTCCAGTACGTTCTCTACCCTCCGATCAACCTCTTCTACCAATTCCTGCGTAAGGACGAGGCAGGGTTCAACCGGGCTCTGGTAGAAGCCCTGGAACTCCACAAGGCCTACTGGAACACCCCTGAGCGCGCAGGCGACATCGCCGGCTTCCTAGCCCTCGCCCCACTGGCCATCGCCTGTCTCGCGTACGACGCGGGCCTGGAGATCGAGGTCGAGTCCGACTACCTTCCGCTCCGCCTCCTCGACCGTTCCTGGCTGGGCGAGTTCGACACGTAACCGTCATCGTCGACCGCCATTTTTCACCGGGAGATAATCGGGTTACCTGCCTCACCACCTGCTGACCCGCGGCTGGCTCGGCGAATTCCCACGTAAGGCCCATACATGCACACTGTCCTCCCCCGGCACGCGTTCCGTACCGACAACGCGGCCGAAGCCATGCGGCCGGTCGTCGCGGCGGCCCTGGAGACCGTCGAGGGGCTCGAGACGTCCGAGGACGACCGCTACGACGCGTTGACCTCGACACTGTGCGCGGCGAAGTGGCACTGCCTCCAGGACCCCGAGGCGGGCGGCCTGGAGGCCTGGGAGTCGTGGGTCCTGGCCATGCAGGTGGGCTCGGCCCTCTTCACGGCCGGCACCGCGCAGGAGGGCCCGGTCGCGGTTCGGGTCGGGACGCTGGCCGAGGTGCGCAAGCTCCCCGCGACCGGCCCGCAGGAGTACCTGCACGCCGGGAACTGGCTCACCGCCTTCTACCTGGCCGTGATCTGCCGCGAGAACGACCGGCTGAAACAGCTCGCCCAGGTGCCGGTGGAGTTCCTGCGGGCCTCTGGCGCGGAGTTCGACGATTACGTCTACGCCTGGATCGAGACCCTCCAGCACTTCTGGAACGGACGCTCGCAGCTCTGGGACACCCTGGTCACCGCGGTCCAGGGCACCGCCCCGGAGCAGGCTCGTATCGCCGACACCGACCTGATGCTGAAGATCCTCTATCCGCCGCTGGAACTCTTCCACCTCTACCTCCGGCGCGAGGGCCAGGCCTTCAACGACGCCCTCGTGCACGCCCTGACCTGGCACAAGGAGTACTGGACCGCCAACGAGGCCCGTTCCCTGAGCGGCGACGGGCTCGTCGCCCTGGCCCCCCTCGCCATCGCGTGCATGGCCTACGACGCAGACATGGCGATCGGGGTCGAGTCCGACTACTTGCCCAAGCACCTGATCAAGCGCTCGTGGGTGGGCGAGTTCACCACGTGACGGCAAGGGTGAAACGTCATGTACCGACGCGTCGACATCAGCAAGGGACTTTCCAGTGGCCACCATTGTCAGCAGACACTTCTCTCCGGGGGTCGTCGAGGAGGAGTGGGCCCGGTCACTCGGTGAGGATCTGACCGAGGACATCGGCAGGCTGGAACGGCGCCCTCACGCGCTTCGGCGGGTCTTCAACGACGCGCTCCTCCACCTTGGAGCCCGTTGTACGGTCGATCCGCGGGCGGCGAAGCTGGAGACGTGGGAAGCAACGGTCAACGCACTCCAGTTGGGTTCGGCCATCTTCGCGACCGCTTCCGCGACCGAGGGGACCGTGGAGTGCCGGATCAACCGTCAGGTGCGCGTGCTGCCGGCCGTGGACGAAGACCAGAGCTTCACCGACCTCGGAACGTGGTTGACCACTTTCTGGCTTGCCGTCGTCTGCCGGGACCAGACTCGGATCACTGAACTGGCCCGGTTCCCGCTCGACCGCCTCCACACTGCCGGGTTCGACGAGTACGTCCTGCAATGGGTGGACACGCTGCAGACGTACTGGCTCCAGGCGCCCGGCCTGGTGGAGAAGTTGACCCGCGCAGTTGAGATGTCCTCACCGGAGGTCGCGGTGCAAGCGCCGCGGGGACTGCTGGAGGCCGTACTGGCTCCGCCAATCAATCTCTTCTACCTGTTCGTCACAGGACACGGACGGCTTCAACGAGGCCCTGGTACAGGCGCTGGAGCTGCACAAGGCGTACTGGACCGTCGACGAGCAGCGAGCCGAGAAGCCGGTTGGTCATCTCGCCCTGGCTCCCCTGGCCCTTGCGTGCTTCGCCTTCGACGGCAAGATGCCGGTCCAGGTCGAATCGGGCTACATGCCTCACCACCTGCTGACCCGCGGCTGGCTCGGCGAATTCCCCACGTAAGGCACACATGACCGTGATCGTGACGCGCCAGGACTATCAGACGGACAAGATGGCGGCGGTCGTTCCCGTCATGGAGGAGTCACTGTCCGAATCGCTGGAGAAGATCGAGACCTCGCACAACTCCAGGGCCGATGCCGTCATGGAGTCGCTGAACGTCGCCCTCGTCCGCTCCGTGGGGGACCCCGGTGCCGTCATGCTGGAGACGTGGGAGTCCTGGCTGCTGGCGATGCAGATGCACTCGGCCGTCTTCGCCGCCACCGCTCCCGACCAGGAGACGGTCACCTGCAAGATCCGCCAGGAGGAGCGCCACCTCGCCACCACCGGGCCGCAGACCTACCTCCACGCGGACACCTGGCTCGACGCCTTCTACCTCGCGGTGATCTGCCGTGAAGCAGCCCGCCTCGACATGCTGGCCCGGATCCCGGTCTCCCTGCTCCGCGACTTCGGCGGCGCGCTGGACGAGTACACCTACGCCTGGGTGGAGACCCTCCAGAGCTTCTGGCTCCGCCGTGACGACCTGCGCACGCACCTGGTGCGCGCCGTGGACCTGAGCGCTCCCGAGCAGGCCCGCGTCGTCGACTCGGAGGAGATGGGCAAGCTCCGGTACCCGCCGATCATGATGATCTACCGGTACCTGCGCAACGATCCCGCCGGCTTCAACGAGGCCTTGGCCGACGCCGTCCGCCGGCACAAGGAGTACTGGACCGCCGACGAGGACCGCACCCACAACATCCTGGGCGTCGTCGCCCTCGCCCCGCTCGCGATCGCCTGCCTGGCCAAGGCCAACGGCATCCCGGTCGAAGTCGAGACCGACTACCTCCCCGAGGCCCTCCTCGACTTCGCCTGGCGCGGCGAGTTCGACGCGTAGCACCGCTCCGCTCGCAATCCCTGACGAGCCGCGCCATGAGGCCGAGGGCGTCAACGAGGCCCGCGGCGACGTCCTGCGGTCGGGGCGGGCGTTCTGCCACTTCACGTCTCCGTCCACAGCCGGCGCCCGCCCGGACGGCCCCGGGCACGGCCACTCCCGACGAGACGACCCGCGCCGCCCGCCTGGGGACCTTGCCCGGGGATGGCTGGGGGAGTTCGACACGTGACGGCTTGGAGGGTGTCCCACTGCAAGCCGTCTGCGGCGCCCTTCAGGTCGGCCAGCCGACCTGCCCGTTCTCGACCTGGAGTACGTCTGGGACCTCGGCTTCGATGAACCTGAGGAATCCGATCCCGATCGCGCCGTCCCCACGCAGGTGCGTTGCGTGAGCCCTTGCCGCCAGCCAGCAGAGCAGCTCACCGACCTCCTCGAACTGGTCCGGGTGGATCTCCTGCCGGGACGTCAGCGACCAGCCCTTACGCGACAGGTCCGCGCGGCCGGCCAGTACCGAGCAGAGCGCACCACCCACTCGCAATGCCGCGCCCCGCTCGGCCAGCAGTGGATGGGGATCGTCCTCGATCACCGGGATCCCGTCGTCGTCTTCCACCACGACCGGGAACCTGGTCACGATGGACAGGCGCTCCGGTTGCGGCCCGATCCCCAGATGCCAGCTCAGCTCGGCAAGCTCCGTCTCGGAGATCTCGTCCCGCAGGTCGACGGCAATCGTCAGCTCATAAAGATCACTCACCCGGTGAAGCCTATGGTCGGCCACCGACAAGGGTGGCTTCCGCTTGGGCGGTCAGGCCGGCCGCGAGGTGCAGTTCGGGTTCCGGAACCGATTGCTGCCAGGTCCAGGTGTCCTCGATCGTCTCCGTGACCGGGCGGCAGTGGAGGCCCGTGGCGTGGGCCCGGGTGACGTCGCCCGCGTGGATCGCGGCGTGGAAGTCCGTGCCCGGCGGAGCCCAGATGGGGAGGTCGGTCCACGGGGAGACGCCGGCGGCGGCGATCGCTTCGGGTGGCGTCCAGCGGAGCTCGGCGGTGGCGCCCGTGACGCGTACGCAGGTGTCCAGGAGTTCGCCGATGGTGGTGTGGCCGGGCTGCGAGACCAGGTTGTAGGGGCCGTGCAGGGCCGACTCCAGGGCGTCCAGGAGCCAGGTCGCCAGGTCGCGTACGTCGATGTACTGCAGCGGGGTTTCCCGGGGGCCGGGGGCCGGGATCTCGCCGCCCCTGGCGATGCGGGCCAGCCACCACGGCAGGCGGCCCACGTTCTCGCGCGGGCCCAGGATCAGGCCCGGGCGGACCAGCAGCGTGCGCTCCGCGCCGAACGCGCGGAGCACGGCCAGTTCCGACCCGCGCTTGTCGGCCGCGAAGTCGGTCGCCTCCGCGTCCGGGTCGCCGTCGGCCGACGGGCCGAACTCGTCCAGGCCCGCCGGCGCCGGCCACGCGTACACCGAGCGGCTGGAGACGAAGGCGTGACGTCCGGCGCGCCCGGCCAGCAGGGCGGCCGCGTCGCGCACCACGGTCGGGGCGCCCGACCAGGTGTCGACGACCGCGTCCCACTCCCCCGTCGCGAGGGCGGCCAGCCCGTCCTCGCGCGTGCGGTCGCCGTGCCGTACCTGCACGCCGGGCGGGGCCGGGTGCTCGCCCCGGTGGAAGACGGTCACGTCCCAGCCCCGGGCCACCGCGCCCTCGGCGACGGCACGCCCCGCGAAGTCCGTTCCGCCCAGCAGCAACAGCCTCATCCTGGTCCCTCTCCGTCCGGCAGATCTTCGTGGTCGTTCGCTTCGTACGGCTCACGCGTGGCCACCGCTGCCGCGTATCCCGGCAGCGTCGCCACGTCCGTCACCCGCCACCCGGGGATCCGGGCGGGCCGGGGCCCGGCGCCGGCCCGGACCGTGGCCGGCGCCGTGTTCAGGCCCGCGCCCGTGCCCTTCAGGTACGCCTCCTTGCGCGTCCAGCAGCGCGCGAACGCCGCCGGGCGGGCGGCCACCGGGAGCGCGGCCAGTTCGGCCAGCTCCCCGGGGTGCAGTGCCGTCGGGGCGGTCCGGGCCACGACCTGCGGCCACGGGACCTCCTCCACGTCCACGCCCACGGGGACGACGGCCACCGCGACGGCCACCAGGTCACCCGCGTGCGAGAGCGAGAAGTGCACGCCGGTGGCGCCCGCGACGGCGGGGCGGCCGTGCGGGCCGCCGCACCCCGTACAGGGCTCCCGGGTGAGGCGTACCGCCGAGGGGGCCACGCCCAGGCGCTCCCCGAGGAGCCGGCGTACCGCCACGTGGGCCACCAGGTAGCGGTCCCGGTCGGCCGTCGTCCGGAAGGCGGCGAGCCGGGCGTGTTCGGCTGCGTCCAGGACGGACGCGTGGCGGGCGGCCTCCGGGAGGTACTCGGAGACCCGTTGCTGCCAGACGCGTTCCAGGCCGGACGCCGCCCACCGCGAGGGAGCGTGGGTCACCGGGCGGTGCGGTCGCGGTAGGCCGCGAAGCGCTCGGCGATCTCCCGGGCGCGGCCCTCGGCCTCCGAGAGCCTCATCTCGCCGCAGTCGTAGCCGAGCTCCTCCTTCATGATCGCCATCGCATGGGGCTCGAAGACCACCGTGCCGTCCGCGCGGATCTCGCTGATGCCGTCGTGCAGCTGACCGGAGACGTTGATGGCGTGCGCCTCGTCCGCCGTCATGCCGTCGGGGAGCAGCGCGCGGAACTTGCCGTTCTCGATCGCCACCGGGTAGCCGCCGAGCGCCCCGTCGGCGCCGGGCGCGTGGACCACCGCGTCGCGCTCGTCGGCGAGCGGCTCCAGGACGCTGAGCGCGGAGGACGCGGTCATCGTCTGGCCGGGCAGGCCTCCGGTGCGGCGGTACGCGCCGGGCAGGCGGTTCAGGAGCGCCGCGACGTCCAGCTCGCCGGTGACGTCGCGCCCGTCGAGGCGGATGCCGAGGCCCATGCCGGCGGGGCCGCTGTTGCCGGTGCGGGACAGGCGGTGCGAGACGTAGTGGTGGGCCACCAGGCGCACCTCGACGTCGGCGGCGCTGCGGCCCAGCTCGTCGGCGGCCACGGCGGTGATGCCGGGGACGTTGTTGGCGACGTTGCCGATGCCGATGTCCGGGGAGAGGCCGATCGCGGCGAGCGCGGGGTGCACGGCGTCGGGGTAGGCGGCGTTGACGACCAGGGCCTGGGTGCCGGAGAGGCGCACGGCCTCCATGGCCTTCATCACCGGGACCAGGTGCATGGGCAGCCACGGGCCGTAGTTGGCGGCGTACACCCGCTGGAAGGCGTCCTGCCGGAGCGTGGAGATGACCCACCAGGACTGGTAGCTGACGGCCAGGAAGATGATGTCGGGGCCGAAGGCGGCTATCCGCTCGGCGGTGCGCGCCACGTCGGTGATGTCGGTCTGCGCGTGGCTGACCTCGGTGCTGTGGCCGCGCTGGACGCTGCAGAAGCGCGTCAGGTTGGCGGCCTTGAGGAGGGTCTCCTCGTCGCGGCCGACCAGCTGGACGTGGCGGGGGTGCGCGCTGTGCGCCAGCTCGTGGAAGACGCGGCGGCCGATGTCGCCGGCGCCCAGGACCATGATCTTGCGGGCGTTGCTCATGAGGTACCTCCGAAGGGTGCGGCAGCGGCGAAGGGGGTGGCGGCGGGCGCCATCAGGTGGGCGTCGCGGACGAGCCGGGGCAGCAGGCGCATGGACGGGAAGGTGACGGCGCCCTCGCGGTGGGGCGGGGTGGCCGGGTCGGCGGTGTACTGCAGGACCCGCATCCCGGCGGCCACGGCGGCGTCCACGCCGACCGGGCTGTCCTCGACCACGACGCACTCGTCGGGCGTGACGCCGCACTGCTCGGCGGCCCGGAGGAACAGCCTCGGGTCGGGCTTCCACGCGTCGACGTCGTACGCCGAGAAGAGCCGGCCGCCGAAGTGGTGCAGGATGCCGGCCTTCTCCAGGCGGCTCTTCATGATGCCGAGCGGGCTGTTGGAGGCCACGCACATGCGGTCGCCGACGGCGGCCGCGAGCTGTTCGAGGGCGTACGCGACGCCGTCGATGGGCTCGATGCGGTCGCCGATCAGCTCCTCGCACTTGGCGCGGGCGATCACCATGGCGTCCTGCGGCGGGTCGGTGCGCGCCAGGTCCGCCATCAGGTCGATGCACTCCTGCATCTTCTTGCCGGAGAACAGCTCGTCCTGCTGCTCGCGGGTCAGGCGCAGGCCCATCAGTTCGCCGACGTGGGCGATCCCGCCGTTCTCGGCGGCCTGCGTGTCGACGAGGACACCGTCCAGGTCGAAGACGACGAACTCGGGTGCTCGTACGGGGAACTCACTCATAGTCGATCCAGTCCACGCTCTCGATGGCGGCGACGGTCGCGGCCAGTTCCTCATGGGTGGCGGCGGAGCCGATGACGGCCGCCGTGTTGCCGCGCGCGCCGATCCGCCAGTCCACGTCGGCGCCGGGCTCGGCGAGGACGACGACCCGCTCGACGTGGGCGAGGCGGCGCAGCGCGGAGACGCCGCGGATGGCCCGCACCCGGCGGGCGCCGAGGGGCGGCACGGTCAGGTAGTGGAAGGCGATCGGCCCGCCCTGCTTGACCTCGGGGGTCTCGTACGGGAGGCCGAGGGCGGCGGCGACCGCGACGTACGCCGGGTCGGAGGTGCCGGAGCGGACCGCGAGGTCGTCGACCCAGGCCCCGAGCCGGCCGTTGACCTCGATGACCCGGGGGCCGCCGGCGGTCAGCTTGATCTCGACGTCGGCGACGCCGTGGATGTTCAGGGCGCGCACGGCGCGGCAGGCCAGGTCGCGGACCTCACGCTCCTCGGCCTCCGGTACGACGGAGAAGCCGCCGTAGCCGCCGCGCTCGCGGAACGGCTCGGCCAGCGCGAACTTGCTGGTCACGAACACCGGACGGACGTCGTCGCCGTCGGCGACGCAGTCCACCGCGATGTAGTCGCCCCAGGGCGCCGGCGTCGGCCGCCCCACCAGGAGCTCCTCCAGCATCACGGCCGTCTCGGCGGGCCCGCCCCCGGCTCCCGCGAAGACCTCCGCGAGGGCGGCCCGGCACTCCTCGGGGGTGGCGACGGCCTGCGTGTTGCGGCTGGACGCGCCCTTCACCGGCTTGATGATGGCGGGCAGTCCGACGTGGGCGATCGCCTCGTCGGCCTGCGCGGGGTCGGTCAGCGTACGGAAGCGCACGCTGTCGACGCCCGCCTCGGCGAACCGCAGGCGCTGCAGGTCCTTGTGGGTGATGGCGTCGACGTCGGCGGGCCGGTGGTAGCGCAGGCCGAGGGCCTCGGCGAGCCGCACGGTGGGTGCGATCTGGAACTCGCTGAAGGTGACGATGCCCGCCGGGTCGAGCGCGCGCAGCGCCTCCCGGGTCTGCGCCTCGGTGCGGCCCGCGGTGTTCACCACGGTGCCGACCATCTCCAGGGTCGGGATCATCTCCTGGGCGTGGGCGGTGTCCGCCGTGACGAACACCAGGTCGCAGCCGGCCTGCCGGGCCGCCTCGGCGAGCCGGGTGGGTGCGAGGCTGCCGGCGTCGTAGACGACGAGCAGCACGGGGTTCTCGCCGAGGCCCTTGTCCAGGCCCTTGGCAGGACCCTGGTCGAGGCCGTGGTCGAGGCCGTGGTCGAGGCCGTGGTCGGGGCCGTGGTCGGGGATCGCGGTCATGGGTCAGCCTCCGGCCGGGAACGCGCCGGTGCGGCGGGCGACGGTCAGGGCCCCCGCGAGCGACTCGACGGTCGAATGGGTGAACAGGGTGCGCACCGGTATCTCCAGGCCGAAGTCCTCCTGGAGCCGCAGCGCCACCCGGGTCGCGGTCAGCGAGTCGCCGCCCAGGTCGAAGAAGTCGTCGTGCGCGCCGACCTCGTCCGCGTACAGCGTCTCGGCCCACACCCGGGCCACCGCCCGCTCGGCGGGGGTGCGCGGCGCGATGAACTCGGCCTCCAGGCCGATGCGTTCGCCGTCCGGCGCGGGCAGTGCCTTGCGGTCGGTCTTGCCGCTGGTGGTCAGCGGCATCCGGTCCAGGAAGACGTACGTACCGGGCACCATGTAGCCGGGCAGGGTGCGCCCGCACCAGTCGCGCAGCGCGCCGATGCCGGGGGCCGGGCGGCCGGGCACCGGGACCACGTACGCCACGAGCGTCTTCTCACCGGGCACGTCCTCGCGGACCGTGACGGCGCAGGAGTCGACGTCCTCGTGGGCGAGCACCGCGGCCTCGATCTCGCCGAGTTCGATGCGGAAGCCGCGCACCTTGACCTGGTGGTCGAGGCGGCCGAGGAACTCCAGGCTGCGGTCCGGCAGCCACCGCACCAGGTCGCCGGTGCGGTAGACCCGCCCGGCGGCGAACGGGTTGCCGGTGAAGCGCTCGGCGGTCAGGTCGTCGCGCCCGAGGTAGCCGCGGGCCACCCCCGCGCCGCCGATGAGCAGTTCGCCGGGTACGCCGACGGGGACCGGCCGGTCCGCCTCGTCGACGACGTACAGCTCGGTGCCGGCGGTGGGGCGGCCGATGGGGACGGCGCCGGTGGTGTCGGTGATCTCGGCGACGGAGGCGTAGACGGTGGTCTCCGTCGGGCCGTAACCGTTGAGGACGCGGGTGCCCGTACGCAGCATCCGTGCGGCCAGTTCGGCGGGCAGCGCCTCGCCGGCGGCGAAGATCTCCAGGGCGCGCGGCCGGTCGCCGAGGGCGTCCAGGAGCGGGCGCAGCGCGGACGGCGTGGCCTGTACGAGGGTCACCGCGTGCCGGTCGATCAGCTCGACGAGGGCGGGCGGGTTGTGGATCTGGTCCTGGTGCGCGCCGATGATCCGGCCGCCGGTGATCAGCGGCAGGAACACCTCGACGCCCGCGATGTCGAAGGTGGCCGAGGTGGTGAACAGGACCCGCTCGCTCGCCGGCGCCGGGAAGGTCTCCCGCATGCCGCGCAGCAGGTTGAGGAAGCCGCCCCGGGTGACGGCGACGCCCTTGGGGGTGCCGGTGGAGCCGGAGGTGTAGAGGACGTAGGCGAGGCGCCCTGGCCCGGCGGCGGCCGCCGGCTCCACGACCGGGGAGGCGGCGATCGCCGCGCGCTCGGTGTCGACCGCGACGAGCGTACGGGGCCCTGCGCCCTCGCCGCCGGACAGCCGCGCGCGCAGCGACTCCTGGGTGACGACGACCGGCGCGGCCGTGTCCCGCAGGACGAACTCCAGGCGGTCGACCGGGTGCTGGGGGTCGAGCGGCACGTAGGCGGCGCCCGACCTGAGCACCGCGAGCAGCGCCACGACCAGGTCGGGGCCGCGCTCCAGGCAGACCCCGACGGGCACGTCGGGCCCGGCGCCGAGGCCGCGCAGGTGGTGGGCGAGGCGGTCGGCGCGGGCGTCGAGCTCCCGGTAGGTGAGCTCCTCGGCGGCGAAGACGACCGCGACGGCGTCGGGCGTCCGCCCGGCCTGCTCGGCGACCAGCCCGGCGACATCCGCGTCGGCGTCGGCGGGGAACGCGGCGCGGCCGCGGCCCCAGCCGGTGAGCAGCAGCTCGCGCTCGGCGTCGGTGAGCGGGTCGAGGCCGTCCAGCGGGAGGCCGGGGGCGGCGGCGATCGCGGTGAGCAGGGTGAGGTAGCCGTCGGCGAACCGGTCCGCGCTCGCCGCGTCGAACAGCTCGGCGGCGAAGTCGACGCGCAGGCCGAGGCCGGCCTCCCACTCGCCCCCGCCCTCGCCCCCGCTCTCGCGGCCGGGGTCCAGGGCCAGGACCAGGTCGGGCGGGCAGACGCCGTCGGCCGCGTAGGCCGCGCCGTCCGTGAACAGCGCCGGGACCACGGGGTGGTGGCTGGCATCGGCAGCGGTTTCGACAGCGACAGCGACAGCGGCGCCCGGTGCGAACGCCGCGGCGAGGCGGCCCACGGGCAGCGCGGCAGCCCGCCCACGGGTCGTCGCGGCGTCCGTCCGGGCCACGAGCTCGGCGAAGGCCGCGCCCGCGGTCAGGTCGGCGCGTACGACCGCCAGGTCGCCGCCGGTGCCCGGCACGCCCACCGCGAGGTCGCGCTGCCGGGTCCACCGGCCGAGCAGCACCTGGTAGGCGGCGAGCAGCACGGCCGACAGCGGCGTGCCGTACTCGGCGGCCGCCTTGTCCAGCCCCCGCGCCGTGTCGGCCGGGACGGTGCGGGTGAGGTGGCCCAGGGCGCCGGTGCGCGCCGAGGGGCGCGGCCGGTCGGTGGGCAGCTCCAGCGGTTCCAGGCCCGCCAGTTCGGTCCGCCAGTACTCCAGGGCGTCGGTCATGACCCCTCCGTGGTGTCGAGGATCCGCGCCAGTGCCTTGCGGTCCGTCTTTCCGTTGTCGTTGAGCGGCAGGCCGCCCGGCAGGTGGGTGAGCGAGGCGGGCACCATGTGCAGCGGCAGCAGCTCGCGCAGCCAGGCGTCGAACCGCTCGGGGTCCACCGCGCGGCCCGCGTAGGCGCCGACCAGCTCGGTCTCGCCGTCCGGGCCCGGCAGGGCGAGCACCGCGGCGTCGATGACGTGCGGGTGGCGGTGCACGGCCGCCTCGATCTCGCCGAGCTCGATGCGGAAGCCGCGCACCTTGACCTGCTGGTCGAGGCGGCCCCAGTGCACGTAGAGCCCGTTCTCGCGGCGGACCCGGTCACCGGTGCGGTACCAGTGGCGGTCGGTCAGTGCGGTGCTGCCGTCGTAGCCCACGGCAGGGCCCCCGTCGGCCTCGTACGACACGAAGCGCCCGGCGTTCTCGCGCGGGTCGAGGTAGCCGGCGAAGCGCTGCGGGCCGCGCACGCACAGCTCGCCCTCGTTGTCGGCGGCCAGGCCGTCCTCGTCCAGCAGCACCGTCTCCATCCCCGGGAAGGGGACGCCGATCGGCACGGTGCCGCCGGTGAACTCCGGCCAGTCCGTACTCGGCCCGGACAGCGCGTGGTTGGTGCAGCACACCGTCAGCTCGGTGGGCCCGTACACGTTGTGGATCACGGCGTTCGGGGCGACCGCGCGCCACAGTTCGGCGTGCTGGGTGGTGACCGGCTCGGCGCCGAACATGCTGTGCCGGAGGTTCACGGCGCGGCCCGTCGGCAGGTTGCCGAGCCGCTGCGCCTGGCGGATCACCGAGGGGACCGAGAACCAGTGGGTGAGCTCGCGCTCGACGATGAAGTCGACCGGCCGGTAGAGGTCGGCGGCGAGCGGGACCACCAGGGTGGCGCCGCCGCCCCAGGTCGCGAACAGGTCGATGACGTGCGCGTCGAAGGTCAGGCCGAAGGTCTGGGTGAGCCGGGCGCCGGGCGCGATCTCGTACCGCTCGATGTTGTGCGCGAGGAACAGCGAGGTGTTCCGGTGCCGGATCGGCACGCCCTTGGGCTGACCGGTGGAACCCGACGTGAACAGCAGGTACGCCTCGCGGTCCGGGTCGTCCGGAACCGGCGGCAGCGACTGCTCCAGTACGTCGGTCAGCGTCCCGGACGCCCGCTCGTCCTCGTCGAGTTCGAGGACGGTGGGCCGGTACCGCTCGGGCAGCCGCGCGAACAGGTCGGCGGACCGGGTGTCCACCAGGGCCACCTCGACGCCGGCCCGCTGGGCGATGTCGAGGTTGCGCTGCGCGGGGTAGTCGGGGTTGAGGGGGACGACGCCCGCGCCGAGCCGCTGGACCGCCAGGTAGCCGGCGTACGCGGCGACCGAGCGGGTGGCGGCGAGCGCCACCCGGGTGGGCAGCGAGCCGTGCTTGGCGGCGATGCGGTCGGCGAGGGTGAGCGCGAGGGCGCGCAGCTCGCCGTAGGTCAGTACCTCGTCGCCGATCTCCAGGGCGGGCAGGCCGGGGTGACGCAGGGCCGATTCCTCGAACCACTGGTAGAGCGTGCGCTGTTGCCGGTCGTTCATCGCTTCCTCGGTATCGGTGTGCTGGTCTGTCGGGTGCGGCCGCGGGCGCGCATGGCCTCGGCGCGGGCCTGGGCCCGGTTGTGGCCGCGCTCTCCGGCGGCCGACGGGGCGTCCGTGGCGGGCGCGCCGCCCAGGAAGGCGGCCATGGCCTGGACGGTGGAGTGGCGGAACAGGTCCACCACGTCGACGTCGCGGTCCAGTGCGGTACGCAGCCGGTCGCGCAGGCGGATCAGGAGCAGCGAGTTGCCGCCGGCGTCGAAGAAGTTCTCCGACGCTCCGACGCTCCGGCCGAGCACCTGCTCCCAGGCCGCGGCGACGGTCCGCTCGGCGTCGCTCACCGGCTGCGCGGCGGCGTCCTGGGCCGGCCGCGCGGCCTGGGCGGCGGCCGCCTCGGCGAGCAGCTTGGCGATCCGCTCCCGGTCGGGGCGCCCGCCGGGCAGCAGCGGCAGCCGGTCGGCCAGGTGCAGCCGGGCGGGCAGCAGGTGGCCGGGCAGCAGCTCGCGCAGGTGGGTGCGCAGTGCGTCGACGGTCAGGTCCGCGCCCGGCCCGGCCGCGACGGCCGCCGCGAGGGAGCCGTCCGCCGGGTCGGTGAGGACCTGTGCCCGGACCACGTCGGGGTGCGCGAGGAGCGCGCCCTCGACGTCGATGGCGGCCACCCGGACGCCCCGTACCAGGGTCTGGTCGGCGGCCCGGCCGGCGAAGACGAACCGGCCGTCGGGAAGCCCGCGGGCCAGGTCGCCGGTGGCGAACAGGCGCGCGCCGGGCTCCGCTCCGAACGGGTCGGGCAGGAAGCGTGCGGCGGTGCGGCTCGCCCGGTCCAGGTAGCCCCGGGTGACGGCCGGGCCGCCGATGTGCAGTTCGCCGACCGCGCCGGGCGCCGCGATCTCGCCGTCCGCGTCCAGGACGTAGGCGGTGGCGCCGGCCGGCAGCCCGAGCGGCAGGGGGCCGTAGCCCTCGCCCTCCGGCGTCCGCGCCGGGCCCGCGAGCGCGGGGCCCGCGGTCTCGGCGCTGCTGTACAGCTGGTGCACGTCCGCGGCCCCGGCGGCCCGCGCTGCGGCGAGGGCGGCCGGGAACAGGGGCTCGCCCGTGGTCAGTACGGTGACCGGCGCGCCGCTCGTCAGCAACCCCGCCAGCTCGGCGGGGGCCGCGAGCACGGTGGCCTCGTCGCCGCCGGTCGGGACGACCGCGCGGCCGCCCCGGGTCAGCGGGCCGAACAGCTCCAGGAACGCGGCCGGCGCGTCCGGCGCCGCCAGCTGGGCGACCGCGTCGAAGGCGTGCGCGGGCAGCTCGCGATGGGCCCAGCGCAGCCGGGACACCAGATTGCGGTGCTCGGCGACGACCGCGCGCGGCTCGCCGGTGACGCCCGCCGTCCGCAGCACCCAGGCGGCGCCGCGCGCGGTGACGCGCACGGCGTCCGCCGCCGCGCCGCCCTCGGGCTCGTCCTCGGCTTCGGCTTCGGCTTCGGCGTCGGCCTCCGGGTCCAGCACGTCGACCCGGGTGTGGTCGAACAGCGCGCTGGAGTACGCGTCCGCGAGGACCGTCCGCAGCCCCGCGTCGTCCGCGGCGAGCCGCAGCAGGAACGCGGGCAGCTCCGGGTCGAGCGGTACGCACGTCCCGCCCGCCCTGATCACGCCCAGCTGGGCGGCGGCCAGCGCGAAGGACTTGGGCACGCACACCCCGACCGGGGTCTCGGGGCCGGTCCCGAGCGCCCGCAGGCGCGCCGCCACCCGGTCCGCGGCGCGGTCGAGGTCGCGGTACGTCCAGGTGCGCGCCCCCGCGGCCACGGCGACCGCGTCGGGGGTGCGGGCGATCTGCTCGGCGACCAACTCGTGCAGCAGGCTCCCGTCCTCGTACGCCGCGACGGCCGCAGGCGGGTCGGTGCGCAGCAGCGCGGAGACGCGGGCCGAGGGGTCGGCGCCGATCCGCTCCAGGACGGTGCGCAGCCGGGCGAGCAGCAGCTCCACGGTGGCCTCGTCGAAGAGGTCGGTGCGGTAGTCGGCGAGGGCGAGCAGGCCCTCGCCGGTCTCGACGGTGTCGATCGCCAGGTCGGTCTTCATGGTGGGCAGGCGCAGCTCGGCGGCGCCGAACCGGGCGCCGGCCGCCTCGTGGACGGGCGCGGCCGGCGCGTGCGTGTACATGACCTGGTAGAGCGGGTGGTAGCTCGGGTCGCGGGCGAGCCCGAGCCGGTCCATGACCTCGTCGACGAGCAGGTCGGGGTGGTCGAGGGCGTCCAGGAGGTCACCGCGCACCCGGCCGATCAGGTCGCCGAACTCCGGGTCGCCGACCAGCTCGCCGCGCAGGACGACGGGCCGGGTGAGGTAGCCGATGACGCGGGCGCTCTCGGTCGTGTCGCGTCCGGAGACGGCCATGCCGGTCAGCACGTCGGCGCCGCCGTACTGGCTGAGCACCACGTCGACGGCGGCCTTCAGCACCATGAACAGGCTGGCGCGCCGGGTGCGGGCCAGCCGGCGCAGGGGCTCCACGACCGACTCGGGTACGACGGTGGTGACCCGGCCGCCCTCGTGCCCGGCGCGGGCCCGGCGGGGCCCGTCGAGCGGCAGTTCGAGGAGGTCGGGGGCGCCGGCCAGGCGCTGCGTCCAGTAGGCGAGCCGCTCGGGCCTGGCCGCCTCGTCCTGGGCGGTGCGCTCGGCGAGGAACTCCCCGTACCCGACGGCCGGCCGGGGCAGCGGGTCGGCGAGGCCGCGCGCGAACGCCTCGTACAGGGCGGCGAGTTCGGTGGTGAACAGCTCCAGCGAGGCCCCGTCGAAGACGATGTGGTGGACGCCGACGAGGAGTTGGTGCCGCGTCTCGCCGAGGCGCAGCAGCCGGACCCGCAGCAGCGGCCCGCCGTCGAGGTCGAAGGGGGTGCGGGCGAAGGCGTCCGCGAGGTCGGCCGCCTCCTGCGGCGTCGCGTCGAGCCGGTCGAGGCCGACCCGGCCGGGCGCCCCGACCAGCTGGACGGGTTCGCCGCCGGGGTCCCGCACGATGCGCACCCGCAGCGCGTCGTGCCGCCGGACGAGGGCGTCCAGGGCGCGCTGCAGGGCGTCGCCGTCGAGCGTGCCCTCGATGGTGACGGCGAAGGGGATGCTGAAGAACGGATCGCCGGGGCGGAGCTGGCCGAGGGCCCACAGCCGCCGCTGGGCGGGGGTCAGGGGAAGCAGGGTGGGGGGAAACGCGGTCATGCGACGGCCTCCGGTTCCGGGGTGCCCGCCTTGTCGCCGGGGCCGCCGCGCAGCCCGGGGGCGAGGAGGACCAGGGCGGCGGCCACCAGGACGGCGCCGGCCACCACGATGGAGGCGGCGATGCCGACGAGCCCGGCGAGCAGGCCGCCGACGACCACGCCGAGGACGGTGAAGTTGACCATCAGGGCGTTGAGCAGGCCGACGCCGCGGCCGCGCAGCTCCTCGGGCAGGTCGCTGAGCAGCGTGTTGGCGACCGGCACCTGGAAGAGCCCGGAGCCGAGTCCGGCGAGGACGCACCAGAGCAGGACGACGATCAGACCGAGCACGCCCTGGTCGGTGGCCTCCCACGCCGTGCCGGTGGGGGCGAGCAGCAGCAGGGACGCGCCGAAGAGCACGATCGACCCGATGAGCAGTCCCCGGTCGGAGAACCGGCGCACGAGCGGCGGACCGGTGAGCGCGCCGATCACACAGCCCGCGCCGAACCCGGCCTGCGCCAGTCCGTACTCGAAGGCGGGCAGCTCGAAGACGCTCAGGAGCTGGGAGTTGAGGTTGGTGGTGAACAGGCCGAGGACCAGCATCACCGGGACCATGACGATCGCCAGGAACCGCAGCGACGGCACGGCGAGCACACCGGAGATGCCGGTGCGCAGCGACTGCCAGTACCCCTCGCGGCCGCTGTCGGCGCCCCGCACGGGCACCTCCCGCAGCACCGCCATGCTGGCGAGCAGCACCGCGGAGAGCACGAACGTCGCGGCGTCAAGCACGAAGACCGCGGTGACGCTGCCGAAGGCGATGAGCAGTCCGCCGAGCGCCGGGCCCACCAGATTGAGGGTGTGGTTGGTGGACTGGAAGAGGGCGACCGCGGTCGGGATGCTGTGCCCGCGCACGATCAGCGGGATCGCGGTGATGCGGGCCGTCTCGAAGAAGGCCTTGGCGATGCCGCTGAGCAGGATGAGCAGGAGCAGCAGCAGCGGCGAGTCCCGTACGACGATCATCGCGAGCACGAGGACGACGCGGACCAGGTCCGAGCCGACCATGAGCATCCGGGCCGGCAGCCGGTCGGCCAGCGGTCCGACGAACGCGCCGAGCACGCCGAAGGGCAGCAGCTGTGCGATGACGACCAGGGAGACGTACAGGACCGGGTCGTCGGTCTCGGTGGCCACCACATAGATCAGGGTGATCTTCGTGATGGCGTCACCGAGGAAGGAGGCGACGACGGCCAGCCAGTAGCGGATGTACGTCCGGTCCTTCAGCAGCTCAAGCATCGTCTCCCTCACCGTTCCCGGCAGCGCCGTTCAGTACGTCGTTGAGCACTGCGGCGACGCCCTCGATGTGGGGGTGGCGCATCATCGTGTAGTGGTTGCCGTCGACCGTGCGGACGTCGAAGTGCTGCCCGGTCAGCTCGTTCCAGGAGGCGGCGAGGTCCCACTCCTCCTCGCCGGCGCGGATCAGCGTGACCTTCCCCTTGACGGGGGACGGCCGGAAGTTCCACACCAGGCGCAGGTTGGCGACCCACAGTGCGTAGATGTCGCGGATCTGCTCGCGGCCGGCGTCCGGCGGCAGGTAGTCGGAGGCGCGGGCGATGCCGAGCAGGTAGTCGAGGTGCTCGCCCTCGTCCATGGTCCGCAGTTCGGCGAGCGGCTTGAGGCGGTCGCCGTAGTCCCACTGGAGGTTGGCGGCGATGGCCTCGACGATCTCGGCGGGGTCCGGCTCGGAGCCGGCCGGCACGACGGCGGGCGCGTGCGCGTCCATCATGACCACCGACACCTCGGCGCCGCTCTTCTCCAGCTCCCCCGCGACGGCGAAGGCGTTGGCGCCGCCGTAGCACCAGCCGGCGACGGTGTAGGGGCCCTCGGGCTGGGTCTCGCGGATCAGCTCGGCGTACTTCGCGGCGCGGTCGCCGAAGCCGGCGAACGGCAGCTCGCCGTCGACGGGCGGCGGCGAGGCCAGCGCGTACAGCGGGCGCCCGGCGGGCTCGACGAGCGCGGCGAACGGCATGTAGCAGACGACCTCGCTGCCGGCCGGGTGGGCGAAGAACACCGGGGAGCCGGTGCCGTCGCCGGAGCCGAGTTCGACCAGGTGCACCCCGGTCTCGTCCTGGTAGCCCTCGCGCAGCATCCGGGCGAACCGCTCGACGGTGGCGCCGCGGAAGATCGCCGCCATCGGGAGCTGCTGCCCGAACCGCTTCTCGATCTCCGCCATCAGGCGCAGCACGAGCAGGGAGTGGCCGCCCAGGTCGAAGAAGCGGTCGTGCAGGCCGATCGGGGAGACCCCGAGGACCTCCTCCCAGAGGTGCGCGACCTCCAGCTCGACGGCGTCGCGGGGCGGTACGTAGCTCGCCGCGTCGCGGTCGACGACGGGAGCGGGCAGCGCCCGGCGGTCGATCTTCCCGCTGGTGTTCAGCGGGAAGGTCTCCAGACGGACGATCGCGGCGGGGACCATGTAGTCGGGCAGGAAGCCGTGCAAGTGCTCGCGCAGCTCCTCGGCGGTCAGCGCCTCGTCGGCGGACTCGACGTACCCGGTGAGCCGCTTGTCGCCGGGCCGGTCCTCGCGGACCAGGGCGACCGCGCGGCGCACCACCGGGTGCTCCTCCAGCCGGGCCTCGATCTCGCCCGGTTCGATGCGGAAGCCGCGCAGCTTGACCTGGCCGTCGTCGCGGCCGAGGAAGACGAGCGTGCCGTCCTCGCGCAGCCGCGCCTTGTCGCCGGTGAAGTAGAGGCGGGCGCCGGGGCGGCCGCCGAACGGGTCGGGCACGAACCGCTCGGCGGTCAGGCCGGGCCGGCCGCGGTAGCCGCGGGCGACACCCGTGCCGCCCAGGTACAGGTCGCCGGGCATGCCGACGGGGACCGGGGCGAGCCGCTCGTCCAGGACGTACACCTGGGTGTTGTCGAGCGGCCGGCCGATGGATATCTGCTCGGTGCCGCTGTCCAGTCGCTGGAACGTGGACCAGATGGTGGTCTCGGTGGGGCCGTACACGTTCCAGGTGCGGCCGGGCTCGCGGACCAGCTGCTCGGCCAGGGCGGGCGGCAGGGCCTCGCCGCCGACCAGGACGCGCAGCGAGCCGTCGTTGTGCCAGCCCGCCTCCACCAGCAGGTGCCAGGTGGCGGGGGTGGCCTGCATGACGGTGGCGCCGGTCTCGGCGAGCAGCTCGGCGAGCCGCCGGCCGTCGACGGCCTGCTCCTTGGTGACGACGTGCACCCGGGCCCCGCTGATCAGCGGGGCGTACAGCTCCAGGCCCGCGATGTCGAAGGTGACGGGGGTGACGGCGGCGAGGGTGTCGCCCGGGGCGAGCCCGGTCTCGCGGGCCATCGCGAGGAGCAGGTTGACCAGGTTGCGGTGGGTCACCTCGACGCCCTTGGGGCGGCCGGTGGAGCCCGAGGTGTAGATGACGTACGCGAGCCGGTCCTCGCCGGAGGCGGGCTTCGCCGGGATGGCGGGCGCGGCGGCGATCGCCTCGGCGTCGGTGTCCAGGCGGATCCGCTCGCCCGGGCACAGGGCGAGCGCGTCGAGCAGGCCGTCGCGGGTGAGCAGGAACCCGGTGCCGGCGTCGCCGGTCATGTCGGCGAGGCGCTGCGCCGGGTAGGCGGCGTCGAGCGGCAGGTAGGCGCCGCCCGACATGAGCACGCCGAGCAGGGCGACGACGAGGTCCACCGAGCGGTCCAGGCAGACGCCGACGACGGTCTCGGGGGTGACGCCGCGCGCCTGGAGGTGGGAGGCCACCTTGCCGGAGCGCTCCAGAAGTCCGGCGTACGTCAGCTGCTCCCCGCCGCAGGAGACGGCGACCGCGTCGGGGGTCGCGGCGGCCTGGCGGCGCACCAGGTCGTCCAGGCCCAGGCCGGGCTCGCGCTCGGCGGCGGTGCTGTTCCACTCGACGAGCAGGGTGTGCGCCTCGTCGGCGTCGACCAGCGACAGGTCCTGGACGGTGCGCCCCGCGTCCTCGGTCATCTGCTCCAGGAGGCTCACGACCTGGCGGGCCATCCGGGCCATCGTGCTCTCGTCGAACAGGTCGGTGTTGTACTCGAACAGGCCGTGGAGGTGGTCGGCGGCGAGCTGCGGGTCGTCGAGGAACCCGAGGAACACGTCGTCCTTGGCGGTGGCGTTGTCGAGCATCAGTTCCTCGACGCGCAGCCCGGCCATCGGCGGCGGGTCCTCGTGGACGAAGTCGACCAGGATGAAGGAGGCCTGGTAGATCGGGGTGCGGCTGGGGTCGCGGACGATGTCCAGCTCGTCGAGGAGGGTGCCGAACGGGATGTCGTAGTGGTCGAAGGCGCCCAGCATGGTGGAGCGGGTCGCCTGGAGCAGCTCGCGGACGGTCATCGCGGGCGCGACCGTGGTGCGCAGCGGCAGCATGGTGAGGAAGTAGCCGATCATCGGCTCGGTCTCGGGCCTGCCCCGGGTCGAGGACGTGGTGCCGACGACCACGTCCTGCTGGCCGGTGAGCCGGTGCAGCAGCGTCTTCCAGGCCGCGAGCAGCACGATGTTGATCGTCACGTCCTCGCGCTTGGCGAGGTCGCGGACGGCCTGGGTCAGCTCCGGGGTGAGCGGGAACTGGTAGCGGGCGCCATTGGAGGTCATGACCGGCGGGCGCGGCCGGTCGGTGGGCAGTTCCAGGACCAGTTCGGCGCCTTCGAGCTGCTTCTTCCAGTACGGCAGGTGCTTGTGCCGGACCTCTTCGCGCAGCCACTGCGGCTGCCACTCGGCGTAGTCCGCGTAGTGCACCTCGATCGGCGGCAGCTGCGGCTCCCGGCCGGTCGCGAACGCCGTGTAGAACTCGGCGAACTCGGCGTTGAAGATGCCCATCGAGCCGCGGTCCCAGACCAGGTGGTCGACGGTGCCGACGAGCACGTGCCGGTCGTCGGCGATCCGCAGCACCGCGATGCGCAGCAGCGGTCCCTTGACCAGGTCGAAGGGGGCGCGCATCTCCTCGGTGGCGAGCCGCGTCAGCTCGGCCTCGCGCTCCGCCTCCGGTACGGAACGCAGGTCGACGTGGCGGACGGGCACGTCCATCGCCGCGTGGACGACCTGGACGGGAGCGTGGCCGTCCTGCTCGAAGGTGGTGCGCATCGCCTCGTGGCGCTCGACGAAGGCGTCGGTGGCGCGCTGGAGGGCGTCGCGGTCGAGCTCGCCGTGCAGCTTCGAGGCGAAGTACACGTTGTAGAGCGGGTCTTCGTCGTCGAACTGGTGGATGAGCCAGATGCGTTCCTGGTCCACGGTGAGCGGCACCCGGTCACCGTGCGTGCGCCGCGGGATGGGGCCGGCGGTCGCGGGCGTCCGGGCGGCCTCGCGCATCTTCTTGTCCAGGAGGGCCCGCTGGGCGGGGGTGAGGCCGGCCAGCCGGTTGGCGAGTTCGGTCACGACTGGTCTCCTTCGGCGTCGGCCTCGGCGGGCCGGTACCGGTTCTTGAGTTCGGTGAGGTGTTCCAGGCCCTTGACGACCTGGCCCGGCGCGAGGCCGAAGTCGACCAGGCAGGCCACCTCGTCCACGCCGATGTCGACCAGGTCCTCGATCAGGGACTCGCACTTGTCGGGCGTGCCGAGCAGTGCGAGCGTGTCGAAGTACCGCTCGAAGGTGGCGTTCAGCATCACGTCGCGCTCGGCCTCGGAGAGCTTGGAGTACTCGCTGCCGAAGCTGTCCTGCTGGGCGAGGAAGGTCTTGAGGTAGCCGGTCAGCGGCTCCCGCACGATCTCCCGGGCGCTCTCGTCGTCGGAGTCGAGGAAGGTGTGCACCATCGCGGTGACCTTGGCGCGGGCCGGGTCGTGCCCGGCGCCGGCGAGCGCCTCGCGGTAGGCGGCGATCTTGTCCTTGAGGTCGGCGGGCCGCTGCGCGACGAGACCGGTCAGCAGGTACGCACCGGCCTCGCCGGCCTTGACGAACGTCTCGGGGCTGCCCTGCGCCGACACCCACACGGGGAGCTCGGCCTGGATCGGGCGCGGCAGGGTGCGCACCGACTGGAGCGAGCCGTCGGCGCGCGGCAGTTCGACGCTCTCCCCGGCCCACAGCCGCTGGATCGTCTCGATCGCCTCGAACATCTCCTCCTTGCGGCGCGGGTAGCGCTGCTGCCCGTCGCCGGGGGCCAGGAGGAAGTCGTCGGGATGCCAGCCGGAGGCCGCGGAGATCGCGGCCCGCCCGCCGGAGAGGTTGTCGACGACGGCCCACTCTTCGGCGACCCGCACCGGGTGGTGCAGCGGCAGGACGCAGCTGCCCGCACGGATCTGGATCGCTTGCGTCTGTACGGCGATGGCCGCCGCCAGGACCGAGGGGTTGGGGTAGAGCCCGCCGAAGTCCACGAAGTGCCGCTCGGGCACCCAGATCCCCGCGAAGCCGTTGGCGTCGGCGAACCGGGCGCTCTCCATGAGCAGGTCGTACTTCCCCGGTCCGGCGGCGGTGCCGTCGCCGGAGAAGAAGAACAGGCTGAACTCCATGGTGCTGCCCGCGCGCCGGGTGCGGCGCGGCGCGGCCGCCTGCCGGGCGCCGGCCTTCTCCCCCGCGTCCACGGTGGCGGGCGCCTTCAGGCCGCGCTCGCGCATCGCGCGCAACAGGACCTCGCGCTGCTCCGGGCTCAGCGAGGCGAGCCGCTCCTGGAGCATGCGGGCCTGCGCCGCCTCGGTGTCGGTGTGCGTGTTCTCGTCAGCCATGGTCAGCTGTCACCCTTCAGCTTCTGCTCGGCCTCGGCGGCGGAGAGGGCTTCGACCTCGCGCAGCATCGCCTCGAACTCGTCCAGACCGATGGACTCGGCCTGGTGGGCGCGGATCGCTGCCGCGAGCCCCGGTACGGTCGGCGCCTCGAAGACGGCGCTCATCGGGAAGTCACCGTGCGCCTGGCGCAGCCGGCCCACGATCTGGATGGCGAACAGCGAGTTGCCGCCCAGGTCGTAGAAGTCGTCGTCCGGGCCGATCGGCGAGGCGCCGAGCATCTCCTGCCACACCCGGGCCACCGACTGGGCCAGCTCGTCGTCCGGCCACACCGTGGCGGGGTCCCAGTCACTGTCCTCGCCGCGGCCGCTGCCGAGGGCGTTGGTGAACGAGGCCGCGGTCATGCCCTGCTGATCGGCCAGGACGTCCTGGAAGTCGGCCCGGGACACCACCAGCTGGGGCAGGCCGGCGAACAGCGCGGCGCGGGCCAGCGCGAGGCCGTCGGCGACGGGGATGCCCTGGCTCAGGCGCAGCCGCTCGTACAGCTCGCGGACCTCGGGCAGTCCGGCCATCTGCAGCTCGAACCAGTCGTCCCACTCCCACTGCGACCAGTCGAGGGTGACGCTGTTGCGCCCCTCGGCGGAGCCGGCGGCGGCGAAGGCGTCCAGGAAGGCGGCGGCCGCGCAGTTGTCGGCCTGGCCGAAGCCGCCGACGATGCCGGTGGTGGCCGAGCCCGACAGGAAGAAGTCCAGGTCGTCGGAGGCGAGCAGCTCTTCGAGCAGCAGCGTGGAGCGCACCCGCGCCCCCAGTACGGTCTCGAAGTCGTCCCGCGACTTGAGCGCGACGAGTCCGGTGCCGCGGGCGTCCGCACAGTGCAGTACGCCGTCGACGGCGCCCAGCAGGGTGCGGGCCTCCTCGACGAGCAGCCGGGCCTGCTCCGGGTCGGCCAGGTCGGCCGTCCGGTAGGTGACGGCGCCGGGGCGGGCGGCGCGCAGCGCGGCGAGCCGCTCGGCGCGGGCGCGCTCGGCCCCGGCGGGCAGCGCGGCCCACTCCGCCTCGGCCGGGAACTGCGGGTCCCCGACGAGCACCAGGCGGGCGCCCGCCCCGGCGAGCTGCTCGGCGAAGCTCAGCCCGGCCTCGCCGGACGCGCCGGTGACCAGGTAGCCGGCGTCGGCCCGCCAGGCCTGCCCGACGGATACGGGGGCCGGCTCGACCGGCGCGAAGGCGCGGCGCAGCCGCTGGGCGCCCCGGTAGGCGACGAGGGCCTCGGTGCCGGGACCGGCCAGTTCGGCGGTGAGCTGCCGGGTCAGCCGGGTCCGCTCGGCGGTGTCCGCCGGCGGCAGTACGTCGATGCTCCGGCAGGTCAGCCAGGTGTACTCCTGCGGCAGGACGGTGACCGCCCCGTACAGGGCTGCCCGTTCGGGACGGGTCACGGCCGAGCCGTGCGCGTCCTGCAGCCGGTCGGTGAGGACGTCGACGCGCACCGGGGTGTCCGTGCCGCTCTCGCCGAGCGCCTGCGCCAGCGCGACCAGGCTGTGGAA
The DNA here is from genome assembly GCF_035917235.1 of Streptomyces sp. NBC_01294. Classification (NCBI taxonomy): domain Bacteria; kingdom Bacillati; phylum Actinomycetota; class Actinomycetes; order Kitasatosporales; family Streptomycetaceae; genus Streptomyces; species Streptomyces sp. NBC_01294. The sequence goes on from NZ_CP108423.1 coordinate 3,652,332, forward strand.
GCCGGTGGCCAGACCGTCGGCGTAGCGGTCCTCCGCACCGGACGGACCGGTGCCGTCCGGACCGGTGACGGCCCAGGCGTGCACGATCCGGCCGGGGGTCAGCCCGTCCTGGCGCAGCTCCCCGAGGATGCGGCCCAGGTGCCCGGCGTCCGCCGGGTCGGCGTCGAAGCCGTGCTCGGAGGTGCGGGCGTACGCGACCGCCTTGGCCACGGTGGTGACGCTCTCGCCGCGCTCGCGCAGGGCGGCGACCAGGTCGCCGGTCAGCCCGCGCTCGTCGGCGAGGACCAGCCAGGTGGCCGGCCCGGTCTGCGCGGGGGCGGTCTGCGCGGGGGCAGTCTGCGCGGGGGCAGTCTGGGCGGAGGCGGCCTGCTCCGGAACGGTCTGCCCCGGAGCGGCGGCCAGCGGCGCGCGGTGCCAGACCGGCGCGTACGTCCAGCGCGCGCTGTCGGTGCGTACGCCGGTGGTCTTCGCCGGCTTGGGCAGCAGGAAGCTGCGCCCCTGGAAGGGGTAGGCGGGCAGCGGCACCCGGCGGCGCCCGCCGTCGGCGTGCAGGGCCGTCCAGTCGACTCCGACGCCGTGGCGCCACAGCTCGGCCAGGCCCTCGCGGACCGCCCGGCCCTCGGCGGGCGCCTCGGCCCCCGCGCGCGGCTTGCGCAGCAGGGTGACGACCGGGCCCGGCTCCGGGTGGGTCTTGACGAGACCGCCGAGCTGGCTGCCTGGACCGACCTCGACGAACACGGCGGGGCCGCGCTGGGCGAGGGCGGCGACGCCGTCGGAGAACCGGACGGGCCGGCGCGTGTGGGCGACCCAGTACGCCGGGTCGGTGGCCTGCTCCTCGGTGATCCAGGTGCCGGTGACGTTGGACAGGAAGGGGATCCTCGGCGCGTTCAGCGTGACCGAGCGCAGCACCTCCTCCAGACCGGGCAGGGCGGGCTCCACCAGCGCCGTGTGGAACGCGTGCGAGGTCTCCAGCTCGCGTACGGAGGCACCCTGCGCCTCCAGCACGCGGCGGGCCCCGGCGACCTCCTCGGGCGTGCCGGCGACCACGCAGGAGCCGGGCGCGTTGACCGCGGCGATCGTCGCGCGGCCGTCGAGCGCCCGGGTGAGCGCCTCCTCGTCGAGGAGCACCGACAGCATCCGGCCCGGCGCGAGGTCCTGCATCAGCCGGGCGCGGCGGGCGACGACGCGCAGGATGTCCTCCAGGCTGAACACCCCGGCCAGGCAGGCCGACACGTATTCGCCGAGGCTGTGACCGGTCATGGCGGCCGGTTCGACGCCCCAGGAGAGCAGGAGCTGCGCGGTGGCGTAGTCGAGGGAGAAGACGGTGGGCTGGGTGTAGAGGGTCTGCTTCAGCCGCTCACGGGTCTCCTCGCCGTCGGCGGCGAACGCCACCTCCCGGACGTCCCAGCCGAGGTGCGGCAGGAGAATCTCGGCGCAGCGGTCGAGGGCCGCGCGGAAGACGGGCTCGGTGCGGTACAGGTCCGCGCCCATGCCCGGGTACTGGGCGCCCTGGCCGGGGAAGAGGAACACCACGTCGGGTGTCCCCTCGCCCTGCCCTGCGGACACGGCGGGCCGGTCCTGGCGCAGCGCAGCAGCGGCGCCCTCCCGGCTGTCGGCCACCACGGCACGCCGGTACGGGAGTTCGGCGCGCCCCGACTGCAGGGTGTGGGCGGCGTCCGCGAGCCCGGCGCCGGTTCCGGTGAGCGCGGCCGCGAGGCGCTCGGCGGCGGCGTCGAGGGCCTCGGGGGTACGGGCCGACAGCGGCAGGACCTGCCAGTCGCCCTCCGTCCCGGGCTCCGCGGCGACGACGGGGACGACGACGGGGGCGGCCTCCAGGACCACGTGCGCGTTGGTGCCGCCGATGCCGAAGGCGCTCACACCGGCGCGCGGCGGGGTCGCCGTCCGCGGCCAGGGGGTGCCTTCGCCGGTGACCACGAACGGGCTCTTGTCCAGGGCGAGCCGCGGGTTGGGGGCGCGGAAGTGCGCGGTCGGCGGGATGAAGCGGTGCTCCAGGGCGAGCGCGGCCTTGATCAGGCCGGCCACGCCGGCGGCGGCGTCGAGGTGCCCGATGTTGGACTTCACCGAACCCAGGTGGACCGAGCCGGCGGCCGCGTCGGGACCGAACGCCTCGGTGAGCGCCTGCACCTCGATGGGGTCGCCGAGCGGGGTGGCGGTGCCGTGCGCCTCGACGTACTGGACGGTGCCGGGCTCGACTCCCGCGATGGCCAGCGCCTCGGCGATGACCTCGGCCTGGCCGTGCGGGGACGGCGCGGTGAAGCCGATCTTGGCGGCGCCGTCGTTGTTGACGGCCGAGCCGCGGATCACGGCGTGGATGTGGTCGCCGTCGGCGACCGCGTCCTCCAGGCGCTTGAGGACCACCAGGGCGACACCGTCGCCGGAGACCGTCCCGGAGGCGTCCGCGTCGAACGGGCGGCAGTGGCCGTCCGTCGAGAGGATCGCGCCCTCCTCGTAGCGGTAGCCGCGCGGCTCGAATTCGCGCACCGCGACACCGCCCGCGAGGGCGAGGTCGGACTCCCGGCCGAGCAGCGACTGCACGGCCAGGTGCACGCCGACCAGCGAGGAGGAGCAGGCGCTCTGCACGGTGAAGCTGGGCCCGGTCAGGCCGAGTTTGTAGGAGACGCGCAGCGCGAGCATGCCGGGGTCGTTGCCGAGCGCGACCTGGATCTCGTCGGAGATCCGGCCGTCGGCGCCGGCGTCGGCGATCCGCTCGCGCAGGTAGCCGCTGCCCGAGGTGCCGGCGAAGACACCGGTACGGCCCTCGAAGGTGCCCGCCGGGTACCCGGCGCGCTCCAGGGCCTGCCAGGCGGTCTCCAGCAGCAGCCGGTGCTGCGGGTCCATCAGTTCGGCCTCGGAGCGGGTCACGCCGAAGAACTCGGCGTCGAACCGGTCGAACCCCTCGACGGGGAAACCGGACTTCACGTAGGCCGGGTCGGCGAGCAGCCGCTGGGGCACGCCCGCCCCGGCGAGCTGCTCGTCGGAGTAGTCGGTGCGGCCCTCTTCGCCCGCCGCCACCATGCGCCACAGGGCGTCGACATCGCCGGCACCGGGGAAGCGGCCGCTCATCCCGATGATGGCCACGGACTGCTCCGGCAGCGGCAGATCCGCTTCGTACGTCATGCGTTCTCCCCGTGCGGGTGGGTGATGGACTGTGCGGCGAGCAGCTCTTCCAGGGCCGCCGCGAGTTCCCGGACCGTGGGCAGGTCGAAGAAGAGCCGCAGCGTCACGGCGACGCCGAACTGCTCCTTCGAGCGCGCCACGACCTGGGTCGCGAGCATCGAGTGCCCGCCGAGTTCGAAGAAGTCGTCGTCGAGGCCGACGCGGTCGACCGAGAGCACGTCGGCCCAGATCTCCGCGAGGGCCTTCTCCACCGGGGTGCCCGCGGCCTCGAAGTCGCCGCCCAGGTCGGGGCGTACGGCCTCGGGCGCGGGCAGGGCCCGCCGGTCGACCTTGCCGTTGAGGGTCAGCGGCAGGCGCTCCAGCGGAACGAAGACGTTCGGCAGCATGTACGCGGGCAGGGTGCGGCCCAGGTGCTCGCGCAGCTCGGTGGTGCCGTCGGCGAGGTCCGCCCCGCCGGACACCCAGTACGCGACCAGCCGCGGCTCGCCGACCGCGTCCTCGTCGACGATCACCACGCAGTCCCGGACGACCGGGTGGCGGGTCAGGGCGTTCTCGATCTCGCCGAGCTCGATGCGGTACCCGCGCACCTTGACCTGGTGGTCGAGCCGGCCGAGGTACTCGTGGTCGCCGTCCGCGCCCCGCCGCGCGCTGTCGCCCGAGCGGTAGCGGCGCGCGCCGGGCCCGGTGGCGTCCGGGTCGGGCAGGAAGCGCTCGGCGGTCAGCGAGGGCCGGCCCAGGTAGCCCCGGGCCACACCGGCGCCGCCGACGAACAGCTCGCCGGCCGCGCCGTCGGCCGCATCGAGCCCGTCGGCGGCCGCGACCTTCATCGTCCAGCCCTCGAAGGCGCCGCCGATCATGCTGCCGGCCCCGGCGTCGAGGTCGGCCGAGGTCATCCGCCGGTAGGTGGAGTGCACGGTGGTCTCGGTGATCCCGTACATGTTGACCAGCTCGGGCCGGTCCTCGCCGTGCCGGGCGATCCACGGCCGCAGCATCTCGGGCGGCAGCGCCTCGCCCGCGAAGACGACCAGCCGCAGCGCGTCGAGGGCGGCCGGTCCGGCGCCGGGCGGCTGCTCCTCCTCGTACCGCACCAGCTGCCGGAAGGCGGCCGGGGTCTGGTTGAGGACGGTGACCCGCTCGCGGTGCAGCAGCGCGTGGAACTCCTGCGGCGAGCGCCGGGTCTCCTCCGGTACGACGACGAGCCGGCCGCCGTGCAGCAGCGCGCCCCACATCTCCCACACCGACACGTCGAAGGCGGCGGAGGCGAACATCGACCAGACGTCGTCGGGGCCGAAGCCGAAGTGGCCCCGGGTGCCGGTGAGCAGCCCCGTCACGTTGCGGTGCTCGATCATGACGCCCTTGGGGGTGCCGGTCGAGCCGCTGGTGTAGATGACGTACGCGAGGCTGGCCGGGCCGGTGCCCGGATCCTCGGGCGCGGTGTCCGGGTGGGCGCTCAGGCCGGTGCCGCCGGGGCCGGTCACGACGGTGTGCGCGGCGGGCAGGCCGCGCCCGGCCCGGTCGGTGACCAGGACGGTCGCGCCGGCGTCGGCGAGCGTGAAGGCGATCCGCTCGTCCGGGCTCGCCGGGTCGAGCGGCACGTACGCGCCGCCCGCCTTGAGCACCGCGAGCAGCGCCGTCACCAGGGCGGTGGTGCGCTCCATGCAGACGGCGACCGGCACTTCGGGGCCGACGCCGAGGGAGCGCAGGTGGTGGGCGAGGCGGTTGGCGGAGCGGTCGAGTTCCCGGTAGGTCAGCCGGCCGTCGGTGCCGGTCACGGCGATCGCGTCGCCCCGTACCGACGCCTGCCGCCCGAACCAGGCGTCGATGGTGCCCGTCCCCGGGGCGGCCAGTGGGTCAGCGGTCACGGTGCGTGTTCCTCTCGGTGCCGGACACCCGGAAGCGGACCGCTGGAAGATCCAGCACCGGCCTGTCCGGGAAGGTGATGGCGTCGTGCAGCGTCTGTTCGTAGGCGGCCAGCAGCGCCGCCGGGGTCTCGGGCCCGAACAGGTCGGTGTCGTATTCGAGGGTCAGCGCGACACCCGCACCGCTCTCCTGCGCGTACAGGCTGAGGTCGTATTTCGCGGTGTCCTGCGGGCCCTTGAGGTCCAGCGAGCAGTGCTCCAGCCCGGCGAAGACCGGTACGGACTGCTCCTTGAGGAAGCTGAACATCACCCGGAACACCGGCAGGAAGTCGCGGCTGCGCCGGGACACCAGGGCCTCGACCAGCTTGTCGAAGGGCAGTTCCTGGTGCGCGGAGGCGTCGAGCAGCGCGGTGCGGGTGCGGGCGAGCAGTCCCCGGAAGGCCGGGTCCCCGCCGAGTCCGACGCGGACCGGGACCATGTTGATGAGGCAGCCGAGCAGTTCCTGGAGCTCGGGACGGGTGCGGCCCGCGACCGGGATGCCCACGGTGACGTCGTCGGTGCCGGACCAGCCCGCGAGCAGCGCCTGGAGGCCGGCGAGCAGCGTCATGTTGAGCGTTCCGCGCTCGGCCCGGCCGAACTCCCGCAGGCGGACCGTCAGTTCGGGCCCCAACTCGCGGGTGGCGACCGCGCCCCGGAAGGAGCGGTGCCGGGGCCGCGGGTGGTCGGTGGGCACGGCGAGGGCCTGCGGGTCGTCGCCGAGCACCGCCCGCCAGTGGGCGGTCAGGGCGTCGAGGACGTCGCCCTGGAGCCGGTCGCGCTGCCAGACGGCGTAGTCGGCGTACTGCAGCACGGGCGCGCCGCCCGCGACCGCGACCGCGCCCGCTCCAGCGCCCGCTCCGGCGCCCGCTCCAGCGCCCGCTCCAGCGCCCGCTCCGGCGTCCGCGTCGCCGTACAGCTCCCCCAGCTCCCGGAAGAAGATCTCGACGGACCAGCCGTCGATGGCGATGTGGTGGAACGTCACCACCAGGTGGTGCTCGTGGCCGCCGAGCCGCAGCAGGTGGGCCCGCAGCGGCAGGCCGGCGGCGAGGTCGAAGACGTGCGCGCCCACGGCGGCGGTGATGCGGGCCGCCTCGACCGCCGGATCGGCCGCGCCGGTCAGGTCGGTGTACGGGAGCGCGAACTCCCCGGGAGCGGCGACGGCCTGGTGCGGCACGCCGGACGCCGTCCGGTAGGTCGTACGCAGCACCTCGTGCCGGGCGACGAGCGCGGTCAGCGCCCGGCCGAGCCGGCCGTGGTCGAGGCCGCCGCACAGCCGCAGCACGGTCGGCACGTTGTAGAGCGTGGTGTCGGGGTCGATCTCCTGCATGAACCAGAGCCGCTGCTGGGCGAAGGACAGCGCGGGCCGCTCCGGCCGCGCCCCCGCCTGCGCCCCCGCCTGCGGGCCCGCCGGTCCGGCCGCCACCGGCCCGGCCGGCGCGTTCCTGGCCGCCATGGCGCCGCGCACCAGGCGGGCCATGCCGTCCAGGGTGGCCGCGGCGAGCAGCCCCTCGGGCTCGACGCGGGCGCCGAGCTCCTCGTCGATCCGGCCGGCGAGGACGCGTACCGCCTCCGGCCGGCCGCCGAGCGCGCGCCAGTCCGAGGCGAGCGTCACACCGGTGACGTCGAGGATCTCGGCCCACATCTGGGCGAGTTCCTCCTCCACGAATCCCATGACCGTCATACGAGTTGTGTCCCGGAGTGAGAGTGACGCACGGCGTCCTGGAGCAGTGCGAGGAACTTCGGCGGGTTGCCGCCGAAGTAGAAGTGGTCGCCCTCGAAGACGTGCACGTCGGCGTCCGCCGCCGTGTGGGTGCCCCACGCGCCGGCCTCGGCGAGCGGTACGTCGGGGTCGCCGTCGGCGACGAAGACCGTGACCGGGCAGCCGACCGCGCCACCCGCGTCGACCCGGTACTCCGCCAGGGCGCGCAGGTCGCCGCGGATGGCGGGGAGCACGAGCTGCAGCAGCTCCGGGTCCTGGCGCACTCCCTCACGGGTGCCGCCGAGGCCCATGATCCGGGCCAGCACGGCCTCGTCGGGCTCGGTCTCGGAGAGGCCGGAGGTCAGCCGGTCCGTGCGCACCGAAGGCGCCGAACTGGCCGAGGCGACGAGGACGTGGGGCGCGGTCCCCCCGGCCGCCTCCAGCCGCCGGGCGACCTCGAAGCCGATGAGCCCGCCCATGCTGTGCCCGAAGAAGGCCGGGCGCCGCGGCAGCCGGGGACGCAGGGCCTCGTACACGCCGTCCGCCAGCTCCGTCACGGACCCGGCGGGCTCCTCGAAGAGCCGGTTCTCGCGCCCGGGGTACTGGATGACGAGCATCTCGATGTCCGGGTCGAGCGCCGCCGACAGCTCGAAGTAGTAACTGGCCGACCCGCCCGCGTGCGGGAAGCAGACGAGGGTGTACCGGGCCGCCGGCTTCGGGTGGAAGCAGCGGATCCAGGGGGTGGGGGTGGGGACGGAGGCCGTCACGGCCCCGCGGCCGTCGGGGCCGTGGGCGTCATCGGGACAGTGGACTTCGTCGGGACAGTGGGCTTCGTCGGGACAGTGGCCGTCGTCGGCGCCGCTCATCAGGCGTGCACCGCCTCGGCCCGCAGCGCCCGGTGGGCCCGGCGCGCCTCCGCGAACTCGACGACCTGGCCGGCCATCGCGGTCAACTGCTGCTGGATGTGCGGGTCGGAGCACGCGCCGTCCGCGCCGAACCCGGCCGTCGCGCTGTTGAGCGCCACCCCCAGCGGGGTGGTCCAGCCGCGCAGGGCGTGCACGACGTCCCGGAGCGCGGCGAGCGTGGTCACGGCCCCCTGCCAGCCCATCCCGACGGACAGGCAGCCGACGGCCCGGTCCGAGAGGTAGGGCCGGGTGTCGTCCCGGAGTGCCTCGGTGTAGTCCAGGGCGTTCTTCAGCAGCCCGGACACCGTGCCGTGGTAGGCGGGGCTGGCCAGCACCACCCCGTCCGCCGAGGCCACCTCGGCGAGGAGCCGGCGCGCCTGCGGGGGGAAGCCCGCCACGCGCGGGTCGTAGAGCGGCATCACCAGGTCGGCGCCGCTGACGAGACTGACCTCCGCACCCCGCCGGGCGGCCTCCGCGAGCACCACCCGCAGCCCGAGCTCCGCGGTGGAGCCGGGTCGGGAGGACCCCCCGATTCCGACGACCTTCACGGCCTGCTGCATGAACTCCCCGTTTCGCGTGTTCCGGTCCGGAACCCCGGCTGCCCGTCCTTCCGGCGCTCTGGGTTCCCCCGTGGTCGATCTCCCCGGTCGATCAGGACCGGCCACAGCCTTTGCCAAGCCAACTTGCCGGTCAACGCCCGTTGTCCGGGGAGTTCCGATGGCCTCGTTCGGACATTCCGATGACGCTCGCGGCAGGGCCCGGGCCGCGCCGACGGCGTTGCGTCCCCCGTGCGCCAGGGCATCCGGAGCCGATCGTTCCCGCTGATGGGAGCCATCGGAGATGCCCGTCGCGGCACCCATTGCCGAGCTCCCCCCGATGCGCGGATGATCGAACCGGCGCCGATCGCGCACACCGCCCCACGCCGGGCTTCCGGCGCGTACTCGAACAGGGTCGTGTCCCGGAGCCGACGGCCCGCACGGCCGCCGGCCGTCCGTGTCCCCTGCCCTCCGCGGATCCGAGAAGCCCATGCCCCAGGTCGACGACCCCGCCGCCCCCCGCATCGCCGTCGTCGGGGCGACCGGCGCGGTGGGCGGTACCGTCCTCGAACTCATCGAGGACCGCCGTCTCCCGTACCGGCGACTGCACTTGGTGGCCTCCGCGCGCTCGGCCGGCCGTACGATCCGCGTCGACGGCCGCGACCACGGCGTCATCCCGCTCTCCCGGTTCGACTTCGGCACGGTCGACGCCGCGCTGTTCTGCGCCGGCACGCAGGTCAGCAGGGACTGGGTCCCGGTCGCCGTCGCGCACGGCGCGCTGGCCGTCGACAGCACCTCCGCCTTCCGGATGGACCCGGGCACCCCGCTGGTCGTCCCGCAGCTGAACGCGTCCGAGCTGGGCCGCCGGCCGGCCGGCGGGGTGATCGCGGTGCCCGGCGCCGCCACCGTGCCCGTGGTCCGCGTGGTGCGGGACGTGGAGCGCCGCTGGGGGATCCGCCGGATCGTCGTCAGTACGTACCAGGGCGCCTCGGGCGCCGGGCACGCCGGCATCGAGGAGCTCCAGGACGGCTCGCGCACGGTCCTGCAGGACCCGCAGGCCACCGTGCCCTCGGCGGAGTTCTCGCCCGCGCTGGCCTTCAACGTGCTGCCGGGCATCGGCGACCTCCTGGAGGACGGTTCGACCCGCCAGGAGCGGGAGTTGGCCGACGAGGTCCGCAAGGTCCTGGGGCTGCCCGGCATCGAGGTCACGGCGACCTGCGCCCGGGTCCCGATGGTCAGCGGGCACGGCGCGGCGGTGTGGGTGCAGTGCCGTGCGGCGGTGGACCGCGCCGAACTGGTGGCGCTGCTCCGGGCGTTGCCCGAGGTCACCGTCCACGACGGCGGCGGTGGTCCGACCCCGGCGGCGCTGGGCGACCCGGACCGGCTCCACGTGGGGCGGATCCGGGTCTCGGCCACCGCCCCGGACGGCTTCTGGCTCTGGCTGGCCACCGACAACCTCCGGGTCGGCGGCGCGCTGGACGCCGTACGGATCGTGGAGGAACTGCTGGCCCGGGGCGCCCTGTGAACACGGCCCCCGGCGGGCCCCGGCAGGCCCGCCGAGCCGCAGCGGTCCGGCAGGCCTCAGCAGGCCACCAGTGGCCGGTCCTGCTCGGCGAAGCGGACCATCCAGTCGATGAACACCCGCATCTCGCGCGTGAGGTGGCGCCCGTACCGCCACGCGATCTGCGTGTACACCTCGAACGGAGCCGTCCAGTCGAGCACGGTCAGCGACTGCGCCTCGACCTCGGCGGCCACCGCCATCGCGGGCAGCACGCTGACGCCGAGCCCGGCCGAGACCCCGCGCTTGATCGACTCGATGTTGCCGAACTGCAGCAGCGGTACGGGGTGCTCGGCCCCGCTGTTGAGCTCCGCCTCGAACATCGCCCCGTACGAGCAGCCCGCCTCCGGCGCCAGGATCGGCACCGCGCGCAGGTCGCCGGTCGAGACGTTGCGGGCGCCCGCCAGGACGTGGTCCGGGGCGGCGACCGCGACCAGCGGCTCGGAGCCGAGGACCTCGGTCCGGACCCCCGGGTGCTCCGTCTCGGCCTCCATGAGGAAACCCAGGTCGAAGGTGCCCTGCCGCAGCGCCTCGCAGGTGTCCCGGCACAGGCTGGGCCGCAGGGCGAGCTGGAGCTGCGGGTAGCGGTGGTGGAAGTACTCCAGGACCGGGGGCATCCGGTAGGAGGTGAAGCTCTCCATCGTGCCGATCGTGAGGACCCCCGACGGCTCGGCCAGGCCGGTGGTCCGGTCCCGGGCCTCGTCGACCAGGGAGAGGATCTGCTCGGCGTACGGAACGAGGCGTTCACCGGCCGGAGTCAGCCGGATCCGCCCCCGCAGCCGCTCGAACAGTTCCACCCCCAGCGCCACCTCCAGGCCTTTGACCTGGGCGGTGACGCTGGACTGCGCGTACTTCAGATCGGCCGCGGCGCGGGTGAAGCTGAGCAGCGTCGCGACCCGGTGGAAGGTGGTGAGCTGCTTCAGGTCCATGCGCTGTCCCGGCGGCGCGCCGTCCCCGTGCTGGCGGCGGTGGTCACTGCCAGCCCATGTCCGTCTTCTGGGCGTCCACGACCGGCGTGGCGGGCGCCTCGGCGACCTGCGGCGCCTCGGTCGCGGCGGCCTGTGCGGCGGCGGGCGCGATCAGCACGGCGGCGCCCATGGCGATGGTTGTGGCTGCCTTGACCATACGAATGCGAAGCATGAAAAGAATTCCCCCTGTGACTGCGCGTTTCCTTGCAGCCACAGCATCACCACGGTCACACGCCCGGCAAAGGGTTTCCGGGTGGCCAGATTGGGCCCTGACCCAATCTGTCCAGCCGGGCCCTTGTCAGACGCAACAGGGATAATGGCTGCTGATGGATGGGGGGCCGATGCTCGAAGTACTGGGACTGGACAAACCGACCGAGGCTGTTTACCGGGCGATGTTGAGCCGCCCCCGGGACGACGCCCAGGCCCTGGCCGCGCGGCTCGGCATCTCCGAGGAGGCCGTCCGCGAGGCGTGGGACCGGCTGGCCGGGCTCTCCCTCGTGCAGTACCCCGCCGACGGCCCGACCGGCTCCGCCGCCCCGCCCCGCGCGGTCAGCCCGGAGGTCGGCCTCGAATACCTGCTGGCCCGGCGGCAGGCCGAGTTCGCCCGGGAGAGCCAGCGCATCGCCGGCGCCCGGGCGGTGGCCCGGCAGCTGATCTCCGAGTACGAGGACCTGCGCCCGGTCGGGGCGCCGGTCAGCGTGGAGCACCTCGCCGACGTCGACGAGGTCCGCACCCGCCTCGCGGTGCTCACCGAGAACGTCCGGACCGAGGTGATGGTCTTCGCCCCCGGCGGGGCGCAGACGGAGGCCAACATGGCCGCCTCCCGCCCGCTCAACGAGCGGCTGCTCGGCCGGGGCGTCACCATGCGGACGATCTACCTGGACAGCGTCCGCAACAACCCGGCCAGCGAGGCGCACGCCAAATGGCTGACGGAGCTGGGCGGCCAGGTCCGCACCGTCGCCGTGCTGCCGCTCCGGATGACCATCGTGGACCGTACGACCGCCGTGCTCCCCGTCAACAGCGAGGACAGCGGCCAGGGCGCGGTCGCCCTCACCGGCCAGGGCACGCTCACCGCCCTGTGCACCCTCTTCGAGACGGTGTGGGAGAACGCCCGCCCGCTGGGCCAGGCCCCCCGCCGCGACGAGGGCGAACTGGACCACCAGGAGGCGGCCACCCTGCGCCTGCTCGCCGAGGGCCACACCGACGAGGGCATCGCCAAGCGCCTCGGCGTCTCCCACCGCACGGCCCGCCGCATCGCCACGGTCCTGATGGAGCGCCTGGGCGCCCGAAGCCGCTTCGAGGCCGGCGCCCGGGCGGTCCAGCGCGGCTGGCTCCCGCCGGACGCGTAGCCCGTCACCGGACACGGACGCCGGACCGAGTCCTAGCGCACGCTCAGCGGCCGCTGGTCCGTCCACACCTCGTCGATGTGCGCGAGGCACTCCTCCTTGGTCCCGGCCACACCCGCGTCCCGCCAGCCCAGGGGCAGTTCACGTCCCTCGGCCCAGATCGAGTACTGCTCTTCCCCGTTGACGACAACGGTGAACCGTCCCACGCCGCACCTCCACGTACGTGCCGGCCCGACAGCCCGGCTACCTCATTGCGGGCCCAGCCTGTTCCGCCCACCCCCGCACCACAACACCCACCCCATACCGGCTCCCGAACTCCACAATCGCCCCAGCCGATCGCCCCGTCCCGAGCCCCGGAACCCACGCCCCCGTGCCACCTCCCTCCGTCCCGCACCAGTGCGCGAGTAGGGTTGTCCTGGCTCATCACGGACCGGGGGAGAACGCGCATGGAACGGCTGCGCCATGACGACCCTCCGCACACCGGGCCCCACATCACCCTGGCCCGGCTCGACGCGGAGTCCGAACAGGCCGTTCCCGCGCGCCGCTTCATCGCCCGCAGCGCCGACGGCGACCGCACGTTCCTCGCCTTCCTCCCGCGCACCGACGTCGACCCGACCCGCTGGGCGATCGAGGCGGAGGGTGCCCGTCGGCTCTCGATACCGGGATTCCTTCCGGTCGGGGAGGTCGGCGGCACGGCGGACCTCCCCTGGTACACGGCGCCGTACGTCCCCGCCCTCCCGCTCCCCGCCGCCCTGCGCGCTCACGGCGGTCCGCTGCCGGAGCCGGTCGTACGAGCCCTGGGCGCTTCCCTCGCCCGGACGCTGTCCACCGCCCACGCCCTCGGCGTGACGCACGCCGGCCTCTCCCCCGCCGCCGTACTGCTCACCACCGAAGGCGCCCGCCTGGGCTGCTTCGGGGCGGTACGGGCCGCGGCCCCGGACGGCATGCGGCGCAGCGGCCTGCCCGGCCTCGACTCCGGCAGCCTCGCGCCGGAACAAGCGGCCGGTGGACGGCCGCGCCCGCTGGGCGACGTGTACGCCCTGGGGGCGGTGCTCGCCTACGCGGGAACCGGCCACACCGTCCCCGAACGCGACGAACTTCCCCCCTTCCTCCGCGAACTGATCATGGCCTGCCTCTCCCGCGATCCCGAGCGGCGTCCGCAGGCGCACCAGGTCCTCACCCACCTGGAGTCACACCTGGAGGCACGCCCGGTGTCACACCCGGAGCCGGCCGCACCCACGGCGGCACATCAGGCCACCGTCCTGGACACGGCCGCCCCGATCCCCCTGCCGGCGCCCGTGGTCGCCGCGCTCGCACGCCAGTCGGCGCAGGTCCTCGCGGCCGAACTCCCCGCTCCCGCTCCCCTGGACTGACGGCTGATGCTCTCCCCCCTGACCCACGACGACCCGCACCGGCTCGGCCCGTACCGCCTCATCGCCCGCCTGGGCAGCGGCGGCATGGGCACCGTCTACCTCGCCCGCTCGGCCACCGGCCGTACGGCGGCGCTGAAGACGATGCATGCCCGCATCGCCACCGACCCCGCCACCCGCACCCGCTTCCGCCTGGAAGTGGACGCGGCCCGCGTCATCGGCTCCGTCCACGGCGCCCAGGTCTTCGACGCCGACCCGCTCGCCGAAACTCCCTGGCTGGCCACCGAGTACGTCCTCGGCCCACCCCTCGACGACGCCGTCTCCCTCGCGGGACCCCTCCCCGAGCCCGCGGTACGCGCGCTCGGAGCCCTGCTCTGTGCGGCTCTGGCCCAGCTCCACGCCTCGGACGTCGTCCACCGCGACCTCAAACCCTCCAACATCATGATCACGGCAGACGGCCCCAAAGTCATCGACTTCGGCATCGCCCGAGCCATCGGCGACGACCGCCTCACCCGCACCGGTACCGCCGCCGGCACGCCCGCCTTCATGTCCCCCGAGCAGGCGACCGGCCGGGAACACACCCCTGCGGGAGACGTCTTCGCACTCGCCGGCGTCCTCACCTACGCGGCCACCGGCCACGGCCCCTTCGGCACCGGACAGCACGCCGACCTCATCTACCGCGTCCGCTACGCCGACCCCGACCTCACCGGAGTCCCCCCGGCCCTGCTCCCGATCCTGACCCGCTGCCTCGGCAAGAACCCGGCCGACCGCCCCGACACCACCGAACTCGCCGCCCAGCTGCACCCCGGGCGGGGCGGCGGCTTCGCCGGCCATCTCCCCGAGCCCCTGCTCATGGAGATCGCCCGCCGCGCCGGTGGCGTCTGGCAGGCCCGGCCCCACCGCCTCCCGGCCCCACCGGGACACGACCTCGCCGCAACCTTCCCGAGCGGCAACCCGTCCGCCCCGTTCACCCCGTCCGTCCTGTCCCGCCGCAAGCTCCTGACCCTCGGCGGGAGTTCCGTACTCGGAGCGGCGGCGGTCGGAGCCGGCGTCTGGGCCTGGGCCTGGCCGGGCCGTCCGAAGCCGCCCGCCGCCTCCTCGAAGGAACCGGCGTGGGACCTGCTCTGGCAGGTCCAGAAGGCCGGCTCCGCCGACCCCCTCATTCCCCCCGCGCCGCTCGTCCTGGACGGACTGCTCCTCGTGGGCGAGTACGGCGTACAGGGCCTGGATCCCGCGACCGGAGCGGCGAAGTGGTCGGACCCCCAGGTCTACTTCATGCGCCGGACCGCCACGGACGGCAAGCAGATCTACGCCGCCGACTACACCCTGGAAGAGACCGATCCCCTCCGCGTTTCGGCGGTCGATCCGGCCACCGGAGACCTCAAGGCCCCGTTCAGTGAACTCAAAGACCTGAGAGCGATCCTCTACGGAACCCAGCTGCTCTGCGCGGCGGGTGATGCCGTCTACCTGGCGGGAGGCCGGGGCCCTCACATGCCCACCGGTTTCGCCAAGGGCCAGACATGGTTCCTGCTGGGCATCGACACCCGTTCGGGCGGCAAACTCTGGGAGGTCCCGCTCCCCGCTCGACCGGACAAGTCCGAGCGCCTGCACTTCCTGTCCGCACAGGCCGTGGGTGAGTACCTGGTCCTCGTCCAGCAGTCCGCGGACGGAGAACCGCGCCTCGTCGTACACAACGCACGGACGGGCAAAGCGCTGTGGGACCGGCCGCTGAGCGGCAGGCAGTCGGCTCTCAGCCGGGCCCGGGTGGCCGTGGACGGCCGCCACGTGTACCCGTCGGCGGGTGAACTCGTCGCGCTGGGCCTGGCCGACGGCAAGCCGGCCTGGCGTTTCGAAGGGGCGACGCCGGGGGCGCGGTTCAGCCCGCCGGCCGTCAAGGACGGTGTGGTGTACGCGGTGGAGGAAGGCCGCGGCATGGTCGCCCTCGACGCCACGAGCGGGGCACTGCGGTGGGCGGAGAAGAGCCGCGAGGTCCCGGCCGAGGACCTCGACACCCCGCCCACAGTCGGGATCGCGCAGGTGTACGTGTACAGCAAGGCCTCGTCCGGGCTGCTGGCCGCGGACCTGCGGACCGGCGCCGTGACCCGTCCCTTCAAAGCCGCCAAGGCGCGGTACTTCGCCCACGCGTCCGCCGGGCGGCTCATCGCCATCGGCGACGAATACGTCGCCGCGTACCCCCTCGCTTGAACTCACGGAAAGCCTCACACGCAATGAAGCCCCTGGAATCCGGAGACCCGATCCGACTGGGTCCGTACCGCATCCTCGCCGTGCTCGGCGAAGGAGGCATGGGCAAGGTCTACGTCGGTCAGGACGGCGAGGGGCACGCCGCCGCCGTGAAGGTGCTGCACCCCCACCTGACGCACGACCAGAACCTCACGCAGCGATTCGTCCGCGAGGCCCAGATGGCCAGGGCGGTCGCCGGCGGGTCCGTGGCCCGCGTCCTGGACGCCCGAACGGAGGGCGGGCGTCCGTGGATCGCCACCGAATTCCTGACCGGGCCGACGCTCGCGGATGCCGTCCGCTCCCACGGGCCGTTCGACGAACCGACGGTACGGGCCCTGGCGGCGGCGCTCGCCCACGCGCTCCGCGACATCCACGCCACCGGTCTCGTCCACCGGGACCTGAAGCCCGCCAACATCGTGCTCACCGCGACCGGCCCCCGCGTCATCGACTTCGGCATCGCCCGCCCCGAGCACGGCCTCACCCTCACCACCACCGGCCAGGTCCCGGTCACCCCCGGCTACGGCGCGCCCGAGCAGGTCGTCGGGCAGCGCGTCGGTCCACCGGCCGACGTCTTCTCCCTGGGCGCGGTCCTGGTGTTCGCGGCGAGCGGGCAGCAGGCGTACGAGGGTTCGCACGTCGCCGCCGTGCAGTACGAGGTCGTCCACGGCGAGCCGCGCCTGGACCGTGTACCGCCCGCGCTCCAGCCGTTGATCGGCCCGTGCCTCGCCAAGGACCCGGCGTCGCGGCCGCTGCCCGACCAGATCATCCAGTACTTCGCCCCGCCCCGAGGCGCCGAACGCGCCTGGCGGCGGGGGTCGATCGCGCAGGACATCGCGACCCGCGAACACAGCCTGCACCGGCTGACCACGGTGCCGGGCGCGGTCGCACCGCGTGCCGTCTCACGTCGCCGCCTGCTGACGGGCCTCGCCGTCGGAGGATCCGTGCTCGCGGTCGGCGGCGGCGCCGCGTGGTGGATCGGGAAGGGGAACCACCTCGGCCCCTTCGACATCCCTCCGGCCGTACAGACCCCGCAGGCCCGCGTCCTGGACCCGAAGAAGGGCGACTACGTCCTCGGCTCGGCCCCCGAGCCGCTCTGGAGCGTCGCCTCGGCGCTCGCGGACAACTCGCCCGCGCCCCTGCCCGTACGGGACGTCGTCATCGTGGGAGCGCCGAAGGGCGGCATCGCCGCGCGCAGTGTCGTCGACGGCTCACTCCGGTGGTCGGCGCCGGGGACGGTGGCCGGCAACCGCTACCTGTCCCTCTCCGACCGGCTGGTGGCGGCCACCGACCGGAACGGCACCCTCGTCACCTTCGTCGCCTCGACCGGCCGGCCCAAGTGGACGTCTCCCGCGGAGGCCGCCTCCCTCCTCGCGGCGGACGACGAAGCCGTCTATCTGATCACCAAGGACGGGCGGGTGCGCAGCATCGGCCGCTCCGATGCCAGGATCCGCTGGACCGTCGGCGTCGGCGCGAACCTCGGCTCGGAGGCCGGGTCGCGCGGCGTGGCGGCCCACGGCCGGCTGGTCATCGCGGCGGCGGACGGGGCCGTCGTCGCCCTCGACACGACGGACGGCCGCACGGCATGGGACCGCCGCGAACAGTCCGCCGACGGCCGGGCCAAGCTCGCCGTGTCGGAACGCTCCCTGTGCATCACCGGAAAGAACCTCTCCGTCCTCGACATCGTCGACGGCAAGGACCTCTGGTCGGCCGAGAACCCCAAACCGCCGAACGGCGGCGCGGTCTCCTGGGGCCCGCCGACCATCCACGGCAACCACGTGTACGCGACGGTGCTGCGATTCCCCCTCCGCTACGACCTCCGGAACGGCCACGGAACCGACTGGGCCTTCGCAGGTCTCCTCGAATGCGACCCGCCCAGCCCGCTCGTCGTACAGGGAAACGGCCTCTGGTCGGTCACCGTCAGCCGGACACAATCAGGCATGAACGTCGTCGACCTCTCGCCCGAGAACCGGCCGCCGTGGGTGTTCCCCATCATCAAGACCCCCGACCGCTACTGGATCACGGCCGACGCGAACCGCGTCTTCTTCCTGGACGGCACGACACTCGGCGCCCTGCCCGTGTTCTGACCCACCGAGCCCCGACCTGCCGAACCATCAGAAGCCCCCGCACAGAGAAGGCCGGGTCGACGACGCCCGACCCGGCCTTCACACGCACCTTCCTGGGCCGTGACCCAGGAAATAGCAAAACCCCCAGGTCACGGCGAGTGAGTCCTGGGGGTTCTACAGAGCCGCCTTCGGGATTCGAACCCGAGACCTACGCATTACGAGGCCCCACAAGATCATCCCTGCTGGTGCCGGTCCGTGCCACGGAATCCCGTTTCCCCAGGTCAGCAAGGCGCAGCCTGGCACCCGCGTGCCGACCAATCCACCCTGTGCCACCCCGTCCGCTCACGCACCGCTCACGCGCAATCGGCAGGGACCTCAGCCAGGCAGCACGAGCTCGGATACCGGCACCACGCTGGCGGGACCGCAAGACACCTCGAAGGCGCCCCGGCTATCGGGTAGTTGGCGCAGCCTCACTGATGTCCATGCCTCCATCCCAACCATGCACAAGCTCGATAGAATGCGTGATCACACACGGCAAGATGATCAAGCTGGGGGGCGCGTGCTGGTGCCGGACTCTGGACTGCAAATGCTGAACGTGATGCGCGAGGTGGAGGCGGCCTCGCATGTGGACCCGACATCTCCCCCTGCGAATCCCGCAGCCTCCGTCCCGATCGACCTTCGGATCCTGGAATCCCTGGCAAAGGAGCCGTTCGACATGGAGGCCATGCTCGAGAGGCTGGTGCGCAATGCAAATCAAGATTGAAGCGGAGTGCCGCCGCGGCCTGCGCATCATCGAGGAGATCCCCGACCTTCCGCTTTGTAGAATCGAGGGCTACAACGGAATTGGCAAGACCAACGCCATCAAGCTTCTTCGACTCTGCGCCGGGGAACAGCCATTCGCAGGACAGGACGCTTCATGGCGGACGTTTCGGGAGCAGCTGACCCGAGCGCGGGTAACGGTCACAGGACTTAATGAAGCAAGCGAGATCGAATGGCTGGTTGAGCCGCATCGTTGGCCATCCAAAGCAGAGCCGCCCGGAGAGCTGCTGGGAGCCATCAGAATTTCCGGCCATACAGCGCGCCCCCGCGATATCCAATCTCTCTTCCAGGTCTATCACGTACTCGCAGCCAAGACTCCGGTCAGCGTACTTGCGAGTCAGATTCAGAATGCCCGCGACCACATTCAGGATTGGGATTCTGCGAGCGGGCGGAGCCGGCAGGCTCAACTCGACGATATTCTGGGCGACCTAAAAACGCTTATCGGAGACTGTGCGCCCGCAAAACTGGCCGCCGAGTTCACCGCCGCAAGAGAGGCCAAGGCTCGCGCAGATGAGCTCGCTTTGCAGGCCCAGAGATTGCAGAAACGAGTTGCACTCCTTGACCAGGCTGTGGATACAGCAGAGCATCTGGCGCAGGTCCAAGGACGCGGGCCTGAGATGCAGGAAAAACTTGTCCAATTGCAGGAAAGACTAGACGAACTAGACCGAAAGAAGGAGCAGCTCAACAAACAAATCTCCGAGGCCAGTGCTCGAGAGCATAAAGACAGGCAAGCAGAGCGCGAGTTCGACAACGCTCAGAAGTATCTTGGACGATGCGACAGAGCACTTCGCGATGCGGACTCCACACTCGAGAAGCTGGCGGCCTTCGCAGACGTTGCACCGCATCGTGACGCAGTAGACACTCTGCAGAACAAGGTCGGGGCAAAGCTGACCGAGCTGACAGAACTCCGCCCGCGGGTTCACTCGGCACCTCTTGTCATAGACGTGCTAAATGATCTCGCCTTCCTCTTGGAGCAAGCCGAAGGCAACGACCTGGGTGCCGAGGTTCTGTTCGACTCCGTTGACGGAAGACTCGGATGGACCATCACTGACTGGAAGGAAACCTGCCTGCAGCGGGCGGCGTCCTTGCGTGAGCGGGCTCCGTCTGCAGACGCCGAAGAACTGGGCCGAGAGATCGAGCACACTCGCAATCGCCTGGACGCCCTGTCCCAAATGTCGGATGCACTCGATCAAGTAGATCAAGCTCGCCTCAAACACGCTGGGGCGCAGGAGCGGCTGCGCGCGGCGGCAGGCGCCCTGCCTGAGCAGACTGCGCGCACACTCGAAGAGCTGATTGAGGCCCGCGATTCATTGGATCAGCAGGGTCGGGACGTGCAGGCCGAGCACATCCGCCTCACCCAGGTATACGCCTTGCTGGGCGGGGGACTCAGCGAAGAGATGCTTGCAGCAGAACTCGACAGATTGTGCACCGACGCGGACGTAGACGCCGCACGTGTACGCGGCCGTCGAGATCGCGAACGTGTTGAGCGCGATGAGATCCAGCGCAAGGAGGCGCAAGCTGCTCAACAGGCTGAGTTCTCACAGCAGCAAGCTGATAAGCGATCCACTCACATTTCCCGCATCGTACAGGAACTGGTAACGAGGGATGAATTTTCCTGGTTGCGCCGGGCAGTGCCCTCGATTGAATCTCTGCGTGAAGCGTCAATTGAGACGCAAGCCGAGACTCTCGACGGGATTTCCGTGCAGCTGGAGAAGGGCCGGGGCCTTCTGGAGCGCACATTCACGACTGTGCGTGGCGTTGGATCGGCCTTGGGTTCCCTTGCTACCGAACTGGATCTCGACCGCCATATTTCAGTTGACCACCAACGCAACCCATTCGACGCAGCGACGCGCTGGTGGCTGGCAGCAGAAGTACGACGATGGTTCGCCGATGACCTCGTGCGCCAAGCTCTATTCGACGGGGGCGATGACATCCGCCTCGACGCGAACAACATGAACGTCTTCTGGACGGTTGAAGGTGAGACGCGTCAGCGCTCGCTATCAGCGTTCTCCAGCGGACAGCAAGCCTTTGCATTCACCCAGGCGCAGGTTGCCCAGCTGGACCGTGAGGAGTCGCCGGCCGCGAATAGGCTGATCGCCCTCGATGAATTTGGCGCCTTCCTAGACAGTACGCGCATGTCAGGACTCGCCCAGTACCTCACCGATCGGCCGAATGGGTCGAGTAGGGATCAGGTCGTCGTCATCCTCCCCCACATGCCGCATCAGTCCGCCCATACCGACCAAGCGAGTATTGCTAGGATCGAAGACTTGGAGCGGCGCGGTTATTTTGCGGAGGCTCTGCGACCGTGAAACAACAGGCCGCAACCGGTCAGAACCGCGAAATTTTCGGGGTTCCTGCCGTCATGACAGCCTCCGAGTGTACTGCCTTGATTCGCGATCTCACCCAACTATGGTCCTTGACTTACAATCAAGAAATCGGCGACGTGGAGGGCGATATCGAGCTCTGTCGTCGCTTCTTCGATCCCCTAGCCAGGGGCCACAGTCTGCGTGAACGCCTGTCGCAGCTGCCGGTCACACCTGCAGAACTGCTTCGCCCCAAGCGGCGAGACCCCCTCGTAGTCGACACCGGTGAGAACACTCTGATCGTGGGCGTCGAAGCGCGCATTCTGCTTGCGCTGCTTGATGGTCTCGATCTCGAAGAGAATTACTTGGTCCTGCCCCCTCGCGATGTCGCAGCTGCAGAAAGCCAGGCCTTGGCGGTCTACCAGCGATGGAGTCGCGCGCGCCTGGACCAGGTCATCGCCCTGCGGAGTGGCCAAGGTCGCGAAGTTATGCAGGCAATCTCCGTTGGCTTGATCATGGCACTGCTTATCAACCGATCCGATGAGCCCGAACGCGCTGTCGTGCGTTGGGACAGGGGCACGCTGGAGGGGCAGCGTGTCGATACTGCAATCCACGCAGGAGCTGAGCAATTCGCGGGAGCCATCACCAAGCACCGCAGCAAGAGGTCCGTGGGGGAGCAAAGGCTGAAGGGCGGATACGCGCTGAGCGAGGCCCGTCGCAGACTGGCCCATCGCGTTGTGGTCATTCCTGATCAGCCCGATGGCGGGGAGCTTCTCTACATCCCTGCAAAATACAAGACCGAGGTCGTTGCGTTTCTTGGAAAGGATCTCGCGCGACGCCCCGGACTTACGGAAGGGCTGCTGTCGATGGCATTCGACCAGCTCGTGGAGGAATTTCGGGCAGTTGCCGGAAGACTCGCCCACGAGTCGATGGTGTTTGAGCGCTCGGCTGACACCCGAGCCGTGAAGGAAAGCCTACTTCTCGAATTTGTGCGTGCTCGACACGGCGCGTAGTGCAAGTCCGGGATCGAGTGAGCTTCCGCTTCGGCCCACTCGCTCCCGGACACAGCCTACTGGCGCCGCAGCAGAATGAGACGCTCCGAAAGCTCTACGTCATGTCGTGTTTGATTGCTGGCCCAGCGCTGTCCACGCCGACGAAGCACAACATCCTTCTCCATGGAGAATCCGACGTGCTCGGCAATCTGACCAATGAGGCCTGGCGTATCTACGTAGACACCGTATGGAGCGCTGTCTCCGACGAGCCACACCGCAGATGCTCCGGGAAGCATGGACTTCGCCAGATTCTCCAGAATCTGGGCCATGGCAGCAAAGTAGTCTGGGATGACACGGTCGTACTCTTTGCCCCGGCTCCGTTCATTGCGCTGCGCCTCCAACTGCGCGGTCAATTCCTCGACAGCGGTTCCTGCATTCCCGAAGCGCGCCAGTTTTGAGGACGCTTCACGTGCAGCAGCCACGCTGCTCTGTTGCGTCGTGGCAGTAATCATCCCCGAGCGCACCGTCGAACACATCTGGGCCCAACTGGTGACTTCGCCCCAGAAGTAGAGTTCCAGTCGTGTCGCGTCGGCGTAGTCGAAGTTATTCAGATATGGAGGCGACGCCACGCAACCATGTGCTCCCTCTATGCTTCCCCACGCCTCTGGGTCACGAGAATCGCCATGGGTCACAGACGCGTACATACCCGATCCACTCGCCCCGACATTTTGAAGATCTTCTGCCATCCACGTCGCTCGTTGGACGAACCGACCGAGGGGGTCAGTAAACCTCGGCCGCCGCTGAGTCCCTGGCCTTTGGTAGGGCCATCCGACACGGGCAGAAGCCACATCTCTCAGAGTCCCCAGCAGCGCCCATTTGGCATACACTCCCCATTCGTCGGCTTGGCCGGCACGGATGAGATCCCGCAGCGAGATGAGGCGCGCGAGGACGTGAGGTTGAAAGCAACGCTGTGTCAGATCTGCTTCGGTCTCAAGCCCAGCCGCGGCCGAGGGAGCCAACTGCTCGGCTGCCTTGGCCAGTTCTCCTGCCATCACTGCAAACGATTCTGGACTGCTCGGGGGAGCCTGCAGCTTCAGGTTTGCCAACTCCGCGATGAGCGGATGAGTCTCGATCCCGGAAAAGGAGTGCCCAGCGCGGCGCGCGGCTGTTCCTGTCACCGCTGATCCCGCGAAGGGGTCCACGATGAGACTGCCTGAAGACAGGCTCAGGGTCTCCAGCAGGGTGGATACGTAGTCGGAGGCGAAGCCGGCCGGGTAGCGGAACCACCGGTCAAAGGCCTTGCTGTTGCTGGTGCCATGGCTGCGTCCACGGCCGGAACCAGGTTCTGTTGGCAGGAGGCCGCCAGCATGCAGCGGACCGTCGGGCACGAGGGAGTCTTGGATCAGCACCCACCCATTGCACCACGGTGTTGGGGTCCACCGCCACGGTGGTGGGCAGAAAGCTTGGTCCCTAGCCGAAGAAGGCGTGCAGCACAGGACTCTGCGGTCGCCAACCACCCTCCCTGTAGTAGGTACGAACCACGTCACCACAGCGCCCTAGGGCGCGGATCATGGCTTTGACGCTCGGGGCGTCCAATTCATCCAGCCATTCCTGGGTCCGGGTCCGTTGCTCGGAGTATCGCCAGTAGGCGTCAGCTGCGAAGAAATCGCCAGCCATGTCCTGGGCAAGACCTAGCTGCCCCGTCTCCACGAGCGCACGAATTACGGTGTGGACGAAGCCTAGAGGAGTCCCCACGTACTGCTGATCACGGTCTTCCCATGGACTATCAACCAGATGGTGAGCCATACGCGATCCAAGGGTGGCTGCGCGCTGTGGTGATTCGGCAACCCATCTGCGCAGGGTGAGGGAGGGCACACGCGCAAGCTGATCGAAGAAGAGCGAAGCGTCGTGGCCGTAGGCCTCGGCTAGAGCCACGAGGTCTTCCAGGCTGCCCACGGTTCCGCGCAGGAGTCCATTTACCAGACGCCGGGCGCGCTGAGCAGGTGGTTCATCGCGCTCAGTCAAGATGGCGTTCAGCTGACGCCGCAGGTCATCCATGCTGGACAGTCGTGCGATAACTTCCTCTTGAGTGCACTCCAGCACAAACTGGCGCCAGTGCAGCACGTCACCATCGGGCAACAGCGGGCGGCCCGTCTGCGGCATCTTGCCCGTGAGGAACCAAGCAGCCACCCGTCCGAGGCTGTAGACGTCGACTGCGGCTGTGGCCTTACGTGGATCGTCGTTGAGCTCAGGGGCATCAAATCCCGGTGTCCCCATCTGCTGGCCGGTCTTTGTGAGGGGGGACTTTCCTACTGGCAGCGGACGTCGAACCATCCCCCAATCCGCCACCACCCATCGCAGTCCGCCCGTGCTCTCACCGGGTAGCGCCAGGATGTTGAGGGGAGAGATATCCCGATGAATCAGGTTCTGCCGGTGGGCGACCTTGAGTGCGTCGGCAAGATTCAACAGGATAGAGATCAAAGACTCCTCATCCAGCCCGGGCCTCAGTGCCTTCATGGTTCCGTCTGCAACCGGCATCGTGTACCAGAGAAATCCCGGATCATGATCACGAATCGGCATGATGTTGGGGTGGGCGAGAATCTTCTGGGCCTCGATCTCCATCCGAATGCGCGCCTGTGCTTCTGGTCCCTTGCGCGCAAGCTTCAGGGCGACCTCTGCACCGGTTTCGCGGTGCACCGCGCGGTAGACCTCGGCATATGCCCCCTCGCCCAGGGTGCTGTCTGCGATGTGGTACCGATCCTGCGGCATCACGCTTCTCTCGTTTCCCCCCACAGGTACAGCTTACGACCGCCTGGAGAGACCGGGCCCAGTCCCCTACGCCAAGCTGCCCCCAAGGGTCGACGGCACCTGAGGTTAAGGACCAAGGTGAACTCCCCGCTGGAGAGAGTTGAGCCATGGGACATGCGGCACCGGGGCACCAACCGGATGCGCTCAGAGGCCGTTGACACCCGCCCCTTTGCTGCGCGCAACAGCGGAGACGGTGAGGGAGCCAGGGCAGGGCGGTCAGACGCGTTCAATGAGGCTGACCGCTTGACCGACGCGACCGCTGACCTGCGGCCGACTTAGCGCCCTGCACGAGCTCGTTCGAGTCCGTAGAAAGCACGTGCAGGAACCTGCATGGCCAGGCATGATGCCACCATGAACTCGGCGTTGCTCGCGATCACCACTGGAGTCACTGGCACCCTGCTGGGGAGCCTGGCCGCTTACTTCGGCCCGCTCCATCTCCAGCGTCGCAAGGAGCGCACTGAGCAGACACAGGCAAGCGCGACCTTCGCAGCGGAGGCCATCAGTAAGCTCGCGGAGATTCGGGTCACGACGGCAATGTGGCTAGAGACACTACGGACGACCGTCCAGGATCTCGAAGTTGGCCATTTCATTGATCTTGAGAAGTTTACGGAAAAGGCGGCAGCGCACAACCTACTGACCCGAACCGCAACATCCGGGATCATCAGCCAACGGGTCTACCTCCAGTCCAGGCAGCCGAGCAGCAGCCCCTACCAAGGGTTCCTGTCGGCGATGCGGGAGGTTGAATCGAGCCTGCGAGCCGACATTGCTGCCCAGAGCCCTTCCGGAACCCAGCCACTCGACTCGCAGAGGGTCACCAGTCTGAACCTGCAGCTAGAGCTGGCGGAAGAGTCCCGGACGGCGATACTCGATGCGGTCACACAACTCCTCGAACAGCGAGACAACATGGCCTTCGATCGTCTCTGAACGCGCGCCAGGGTCAGCCTACGCACCTGTGATCCCGCCACCAAGGCCTCTGCTACTGGACATTCGTGCTGGTGGCGGTTGGCGGCAGGTTCACGGCATTCCCTTGGGCCAGTAACGGGGCGCCGAAGCGCGGGCGTGGTCAGGCCCCTGTTTCCGGCGACTGCCCGTGTTCCAGGTAGGCAGTTAGGCCGTTCCTTCGGGCCTGGATGCCTGCGGCGATTCGGCGCGCGAGGCGGGGGATGGTGAGGTCTGGCACCTGTTCGGCGCCGTGGAAGTCGTAGCCACGGAGCTCGTCCGCTTGCAGCGCGATCTGCTGGCGGTGATCTACGCTTAGGCGGCCGCCATCGAAAAGGTAGAGGACCTTGTCCCCCTCTCCTGGGTTCGGCGCCCAGTCGACGACGAGGAGGCGGCCGATGTGCGGCTCGATGCCCAATTCCTCCTGGACCTCACGCACACAGGCTTGTCGAGGCGACTCACCTTCCTCGACGTAGCCTCCGGGAATATCTCGATAGTCCTTGTACGACGGCTCGACGAGCAGTACTCGATCAGCTTCGTCGAAGAAGAGAGCGCCAGCCGCCATGCGGGGGTGGGCCATCTTCGCTTCATGCTCGTTCTCGCTCACGGATTCGACTCTAGCCTCCCGCCACGATGTGGAGCCTTCGGGCCAGGTCCGCCACGGGATGGGACGGCCGGCCTCTGGTGCCGCGTATCCAGCCGATGACCAGCTCTCGACTCATGTAGTGGTGGCGGACCTGCTCGGGGGCGGCTTGTTCGGCTTCCAGCAGGACAGCCAGGGCTTCGTCGGTCCGGTTCCAGGCACTCAGCGCCCTGGCGACTTCGAGGCTGTGCCGCACACGCCGTTCCACTGGCATACCGCTGGTGTCGATGCGCGCTCCGAGGTCCGCAGCAATCTGAATGTCACCGAGTTCGCCGGCGGTGGCTACGCAGTGGATCGCCACGTTCGTGGGACCGAAGGCTGTCCACATGTGATTGGCATCGGCGCCGAGTCGCTGCGCGGTCTCGTCGGCCTCTCGGAGGAAAGTCTGCGTAGCTGCCCGGTCCTCTGCTCGTGCAGCGGCCATCGCGCCGGTGAGGAACAACGTGCCGTACACCGAGAGGTACTCGTCGTCTGCAGTGCCCAGTTCCGGCTGCATGACGGCTGCCGCGTCGTTCACGAGCTGGACGGCTGCCGTGAAACGGCCGGTGGCCAGGAGGCAGTGCGTGACCGCGCGGAAGAGCGAACCTGTGACCTCGCTTCGACCGCTGTGCTGCGCGGCTGCCAGACCGCGGTCAGCTGCGATCCATGCCAGCTCGGACTCACCAACCTTGCCCAGCACCATGGCTGCGCCGTGGTAGGCCAGGGCGAGTAGCGCATGGGATTCCTCCCTCTCATGCCCCGAGTAAGCGCGAGATGCGGCGAGGGCGTCTGTCAGGAGGAAGGGAAGACGTCGAGTGGCGAATCCGTAGCGGGACGCCTGATAGGCGTCGAGGACCTCGCTCACGTTGGAACGAAGGTCCTGTAGGGCAGGTGGCTCGTCATCGGGTGCAGACCCCAGCAGGGGCGTGAGCTGCTTGTAGTCCATGAGCGCTTCGCGCATCGCTGGGACTGTGCGGTGGCCGCTGTCGGCCGACCACTCCATGAGCGTCGGCTCGGCGAGCAGGTCTCCAAGGGAGACATCGAGGGCTTCGGCGAGTGAGGTGATCACCGAGAGGCGATCAAGCTCGATCCGATTGTTCTCCGCCTTGCTCAGCCAGTCCGTGGTGCGGCCGACAAGGCCGGCCAGTACCTCTTGGGAGAGGCCGCGCCGCCGCCGGTACCAGGCGACGCGCTCGCCGATGGTCAGATTCTCTGTCATCCCTCGCATGTCCTGATCATCACCTCGTGGCCGAAGTGGACCCCGGAAGGATTTTCCGGGGTGTCGTGGGGCGCCCTGGCTACTGTCGCAACAGACCGAGAAGGCCGCCGGGAGATGCAAGCAACTCGACTTGCAACAACCGGCTTTGGCCAATGACGCCCGCCCGCCGCACCCGCGAGAGGCCACCTCATCAGTGAGGTCGGAGGAGGGCATGCCCAACGTCGATCGGTGCATGCGGCAGGCAGTTCAGCAAGAGGCGATCACCACTGCGGCGATCGACGTCCGGTCTGCTTCGGAACGGCTCCGAAGAGTGACAGCACGAGTGGGAGTAACGCGGATGAAAACCGACTCTCGAACGTCTCGGACAACAACGGTCTCGGTCCCCAGGCCACCGACCCTCCGCTGTGTCGAGGATCCGCTGGGGCGGGCTCCTGCTCGCGATGTCCGCCCTGCTGCTCGTCGGCGCAACCTCGTCGTGGTCGGCTTCGACGAAATCGTCGCCAACAAGTACCTGCCCTGCATCAGAGACGCTGTCGAGGCCGGCTACATCGACTCATACTCCGTCATCGACCTGGACTCGGAGAGGTCGACGATCGAGGAGCGCATACAGGGAGTCGACCTGAAGCCTCGGGAGGTCATCTACCTTCCGGACTCGGGCCGCGGCCCGACCGTGCAGCGGGATCAGCCGGAGCTGATCGGAGCCGCCCTCAGGCAGCTCCGTCTGCCCGACCTGCCGATGAAGGTGTACATCGCGACCGAGGTGCGGGCGCACGAAGCCTATCTGCGCTACTGCGTCGAGAACGGCATCGATTCGCTGGTGGAGAAGCCGGTCCTGGCTCCGCTGGTGGACGGCCAGTTCGCGCCGTCCCGGATCACCGAGGTGATGCAGGAACTCATCGCTCAGGCCGGCCGTACCGGCGCCAAGCACTCCGTGATGACGCTGAGCCGGTATCACCGCATCTACAACGGGGAGTTACTCCGCTCGCTCGAAGAGCGGGTGCGGGACTGGCAGGCCCCCGTCACCTCCTTCCACCTGCGAGCCGCTGGCGGCGTGTGGAACCTCCAGCACGAGTACGAGTCGCGGGACGATCACCCCTACCGGTACGGCTACGGGATGGTGATGCACGGCGCCTACCACTACATCGATCTCGCCGTGCAGTGCCTGTCCCTCAACAAGCTCGTGTTTCCCGACCGCCGCTTCAGGCTCGAAGTCAGCTCGTTCGGTGCCTTCCCGACCGACCAGCACCTCCGGATCCCGAATCCGGCCGCCAGCCGGTTCGAGGACGGCCACTCGCGCTGGCCGGACGCCGCGAGCCTGGCGCATTCCTTCGGCGAGACGGACATCACCGCCACGTTCCGCCTGGTCGACGTCGCGTCGGATCGGACACTGACCGTCGGAACGTTGTCCTTCGAGCAGACGACGCCGTCCATCCGCAGCTGGCAGGACCTCCCGGATGACGTCTACAACAAGAACGGGCGCACCTCCAGCGTCGACCTCGAAGCCCAGCTGTCGACCCTCTACTCCGCACACGTCCACTGCTACGACGTGCCCCGCGGGCAGAACGCAGACAAGATCGACGCCTTCGCTCGGCTGACCACGAGGGCGAACGCCTCCTTGCTGCCGGAGGAGCGGTACACGTCGGTCAAGATGTTCGACGGGTTGTTCCACAGCGACAGCAACAGGCAGCTCATGGAGAACTGGCTGCGGGGGACCGAGAACAGGAGCTCGCTCTCCGCGCACCTGCTGCCGATGAAGGTCACCGAGGCGTTGGCGTCCTCTCTCCGCACGCCCGGCCGGGCCGTCGAGATCGCCGAGTTCTAGGTGCCTGTCCTCGCTCGTCCCTCCAGCCCCAGGTGGTGCCCCTTGCCTGTACAGCACTCGAAGGCGTCCCTTCACGCCTTCTACGCAGACGCGTTACGGAACGGCCGGAGCACCGGCGAGAAGCTACGCGCACCCGTTCCGGCGCGATTCCTCACCCTGCTGGGTTCCCTCCCCGCCGACACTCCGCGTCGCGCTCTGGACCTCGGATACGGCGCCGGGGCGTACACCATCGCCCTGGCCGAGGCGGGGTTCACCGTTGTTGCGGTGGACCAGGCCCCGGCCGAGCCGCTGCTTCAGCGGCTCTCGGAGTACGAGGACGTGGCGGAGCGGGTCACGGTGGTGGAATCCCTCATCGAGCAGTACGCCGTCCAGGAGGACTTCGGCGCGCTCGTCGCCAAGGACGTTCTCCACTACCTGTCACAGCCCGACGTCGAAGCTCTGCTCACCCAGGCTGTGCAGAGTTCCCGCTCGGTCAACCTGCACTATCTGGAGGTCTTCACCGAGATCTTCCGGATAGACGCCCACGGCGTTCAGATCCACATCGAGGGCGAGGCCCGGTACACGCGGGAGTCATTCAGCCGCGCGCTGGAGCGGATCTACGAGGGCTGGGACGTCACCGTGAGCTGGGACGACCACACCGAGCAGGACACGCGCTCACGGCGCACCTACTTCAAAGCGGCTCGCGCGACCGTCATAGCGGCGCGCAGGTGCCCGGCTCCAGTCGGCACCGCGGCCATGAGCGGAAGGGAGACAGCGTGACCATCGCGGATTCTGGAGGCATCAGCTTCGTTGTCCCCTGCCACAACGCGGGCGACTATCTCATCGAGGCCGTGAAGTCCGTCGTCGAGCAGCCGCTTCGGCGTCCGCACGAGGTAGTGATCGTGGACGACGGGTCGGATGACGACACGACCCTCAAGGCCATCGACACCTGCGCCGATCTGCCCGGCGTACGCGTCGTCCGGCTCGAACAGCGCCAAGGGCACCACGTGGCCAGGAACGCCGGTGTGGCAGCCGCGCGGATGGAGTACGTGATGCAGGTGGACGCCGACGACCGGCTGGCCACCGACCCGCACCTCCTCACGGAAGGGTCCTACCCGGACAGGGCGGTGGAGACCCTCGAGTCCGATGCCGATACGGCCTTCGTGCACACGATGTCGTGGATGATCGGTGCCTTCGAGGGGTTCACCATCTCCTCGTACCCGTGCCGCGAGGATCTGGTGGCGCGCAAGCACCACGTTCCGACGTCGATAGTCTGCCGGCGGGCAGACGCTCTCGAATGCGGGCTGTACGACCCGAAGGTGCTCAAGTGGGGGGACTGGGCTTTCGCGGTCAACCTGCTGGCCAGCCGGTACAGGCGAGGGGCAGGCAACAACATCCACTGCGTCGCCGGTCCCTTCTACGAGTACCGAGTGCACTCTCGGTGCGATCGAGTGTCCGATGCGGAGATCTCGGAGCTCGACATGACTCTCCTCGTCGTCGAGAAGAACCTGGACTTTTTCCAGGACCGACTGGACCGGAGAGACGGGGCTGCCGAGATCGCCCTCGACCTGCTGGGTCAGAAGCCGACGCGCCTCGACGACCTCCTGCACATGGCGAAGTTCGATCTCCACCAGGCCCAGATCGTCGCCGAGCAACGCGAGTTCTCTCTGTCGAGCCCGTACGAGACGCTGCGCATTCCGTAGGCCTCACCGCCGAGAGCCCGAGTCAGAGGGTGTCCGAGGCCGAAGAACCCGAAGGGGGCCCAGACCACGTGGTCTGGGCCCCCTCGGCGTGTTCCGACGCCTACTGCGGCGGCAGCTTGTCCAGCTGGGCCTGGAGCCGGGCGATGTCCGACTCGGCCTTGGCGAGCCGGCCCTTGATCTTGTCCACGACGTTGTCGGGGGCCTTGGCAATGAACGCCTCGTTCCCGAGCTTGGCCTCCGCCTGCTGCTTCTCCTTCTCGGCGGCGGCCAGGTCCTTGCTCAGCCGCTTGCGCTCGGCCGCCACGTCGATGGTGCCCGACAGGTCCAGCGAGACCGTGGCGCCGGCCACCGGCAGGGAGGCAGTGGCGGCGAAGCCCTCGCCCTCCGGCTGGAGACGCAGCACCTGGCGGATGGCCGCCTCGTGCGGGGCCAGCGCCGTGCCGTCGAGCTCCAGGCGGGCCGGGACCTTCTGGCCCGGCTGCAGGCCCTGGTCCGAGCGGAACCGACGGACCTCCGTGACGACCTGCTGGACCAGCTCGATCTCCTGCTCCGCGGCCTCGTCGCGGAACCCGGAGTCCTTCGGCCACTCGGCGATGACGACCGACTCGCCGCCCGTGAGCGTGGTCCACAGGGTGTCGGTGACGAACGGGACGATCGGGTGGAGCAGCCGCAGGGTGACGTCGAGGACTTCGCCCAGGACGCGTGCCGAGACCTTGGCCTGGTCGCCCTCCTCGAAGAACGTCGTCTTCGACAGCTCGACGTACCAGTCGAAGACCTCGTCCCACGCGAAGTGGTACAGGGCGTCCGCGAGCTTGGCGAACTGGTAGTCCTCGTAGTACGCATCCGCCTCGGCGACGACCTTGTTCAGCCGCGACAGGATCCAACGGTCGGTCGCCGACAGCTGCTCGACCGGCGGCAGGTCGCCCTCGACCGTGGCGCCATTCATGAGCGCGAAGCGCGTCGCGTTCCAGATCTTGTTGGCGAAGTTCCGGGACGCCTGGACCCAGTCCTCGCCGATCGGCACGTCGACGCCCGGGTTGGCGCCCTTGGCCAGGGTGAAGCGCAGGGCGTCGGAGCCGTACTTGTCCATCCAGTCCAGCGGGTTGACCGTGTTCCCGAACGACTTCGACATCTTCTTGCCGAACTCGTCGCGGACCATGCCGTGGAACGCGATCGTGCGGAACGGAGGCTGGCCGTCCATCGCGTACAGGCCGAACATCATCATCCGGGCGACCCAGAAGAACATCAGGTCGTAGCCGGTGACCAGGACGGAGTTCGGGTAGAACTTCTCCAGGTCAGGCGTCTGCTCGGGCCAGCCGAGCGTGGAGAACGGCCACAGGCCGGACGAGAACCACGTGTCGAGGACGTCGGTGTCCTGCGTCCAGCCTTCGCCGGTCGGCGGCTCGTCGTCGGGGCCGACGCAGACCAGTTCGCCGTTCGGGCCGTGCCAGACCGGGATGCGGTGGCCCCACCACAGCTGGCGCGAGATGCACCAGTCGTTGAGGTTGTCGACCCAGTCGAAGTACCGCTGCGACATGTCGGCGGGGTGGATGTCGACCCGGCCGTCGCGGACCGCGTCGCCGGCGGCCTTGGCGAGGGTCTCGACCTTGACCCACCACTGCAGGGACAGGCGGGGTTCTAGCGTCGTCTTGCAGCGTGAGCAGTGGCCGACGGAGTGGACGTAGGGGCGCTTCTCGGCGACGATCCGGCCCTCGGCGCGCAGGGCGGCGACGATCGCGGAGCGCGCCTCGAAGCGGTCCAGGCCCTGGAAGGGGCCGTGGACGGTGATGATGCCGCGTTCGTCGAGGACCTCGATGGATTCGAGGCCGTGGCGCTGGCCGATGGCGAAGTCGTTCGGGTCGTGCGCCGGGGTCACCTTGACGGCACCGGTGCCGAACTCCGGGTCGACGTGCGTGTCGGCGACGACCGGAATGCTCCGGTCGGTCAGCGGCAGCTTGATCTGCTTCCCGATCAGGCGGGCATAGCGCTCGTCGTCGGGGTGGACGGCGACGGCGGTGTCGCCGAGCATCGTCTCCGCGCGGGTGGTGGCGACGACGATGGTGTCCTCGCCCTCGCCGTACTTCATGGAGACGAGCTCGCCGTCGTCGTCCTGGTAGTCGACCTCGATGTCGGAGATGGCCGTCAGACAGCGGGGGCACCAGTTGATGATGCGCTCAGCGCGGTAGATCAGCCCGTCGTCGAACATCTTCTTGAAGACGGTCTGGACGGCCCGGGACAGGCCCTCGTCCATGGTGAAGCGGTCCCGGCTCCACGCCAGTCCCTCGCCGAGGCGCTGCATCTGGCCGGCGATCTGCCCGCCGGATTCGGCCTTCCACTCCCACACGCGCTCGACGAAGGCTTCGCGGCCCAAGTCGTGTCGGGACTTGCCCTCCTTGGCGAGCTCGCGCTCGACGACGTTCTGAGTGGCGATGCCGGCGTGGTCCATGCCGGGCTGCCACAGCGTCTCGTACCCCTGCATGCGCTTGCGGCGGGTGAGGGCGTCGATCAGCGTGTGCTCGAAGGCGTGGCCCAGGTGAAGCGAGCCGGTGACGTTCGGCGGCGGGATGACGATCGTGTACGCCGGCTTCTCGCTCTTCGCGTCAGCCTCGAAGTACCCGCGCTCTACCCAACGCTCGTACAGCGCCCCCTCTACCTCGGCCGGCGCGTACTGGGTCGGCAGCTCATGGGTAGGCGTCGGCCCGCTA
Organism: Streptomyces sp. NBC_01294; assembly: GCF_035917235.1. Lineage (NCBI taxonomy): Bacteria > Bacillati > Actinomycetota > Actinomycetes > Kitasatosporales > Streptomycetaceae > Streptomyces > Streptomyces sp. NBC_01294. Next base: position 3,685,965 of record NZ_CP108423.1, read on the forward strand.
TCGGGGCTCTGTGGAGTGTTGTCGGTCACGACGGCCATTCTAGGCCCGTAGCACCTCTACCCTCGCCTGAGTTTCCCCGGGCGAGCGGGCTGTCGCCGGGACACAAAGGTGGCCGCACGGATGAGATTCAAGTGTGACCAAGAACACGCCCGTGCGGCCGGGTTCATCGTACCCCGCCCGACCGATGGTCTCGTACGGGGAGACGGCCCCACCTCATGGCTAGGCATCGGCCCGCGATCTGTCGTGCGCGCTGGGGTGGGTCCGCATGTGCGCGTCGTCGCTGCGATCTCCGGGGTAGCTGTGAACCACGTCGGCTGGTCGGGCTGTCCTGCAGGGCGGGCCGACTGCCGCAGGGCGGAACACGGGGCGGCATGGAGGTCAGCGTCGTGCGCGGTTCGGCGGCGCTGCGGACTCGGTGGGCGGATGTGCGCCTTGTCCCGGCTGGCGGTCCACGATGCCGTTGTGCGTCGGCGGCCCGCTTCGGTGCGGGGGTTGGTGATGGGGTTTCGGCTGGTGTGCTGGAGTCGGGTGGTCAGGACGCGGGCGAGTTGGCGGGCTGTGCCCAGTTCGCGCTGTGCTGCGGCCTCCTTGAGGAGTTGGTGGGGTTGGTGACCTCGGGCTTCCGCGTCAGCCAAGAGAGCGGCGAGGGCGGGCCGGCTGGGGTCGGTGAGTATCCGGTCGGCCTGGTCAGGGATGGCGCCGTGCCTGGCTGCACCCGGGCAAGGTGACCGATCTCTTCGAGCGGCTCGTCTCGGCCTCCGGGCTGCCGCCGATCCGGCTGCACGATCTCCGACACGGGGCGGCAACGCTCATGCTGGCGGCTGACATCGACATCAAGATCGTGTCGGACACGCTCGGGCACAGCGACACCCGGATCACGCGCGACATCTACCAGAGCGTGCTCCCCCACGTCAGCAAGAGCGCCGCCGAGGCCACAGCCAAGCTGGTCCCCCTCCAGCGCAAGGCCGAGCAGGAAGAGCAGGCCCGCAAGGCCGCCAAGAAGGCCAAGCAAGCCGCGAAGGCGAAGGCCAAGGGGAAGAAGAAGGGCAAGGCTGAGAAGGCCGCCAAGAAGGGCTGACGCCCCCTCCGCTCACGCACGGAGTCTCGGGCCCCAGACGACGCGCGCGCCACCCGACCCCGGAAATAGCAAAACCCCCAGGTCACGGCGAGTGAGTCCTGAGGGTTCTACAGAGCCGCCTTCGGGATTCGAACCCGAGACCTACGCATTACGAGTGCGTTGCTCTGGCCAACTGAGCTAAGGCGGCACCGCTGGTCAGACAAGTATTCCCTCGAAGAGGAGCGCTCATCAGCAGCGGCGCCAAGTCTACAGGGTGTGAGCGGGTGCCCTGAACCGGGTTCTGCGGGGGTGAGTCGCGCGTCACATACTAGGACGGACGTGCTGTTTCCGGTACATCGTTCTGCCGTGCGTCCCCCGAAGGGGTGAGGGATCCCGTGGCCCGAGCCGTGAACCGCAAAGGCCTCGCCGCAGGACGTCACTCCACGTCCGGGTCCGGGCGCTGGGCGATGCTCGCCGTGCTGTGCTCCAGCCTGCTGCTGGTGGCGATGGACGCCACCATCCTGAACGTGGCGCTCCCCGCGCTCATCGACGACCTGCAGCCCAGCGCCGTACAGCAGCTCTGGATCATCGACATCTACGGGCTGGTCCTCGGCGGGCTGCTCGTCACCACCGGCGCCCTCAGCGACCGGCTGGGCCGCCGCAAGCTGTTCCTGATCGGCTTCGTGCTGTTCGGCGTGGCCTCCGTGCTCGCCGCGACCGCCGGCAGCTCGACGCAGCTCATCGCCGGGCGCGTGCTGCTCGGCGTCGGCGGGGCGATGGTCATGCCGTCCACGCTCTCGCTGATCCGGAACATCTTCACCGACGCCCACGAGCGGGCCCTCGCCATCGAGATCTGGGCCGCCGTCGCCGGCGCGGGCGCCGCGATCGGACCGCTCGTCGGCGGGCTGCTGGTCGAGCGGTACAGCTGGGCCGCCGCCTTCTGGGTCAACGTCCCCGTGGTCGTCGTGACCGTCGCCGCCGGTCTGTGGCTGCTGCCCGAGTTCAAGGACGCCGGCGAGCACCCCCTCGACGTGCTCAGCGCCGTGCTCTCCGTCGCCGGCATCGTCGCCCTCGCCTGGGGGATCAAGCACGTCGCGAAAGGCAGCACCGCGGCGGCCAACCTGGCGATCCTCTCGGTCGGGGTCGGACTGCTCGCCTGGTTCGCCCTCCGGCAGCTGCGGCTGAAGGATCCGCTGCTCGACGTACGGCTCTTCCGGTACCGGCCCTTCGCCGCCGCCGCCCTCGTGACCCTCATGGCCATGCTCGCCGCCGGCGCCGCGCTGTTCCTGGTGTCCCTGTGGCTGCAGTACGTCCACGGCTACTCCCCCTTCGAGGCCGGCCTGCGCACCCTGCCCACCGCCCTCGCCATGCTCGGCAGCTCGCTGCTGACGCCGACCCTGATGCACCGGATCGGCGTACGGGCCTGCATGGCCATCGGCCTGGCCGGACTGGTCGCCGGGTTCACCCTGCTGGCCCTGGCCCCGCAGCCGACCTCGTACGCCTACATCGCCGTCTTCCTCGTCACCCTCGGCTTCAGCGACGGCCTCGCCGTCACCACCGCCGCGTCCGTGCTGGTCTCGGCGGTCCCGGCGGAGCGGGCCGGACAGGCCGGCGCCGTGTCCGAGACCTCGTACGAGCTGGGGGTGGGCCTCGGTGTCGCGCTCCTCGGTTCCGTCCACGCGGCCGCGTACGCCGGGCAGATGGCCGGGGCGCCGACCCAGGCGGCCGAGTCGATCGGCGGGGCGAAGGAGTACGCCGAGCACCTGCCGGCCGCGGAGGCAGCCGGGCTGATGGAGCGGGCCCGGGACGCCTTCGACAGCGCCCTGAGCACGACCTCGTACGTCTCGATCGGCATCGCGGCCGCGGTGCTGGTGCTCGTGATGTGGATGGTGCCCGGCTCCTTCAGGACCACCGGGCCGGGCCATTAGGCGGGAGCGGGCCGGACAGGCCCCGGCCTCAGCACTTCTTGCCGTCTTCCGGCGCCTTGCCCTCCAGCAGGTAGCGGTTGATGGCGGAGTCGATGCAGGCGCTGCCGCGCCCGTACGCCGTGTGGCCGTCGCCGTCGTAGGTGAGGAGCGTGCCCGATTCGAGCTGGCCGGCCAGTGCCTGCGCCCACTTGTACGGGGTCGCCGGGTCGCGGGTGGTGCCCACGACGACGATCGGCGGGGCGCCCTTCGCGGTGAGCGTCTTCGCCTTGCCCGTGGCCTTCACCGGCCAGTACCCGCAGTTCAGCGAGGCCCAGGCGAGGCCGGCGCCGAAGACCGGGGAGGCCTTCTGGAAGGAGGGCAGGGCGGCGTCGACCGCCTCGGGACCGGTGAAGGCCGGGGGCTGGTCGATGCAGTTGACGGCGGCGTTCGCGAACATCAGGTTGGCGTACTTGCCGTCCGCGTCGCGCTCGTAGTAGCCGTCGGCCAGGCTCAACAGGCCCGCCCCGTCGCCGTTCAGCGCCTCGGTGAGCGCCTCGCGCAGCCGCGGCCAGGCGCTCTCGTCGTACAGCGCCGCGATCACACCGGTCGTCGCGAGGGATTCGCCCAGCGGACGGCCCGCCTCCCCGGTGGACACGGGCTGGGCGTCGACCTTGCGGAAGAACTCCTTCAGCCGCGCCGCCACCGCGTCCGGGTCGCCCTGGCCGAGCGGGCAGTCGGCCTGCTTCGCGCAGTCCTCGGCGAAGGCGGTGAACGCCGTCTCGAAGCCCGCCGTCTGGTCCCGGTTCAGATCGAGCGCGGGCCGGGAGGGGTCCATCGCGCCGTCCAGGACCAGCCGGCCGACCCGGTCGGGGAAGAGGTCCGCGTACGTCGCGCCCAGGAGAGTGCCGTACGAGGCCCCGACGTACGTGAGCTTCTCGTCGCCGAGCACCGCGCGCAGCAGGTCCATGTCCCGGGCGGCGTCGACGGTGGAGACGTGCGGCAGGACCCGCTCCGAGCGCTGCTTGCAGCCGGCGGCGAACTCCTTGAAGGCCGTCACCAGCAGGGCCCGCTCGGCCGGGTCGTCGGGTGTCTGGTCCACCTGCGTGTATTTGTCCATCGCCGGGCCGGTCAGGCACTCGACGGGGCTGCTGCGTTGCACCCCGCGCGGGTCGAAGGAGACCATGTCGTACCGGGCGCGGACCGGCGCGGGATAGCCGATGCCCGCGTACGCCTGGAGGTAGCCGATGCCGGAGCCGCCCGGGCCGCCCGGGTTGACCACGAGCGAGCCGAGGCGCTTGCCGGGGCCGGTGGCGGCCCGGCGCGCCACCGCGATGTCGACGTCCTGGCCGGAGCCGGGGTTCGCGTAGTCGAGCGGGGCCTTCATGGTGGCGCACTGGAATCCGGGGACACCGCACTCGCGCCAGTCCAGCTTCTGCGCGTAGTACGGGCGCAGCGCGGCCGCATCGGGGGACGGCTGCGCCGAGGGCTCACCGGACTCCCCTCCGGAGGCCGCGGAGGCCCGGGGTCCCCCCGACCCGCCGGAGGTGCACCCGGAGAGCAGCAGCCCGGCGGCTGCGATGACGGTCCCGGTGGTACGCAGCAGGCGACTGGTGTCCATCCTCGGAGCGTACGGCCTGCCGCAGGCGTGTAGGAGGCGTCCCTGCACCGGACGGCCGCGCGCCTTCCGTGGCCCGCGCCGGGCAGGGAACGGACGGGGCCCGTCCCGGACCGGCCGGCCGGTCCGCCCGTACGGGTGAACCGGTCAACCGGGCGTGGACCCCGCACGGCGTCCCGGCGGTGGTGGCGGGCCGGGGCGCACGGCGGCCGGGGGTGGTCAGCCCGCGCGCAGCGACATCGTCATCGCCTCGACCGCGAGGAGCGGGGCCACATTGCGGTCGAGGGCGTCACGGCAGGCGATGATCGCCTCGATCCGGCGCAGGGTCCGCTCGGGTCCCGAGGCCCGGGCGATCCGGTCGAGGTCCTGCCGTACCTCCTCGTTGGAGATGGCCACGGACGAGCCGAGCTGCAGGGCCAGGACGTCCCGGTAGAAGCCGGTGAGGTCGGTCAGCGCCAGGTCGAGGGTGTCGCGCTGGGTACGGGTGCGGCGGCGCTTCTGCCGGTCCTCCAGCTCCTTCATCACGCCCGCCGTGCCGCGCGGCATCCGGCTGCCGGCGCCCGCTCCGGCACCGAGGGCGGCCCGCAGCTCCTCGGTCTCCTTGGTGTCGACCTCCTCCGCGACCTGCTTGGCGTCCTCCCCGGCGGCGTCGACCAGCTCCTGGGCGGCCTTGAGGCAGCCGCCCACGTCGTCGATGCGCAGCGGGAGCTTCAGCACGGCGGCCCGGCGGGCCCGGGCGGTCTCGTCGGTCGCGAGCCGGCGGGCCCGGTCGATGTGTCCCTGGGTCGCGCGGGCGGCGACGGCGGCGACGGCGGGCTCGATGCCGTCGCGCCGGACCAGCAGGTCGGCGACGGCCTCGACGGGCGGGGTGCGCAGGGTCAGGTGGCGGCAGCGGGAGCGGATCGTGGGCAGCACGTCCTCCAGCGAGGGTGCGCACAGCAGCCACACCGTCCGCGGAGCGGGCTCCTCCACCGCCTTGAGGAGCACGTTGCCGGCTCCTTCGGTGAGCCGGTCGGCGTCCTCCAGGACGATGACCTGCCAGCGGCCGACGGCAGGGGAGAGCTGGGCCCGGCGGACCAGGTCGCGGGTCTCCTTCACACCGATCGACAGCAGGTCGGTGCGGACGATCTGCACGTCGGAGTGGGTTCCGATGATGCTGGTGTGGCAGCCGTCGCAGAACCCGCAGCCCGGCTCACCGCCGAGGGCGCGGTCGGGGCTGGTGCACTGCAGGGCGGCGGCGAAGGCCCGGGCGGCGGTGGCCCGTCCGGAGCCGGGCGGGCCGGTGAACAGCCAGGCGTGGGTCATCTTGGACGCCGCCGGCGGCGCGGTCCTGTCCGTGACGGCCGTGACCAGCGCATCGGCGTCGCGGGCGGCGGCGGCCAGCTGCGTCTGGACCCGCTCCTGTCCCACCAGGTCGTCCCATACGGGCATCCCGCCCACCACCTTTCACTCTCCGTGCACCCATTGTGGCGGGCGCCACCGACAATCCGGTCCAGCCCAGGTCAGCGGCTGCGGCGAGACCCGCGTTCGCCCTCGTCGCCGTCCTCGTCGTCCCGGTGGCGGCCCAGCAGTTCGTCCGCCAGCGTCGGCAGATCGTCCAGCGGGGTCTCCTCGGCCCAGTCCGAGCGGGCGCGACGCGGCCGGCCGTCCTCGCCGAGGACGGGGAGCTCCCGCGTCCGGTCGTTGCCGGAGTCCCGGAAGATGCCCGAGGGCACCCGGTCGGCCGGGTTCTCCTCGGGACGCTGGGCCGTAGGCCGCGAGGCGGACCGGGCCCGACCGGCACCACTGCCGCTCCCGCTGCCACTCGCGCCACCGCTGCCCCGCAGGCCCGCCTGACCGCTCGCCTGCGGGCCGGCCGGGCGCACGGGCGGCAGCACCGCCGTCTCGTCGGCCGGGCGCACGGGCGGCAGGACCGCCGTCTCGTCGGCCGGGCGGACCGGCGGCAGCACCGCGGTCTCCGCGGCGGACGCCGGGTCGGTCTTCGGCACCGGAACGGTCTGCGTGACGTCGTCCGGCTGGACGACCCGCTTGACCACCGGGGTCTCGATCGTCACCGCGTCGTCGGGGTGCGGGCCCTTGGTCATGCCGACCTTGGGAGCGGGCGTGGACGTGGGCGTGGGCGCAGGTGTGGGTGTGGGCGCAGGTGTGGGTGTGGGCGCAGCCGCGGGAGTCGCCGCAGCCGCAGCAGCCTCCGCCGCGGCAGCAGCAGCCGCGGCCTTCGCCGCCGCCTCGGCCGACGCGGCCTCCACCAGCCGGCGGGCCTCCTCGGCCTTCAGCAGGGCCTCCTCGGCGCGCCGCTGCTTCTCCAGGCGCCGCTCCTCGGCCTCGGCCCGCAGCCGGGCCTCCTCCTCCGCCTGCCGGCGCAGCCGCTCCGCCTCGGCCGCGCGCGCCCTCTCCTCGGCCTCCACGCGCAGCCGCTCGGCCTCGGCCCGGGCCCGGGCCTCCTCCTCGGCGCGCAGCCGCTCCTCCTGTGCCTTGCGGGCGGCCTCCGCCTCGGCCTTGATCCTCGCTTCCTCGGCCTCGCGGGCCTTGCGGGCCTCCTCCTCGGCCCGGAGCCGCGCTTCCTCCGCCTTGCGCGCCGCCTCTTCCTCGGCCTTGCGCCGGGCCTCCTCCTCGGCGAGGCGCCGGGCCTCCACCTGGGCGGCCACCTCGGCCTCGGAGAGCGGGAGCATCCGGTCCAGGCGGTGCCGTACGACGGTGGTCACCGAGTCCGGGTCCTGGCTCGCGTCGACCACCAGGTAGCGGCCGGGGTCGGACGCGGCAAGGGTCAGGAACCCGGACCGCACCCGCTGGTGGAACTCCGCCGGCTCCGACTCCAGCCGGTCCGGCGCCTCCGTGAACCGCTCCCGCGCCGCCTCCGGCGACACGTCGAGCAGCACGGTCAGGTTCGGGACGAGCCCGTCGGTGGCCCAGCGCGAGATCCGGGCGATCTCGGTCGGGGACAGGTCGCGGCCGGCGCCCTGGTAGGCCACGGAGGAGTCGATGTAGCGGTCCGAGATGACGACCGCGCCGCGCTCGAGGGCGGGGCGCACCACCGTGTCCACGTGTTCCGCGCGGTCGGCGGCGTACAGCAGTGCCTCGGCGCGGTTCGAGAGCCCGGCCGAGGAGATGTCGAGCAGGATCGAGCGGAGCCGCTTGCCGACGGGGGTGGCCCCCGGCTCGCGCGTCACGACGACCTCGTGGCCCTTGCCCCGTATCCAGTCGGCCAGCGCCTCCACCTGGGTGGACTTGCCGGCTCCGTCGCCGCCCTCCAGGGCGATGAAGAAGCCGGTGGCGGACGCCGACTGGACGGGTTCCCCGCCGCGCAGCGCCTCGCGCAGGTCACGCCGCAGCGGTACGCCGCTGCGGTCGTCGGCCTTGCTGAGCACCACGACGGCCACCGGCAGCAGCAGGGCGCCGACGAGCATCAGGGTGAAGGCGGCGCCGCCGTGCGAGAAGACGACCTCGCCGCCGGTGAGCCGGTGCGGGCCGATCAGCGCGGCCAGGACCGGGGCGACGACGGCGGCCAGCGCCACGGCCACCCGTACGACGGCTTGGAGGTGCTCGGTGACCCGGGCCCGGCGGAATTCCTCGGTCTCCTGGTCCAGCAGGGTGTGGCCGGTGTGGGCCGCGACGCCCGCGGCGGTGCCGGCGAGCAGCGAGAGGAACAGCACGGTGGCCGTGTCCGGGACGAGCCCGCTCAGCAGCAGCGCGAGTCCGGTCACCGCTATGGCGAGGGCGAGCAGCCGGCGCCGGGACAGGGCGGGCAGCACCTTGCCGGCCTGGGAGGCGCGGATGCCGGCGGCGGTGCCGCCGACCAGCGCGAGGACGAGCAGTGCGAAGGCGGCCGGGCCGCCGCCCAAGTCGAAGGCGTGCAGGACGGCCACGGCGACCGCGCAGGACACCGCCCCGGCGACGGCGGCGCAGGCCAGGACCAGGAGGGGGATGACACCCGTACGGCCCTTGTCCGGCCGGTCGCCCGTCTTGGGGGCGCGCAGGCCCTCCAGCGGGGAACGGGGGCGCGGGGTCGCCCCGGTGGGCAGCACCAGCGGGAGCAGCAGCGAGACCGACGCGGCGAAGAGGCCGGAGGCCACGTACGAGCCGAGCGCGGCCTGGTTCGCGGCGAACCAGTCCACGCCGAGGCCGAGCGCCTTGCCGACCAGGGTCGCGGCGAGCAGCGCGGCCGCGGCGATGGGCAGCGCCGCGAAGGCCGTGCGCAGGGTCAGCCGGCGCAGCGCGTCCAGGTGGTCCGGGAGCGGCCGTACGGTCGCCCCCTCCGGCGGCGGCGCGGGCAGCAGCGCGGGCGCCGCGCTCTCCTTGGCCAGCGTCCACAGCCGCTCGGCGGCGCCGGAGACGAAGACGGTGGCCAGCAGCGCGGTGAGCGCGTGGGCCGGGATCCAGTCGAGCCACAGCGGGGCGACGACGAACAGCGCGAGGCGGACCCCGTCGGCGCCGATCATCGTCCAGCGGCGGTCCAGCTTGCCGCCCGAGCCGAGGAGACCGGACAGCGGGCCGAGGAGGACCGCGCCGAAGAGCAGGGTGGCGAGGATCCGGACCCCGAAGACGGCGGCGACGGCGAGGGCCGCGCCGGCGTACCCGCTGCCGAAGGGCCCTTCCGCCACAGCGGCTTGGAGGGCCAGCAGCACCAGCACCAGCAGCGCGAGGGCATCGCCGATGCCGCTCACCAACTGGGCGCTCCACAGCCGGCGCAGCCTGGGGGTGCGCAGCAGTGCGCGCACCGCACGCTCGCGGGAATCCGCGGCTAGGGCTTCGTCGTAGGTGGGGTTTGCCGGGGCGGTCACGACCGTTGGCTGCTCGGCTCGCGTCATCCGCCCAGCCTATCCGTTGCACCTGGCCGGTGCGGAAGCCTGTGGACGAGCCCGGGTGTGACCCCGGACCCACCGAGCGGGACTCCACCCGTACTCCAGGGTTTTTCGGCCCCGCCGACGTGTGAGGCACGGGTCCGGGGGCGGAGCACCCGACCTTCGAGCCCGCCGGGTCCGGGTCCGGGCAGCGGTCAGGGCCCCGTGCGGTGTGCACGGGGCCCTGACCGGACTGCTCGGACTTGCCCGGACTCGCCCGGAGGTCGGACGGCGGCGGAGGTTACTCGTCCGCCGGGGCGGCGGCGGCCGTCTTCTTCGCCGTCGCCTTCTTCGCCGTGGTCTTCTTCGCGGCCGCGGTGGTCTTCTTGGCCGTCGTCTTCTTCGCGGCAGCGGTCTTCGTCGCCGTCGCCTTCTTCGCCGGGGCCTTCTTGGCGGGGGCCTTCTTCGCCACCTTCTTGGCCGGGCCCTTCGCCCGCTTCTCCGCGAGCAGCTCGTAGCCCCGCTCCGGCGTGATCGTCTCGACGTCGTCGTCCCGCCGCAGCGTCGCGTTCGTCTCGCCGTCCGTCACGTACGGCCCGAAGCGGCCGTCCTTGACCACCACCGGCTTCTCGCTCACCGGGTCCGTGCCCAGCTCCTTCAGCGGCGGCTTGGCCGCGGCCCGGCCCCGCTGCTTCGGCTGCGCGTAGATCGCGAGGGCTTCGTCCAGGGTGATCGAGAAGAGCTGGCCCTCGCTCTCCAGCGACCGCGAGTCCGTGCCCTTCTTCAGGTACGGGCCGTAGCGGCCGTTCTGGGCCGTGATCTCCACGCCCTCCGCGTCCACGCCGACCACGCGCGGCAGCGACATCAGCTTCAGCGCGTCGTCCAGCGTGACCGTGTCCAGGGACATCGACTGGAAGAGCGAGGCCGTCCGCGGCTTGACCGCGTTCTTGCCCGTCTTCGGCGTGCCCTCGGGCAGGATCTCCGTCACGTACGGCCCGTAGCGGCCGTCCTTGGCGACGATCTCGTTCCCGCTGACCGGGTCCTTGCCGAGCTCGAACTCGCCGCTCGGCTTCGCGAACAGCTCCTCCGCGTACTCCACCGTCAGCTCGTCCGGAGCCATGTCGTCCGGCACGTCGGCCCGCTGGTGGCCTTCCGCGTCCTTCTCGCCGCGCTCCACGTACGGCCCGTAGCGGCCGACGCGCAGCACGATGCCCTCGCCGACCGGGAAGGAGGAGATCTCCCGGGCGTCGATCGCGCCCAGGTCCGTGACCAGCTCCTTCAGACCGCCGAGGTGGTCGCCGTCGGCCGGCACGACCTCGGTCGCGTCCTCCGAGCCGAAGTAGAACCGCTTCAGCCACGGCACGGACTGGGCCTCGCCCCGCGCGATGCGGTCGAGGTCGTCCTCCATCTTCGCGGTGAAGTCGTAGTCGACGAGCCGGCCGAAGTGCGTCTCCAGCAGGTTCACCACGGCGAACGACAGGAAGGACGGCACGAGCGCCGTGCCCTTCTTGAAGACGTAGCCGCGGTCGAGGATGGTGCCGATGATCGACGCGTACGTCGACGGGCGGCCGATCTCGCGCTCTTCGAGCTCCTTGACCAGCGAGGCCTCGGTGTAGCGGGCCGGCGGCTTGGTCGAGTGCCCGTCCGCCGTGATCTCCTCGGCGGCGAGCGCGTCGCCCTCCGCGACCTGCGGCAGCCGCTTCTCGCGGTCGTCGAGCTCGGCGTTCGGGTCGTCCGCGCCCTCGACGTACGCCTTCATGAAGCCGTGGAAGGTGATCGTCTTGCCGGAGGCGGTGAACTCGGCGTCACGGCCGTCCGAGGCACGCCCGCCGATCTTCACGGTGACGCTGTTGCCGACCGCGTCCTTCATCTGGGAGGCGACGGTCCGCTTCCAGATCAGCTCGTACAGGCGGAACTGGTCGCCGGTCAGACCCGTCTCGGCCGGAGTGCGGAAACGATCACCCGAAGGACGGATCGCCTCGTGCGCCTCCTGCGCGTTCTTGACCTTGCCGGCGTAGACGCGCGGCTTCTCCGGCAGGTAGTCGGCCCCGTAGAGCTGGGTGACCTGCGCCCGCGCCGCCGACACCGCGGTGTCGGACAGCGTGGTGGAGTCCGTACGCATATAGGTGATGAAGCCGTTCTCGTACAGCTTCTGCGCCACCTGCATCGTCGCCTTCGCACCGAAGCCCAGCTTGCGCGAGGCCTCCTGCTGGAGCGTCGTCGTGCGGAAGGGGGCGTACGGGGAACGGCGGTACGGCTTGGACTCGACCGACCGGACGGCGAACGAGGTGTCGGCCAGCGCGGCGGCGAGCGCCCGGGCGTTCGTCTCGTCGAGGTGCAGCACCTCGCTCTTGAGCTGCCCGTTCGAGCCGAAGTCACGGCCCTGCGCGACGCGCTTGCCGTCCACCGTGTTCAGGCGGGCGACCAGGGTCGAGGGGTCGGAGGCGTCGCCGGCCCGCCCGGTGGAGAAGGTTCCGGTCAGGTCCCAGTACTCGGCGGAGCGGAAGGCGATGCGCTCGCGCTCCCGCTCGACGACCATGCGGGTGGCCACCGACTGGACGCGCCCGGCCGACAGCCGCGGCATGACCTTCTTCCAGAGGACCGGCGAGACCTCGTAGCCGTAGAGGCGGTCGAGGATGCGGCGGGTCTCCTGGGCGTCGACCATGCGCTGGTTCAGCTCGCGCGGGTTGGCGACGGCGTCGCGGATCGCGTCCTTGGTGATCTCGTGGAAGACCATCCGGTGGACGGGGACCTTGGGCTTGAGGACTTCCTGCAGGTGCCACGCGATGGCTTCGCCCTCGCGGTCCTCATCGGTGGCGAGGAAGAGCTCGTCGGACTCGGCCAGCAGGTCCTTGAGCTTGCGGACCTGCGCCTTCTTGTCCGCGTTGACCACGTAGATCGGCGCGAAGTCGTGCTCGACGTCGACGCCGAGGCGGCGGACCTCGCCGGTGTACTTGTCGGGAACCTCGGCCGCGCCGTTCGGGAGGTCGCGGATGTGCCCGACGCTCGCCTCGACGACGTATCCCGGGCCGAGGTAGCCCTTGATCGTCTTCGCCTTGGCTGGGGACTCGACAATGACGAGTCGGCGGCCGCCCTTTGCGGTCTCGCTAGTCGGGGACAACTTGGCTCTTCTCTCCGGTCGGCACTCGGTCGCGGTACGGCGACGCTGCGGAGTGTGACGGTACAACCCGCCCCCGTGTCAAACGGCAGAAGCCCGCAACGGCCACTCGAACGGTAACCCGACAAGTGCCGTTTCTGCCGCCCGGATGCCGCGCCGGACCGTTGGCGATCACCGGGCCGGGTGGCCGGGGGGCCGTCTGGCCCCGCTCCCGCACCCTCTCCCACGTCGGCTTTCTCCGCCGGATCCACGCCGGAGCGGAACCCCGCAACCCGCTGTGGCGGACCCGGTGTGACGTTCGTGCGCGGCGCCCGGGCCCGCCGGCCGGCGACAGCGCCGCCGACGGACGGTGCGAGCGGTGCTGCCACGACGGGGCGCGCGCCTCCGACCACCGGCGTGCGGCGGCGGGTGCGCGCCCCCGTCAGGCCCGCAGAGCGGCCCCGAGCAGCGGAAACACGGTCGCCGCGAAGATCGCCGCACCGTCTTCCGCGCGCTCTCCCTCACCCCTGGGCCACCCTCAGGATCCCCCCGGATCCCGCTGCGATCGAGACTGGCAGCCCCGGGGAGACGCCGGGCGAACCCCGGGTTACATCCTGGTGCCGGCTACGGCGCGGGGTGCGCCACGGGCTCCAGGAAGCCCTGCTCGACGAGCATCCGGATGGCCTCCGGAGTCCGGTCCCGGAGCACGACCGGGTCCTCCTGCACCAGCTGCGCGATCGCGTCCAGGATCCGGCCCGCACTCAGTGAGCCGTCACACACTCCGGCGAAGCCGGCGCCGACCGTGTCGACCTTGGTCGCGCGCCGCATCCCGCGGTTCTGCCGGAGCACGACGTGCTCCGGGTCCTCCGCGCCGGGCGCGCCGACCTGCTCCTGGACCACTTCCGCGGCCAGCACGAAACGGGCCTCCAGCAGGGCCGCGTCGTCGTGGTCCCGCAGGTAGTCCTGGCGGGCGAAGTGGGCCAGCACGGCCTCACCGAGGGGCTGCTCCACCGAGTGCGGCCACTCCTCGACCACGATCGAGGGCTCGGCCGCGTCCGACCGGCGCAAGGTGATCCACCCGAAGCCGACGGACTTGGTCTTGCGGGCCTCGAACTCGTCCAGCCAGTCCTCGTAGCGCTCCGTGTACTCGGCCGGGTCGGTCCGGTGGTCCCCCGCGTCGCGCAGCCACAGCTCCGCGTACTGCGTCACGTCCTGCACGTCACGCTGCACGATCCAGGCGTCGCAGCCGCGCGGCACCCAGGAGCGGAGCCGGTCGCGCCAGTCCTCGCCCTCCACGTGCTGCCAGTTGCCGAGGAACTGCGCGTACCCGCCGGGGTTGAGCCGCGCGCCCGCCTCCTGCACCAGCGTCCGGCACAGGTCGTCGCCGCCCATGCCGCCGTCCCGGTACGTCAGCCGGGCGCCGGGGGAGATCACGAACGGCGGGTTCGACACGATCAGGTCGTACGTCGCCTCGCCGACCGGCTCGAAGAGCGACCCGGTCAGCAGCTCGGCCTCGGGGGCGCCGGACAGGGCCAGCGTCAGACGGGTGAACTCCAGGGCCCGGGGGTTGACGTCGGTGGCGGTGACCCTGGTGGCGTGCTGCGCGGCGTGCAGCGCCTGGATGCCCGATCCGGTGCCGACGTCGAGGGCCGAGCCGACCGGGGTGCGGACGGTGATCCCGGCCAGCGTGGTCGAGGCACCGCCGACGCCGAGGACGACGCCCTCCTCGCGGGTGCCGATCCCGCCGGCCCCGCCGACGGAGCAGCCGAGGTCGGAGACGATGAACCAGTCCTCGCCGTCCGGGCCGCCGTACGGGCGCACGTCCACCGTGGCGTGCACCTCGTCGCCCTCGCGCCGCAACCAGCCGTCGGCCAGGGCCGCCTCGACCGGCAGCGCGGCGGCGGCGTGCACGTACGGCTCGGGCTGCTGGAGCAGGAACAGCCGGATCAGGCTCGCGAGGTCGCCGTCGCCCGGGCCTCGGGTGGCGCGCAGGGCCGGGACGGTCTCGCTGCGGGCCAGCGCGGCATAGGCGGGGGCGCCGAGCAGGTCGAGCAGCCCGTCGGCGGTGAAACCGGCCTGGAGCAGGGCTTCGCGGAGCTCGGCGGCGCGGTCGGGCGTGGGAAGGCTGGTGGTACTCACGCGTCCATTGTGTCCGCTGGGGCCGGTCCTGCCGATCAGCCCGGGCCCAGAAGTGCCGAAGGGCGGCCGCGGTCCCTTCCGGAACCCCGGCCGCCCTGCTCGGCACACCGCACCGAGCGCCGCCCGCGAAGGGGCGGACCGCGCTACTTGTCCGAGGCCGACATCGTCGCGACCTGGCAGCCCTTCTGGCTGTTGATCGCCTTGTCCAGGCCGCCCGCGTTGAGCTGCTGGAGCGCGTCCTGGCCGCCCTTCGTCGCGTCCTTGAGGCCGCCCGCGACCTGCTTGAGGCCGTCGGCGAACTTCGCCTTGTCCTGGGCGTCGAGGGCGTCCATCATCGCCTTCAGGTCGGCGTAGCCCTTGGAGGTCGCCTCGAAGCCCTTGGCCGCCGCCTCCTGGGTCGCCGTGCCGTTCTTGACCGGTGGAGCGCCCACCGACTGCAGGACGGCCGCCATCGCCTTGTACGACTCGGTCATGGTCCCGAACGCCGCCGAGTCCGTCTTCTGGACCTCGTCGGACTTGCTGCTCTCGGAGGCCACGCGCTTGATCTCGGCGTTGGCGGTCTCGATCTTCTTGAGTTCGGGCTGCCACTGGTCGCAGACCTTCTTGGCCCAGGCGTTGGCCTTCTCTTGGCCGTCGTCTCCGCCACAGCCGGACAGGACGAGCATCAGCACCGCACCGCCCGACAAGGCGGCCGCAAGCTTCTTGTTCACCGGATTGGTCCCTTCGAAGGCTCTCGGCCCGGAAGATACACGGCCGCCCCGCGGGGACGCACAAACGCGGACAGACGGCGCGGGAGTCCGCGCCGCCTGTCCGCCGTTCGGGCGTACCGCCGGCCCTGCCCGGCCCCGCCCGTCCTTCTGCCGGACCCCGGGTCAGGAAACCGTCGCGGGATCGGCCGACTGGGCCACCCGCTCGGCGGCTCCACCTTCGGTCTCGTCGCCGACGGCGATGCCGCGGCGCTTGGAGATGTAGACCGCGCCGACGATGACGCCGATCGCGAGGACCGCGACGACGGCCCGTACGGTCGGGTTGGCGTCCGCGCCGTAGCTGAACTGCACGACGGCGGGTGCGATCAGCAGTGCCACCAGGTTCATGACCTTGAGCAGCGGGTTGATCGCGGGACCGGCGGTGTCCTTGAACGGGTCGCCGATCGTGTCGCCGATCACGACCGCGGCGTGGGCCTCACTGCCCTTGCCGCCGTGGTGGCCGTCCTCGACGAGCTTCTTTGCGTTGTCCCACGCGCCGCCGGAGTTGGCGAGGAAGACCGCCATCAGCGTGCCCGTGCCGATGGCGCCGGCGAGGAACGAGCCGAGCGCGCCCACGCCGAGGGAGAAGCCCACGGCGATCGGGGTGAGGACGGCGAGCAGGCCGGGCGTGGCGAGCTCGCGCAGCGCGTCCTTGGTGCAGATGTCGACGACGCGCCCGTACTCGGGCTTCTCGGTGTAGTCCATGATCCCGGGGTGCTCGCGGAACTGGCGGCGCACCTCGTAGACGACGGCGCCCGCGGAGCGGGAGACGGCGTTGATGGCGAGGCCGGAGAACAGGAACACGACCGCCGCGCCCAGGATCAGCCCGACGAGGTTGTTGGGCTGTGCGATGTCCAGGCTGAGGTTCATCTCCCCGGCCTTGGCGCCGACTTCCTTGACCGCGGTGGCGATCGCGTCGTTGTACGAGCCGAAGAGCGCGGCCGCGGCGAGCACGGCCGTGGCGATCGCGATGCCCTTGGTGATGGCCTTGGTGGTGTTGCCGACGGCGTCCAGGTCGGTCAGGACCTGCGCACCGGCGCCCTCGACGTCGCCGGACATCTCGGCGATGCCCTGGGCGTTGTCGGAGACGGGCCCGAAGGTGTCCATGGCGACGATGACGCCGACGGTGGTGAGCAGGCCGGTGCCGGCCAGGGCCACCGCGAAGAGCGCGAGCAGGATCGACGTGCCGCCGAGCAGGAACGCCCCGTACACGCCGAGGCCGATGAGGAGCGCCGTGTAGACGGCGGACTCCAGGCCGACGGAGATGCCGGCGAGGACGACGGTGGCCGCGCCGGTCAGGGAGGACTTGCCGATGTCCCGGACGGGACGGCGGTTGGTCTCGGTGAAGTACCCGGTCAGCTGCTGGATCAGGGCCGCGAGCACGATGCCGATGGCGACGGCGACGACGGCCAGGACGCGCGGGTCACCGGAGTGGTTGGTGATCGCGGCGTTCTCGACCCCGACCAGCTCCTTGTAGGTGGCCGGCAGGTAGGCGTAGACGGCGATCGCGACCAGCACCAGGGAGATCACGGCGGAGATGAAGAAGCCGCGGTTGATGGCGGTCATGCCGCTGCGGTCGGACCGGCGCGGGGAGACCGCGAAGATGCCGATCATCGCGGTGACGACGCCGATCGCGGGCACGATCAGCGGGAAGGCGAGGCCCAGGTCGCCGAAGGCGGCCTTGCCGAGGATGAGTGCGGCCACCAGGGTGACGGCGTAGGACTCGAAGAGGTCGGCCGCCATTCCGGCGCAGTCTCCGACGTTGTCGCCCACGTTGTCGGCGATGGTCGCGGCATTGCGCGGGTCGTCCTCCGGAATGCCCTGCTCGACCTTGCCGACCAGGTCGGCGCCGACGTCGGCGGCCTTGGTGAAGATCCCGCCGCCCACGCGCATGAACATCGCGATCAGGGCGGCTCCGAGGCCGAAGCCCTCCAGGACCTTGGGGGCGTCGGCGGCGTAGACCAGGACGACGCAGGAGGCGCCGAAGAGGCCGAGGCCGACGGTGAACATGCCGACCACGCCGCCCGTGCGGAAGGCGATCTTCATCGCCTTGTGGGAGACCTCGGTCAGGTCCTTGGCGGGCTCCCCCTCGGCCGGTGTGGCCTCGCGGGCGGCGGCGGCGACGCGCACGTTGGCGCGGACCGCGAGGCGCATGCCGATGTAACCGGTGGCAGCCGAGAAGAGGGCGCCGACGAGGAAGAAGGCGGAACGTCCCGCCCGCTGGCTCCAGTCGTCGGCGGGGAGCAGGAAGAGCAGGAAGAAGACCACGACGGCGAAGACGCCGAGGGTGCGCAGCTGTCGGCCGAGGTAGGCGTTGGCGCCTTCCTGGACGGCTGCGGCGATCTCCTTCATGCTGTCGGTTCCCTCGTCGGCGGCGAGGACCTGGCGGACCAGGATCTGCGCGACGACGAGTGCGGCGAGTGCCACGGCCGCAATGACGATCACGATGAGCCGATTGTCATCGGTGAGTACTGCGGATGCCAGATCAGTGGTGCGATCGGGCGCGAGAGGGGTGAAGAGCCCCGTCATTCGTCCTCCTTGACGTGATGAGCTCAAGATGTGGACGGATTGTAGGGAGCGTTTCCCGATCAAAACAGTGCGCAGGAAACGCAATTGGCGTGCTCCTGCTCCTCAGCAATAGATCGCGCCACTCCAATACCCTCGAAAGCGGTAATGGGGCAAAGGCATTGACGCCTGATCAATGATCTAGAGAAATGAAAAAGGCCCTGCTCAGCAGGGCCTTGATTAAGATCGGACGATACGAAGGATTGTCCGCGCGGTGGATCTTACGGAAGATCAGAGGACCCGGAGACGGGCCAGCTCATCCGGATGGTCCCGCCCGATTCCCCACTGGTCACCTCGACGTCGTCGACGAGCCCGCTGATCACGGCGAGACCCATCTCGTCCTCCGCCTCGACGTCGGCGTCCAGGACCGCGTCCATGCCGGACACGGCGTCGGCCGAGCCGCCGCCCGGTCCGGGGACCTCGTCGCCGACCTCGATGGAGAACACCTTGTCCTCCTCGGTCAGCACCACCCGGACGGGCGCGGTCAGCCCGTTGCTGCGGTGCAGTCCGACGGCACGCGAGCAGGCCTCGCCCACGGCGAGGCGGACCTCGTCGAGGACGGCTTCCTCCACACCGGCCCGGCGCGCCACGGCGGCCGCGACCAGGCGGGCCGTCCGGACGTGTTCGGGCTGGGCGCTGAAGCGCAGTTCAACGGTGGCCATGCGCGTCCCCCTCGGACTACGGGCGTGCCTTGACAGGGGCCCGGGCCAACCGTGGCCCGGTACCCCCGCTCTCCATGTCGGCTCCCGGCCGCCCGGAGGCTGCCGGGGGCCGCCCGGAGCCGTCAGTCGGTGGCGTTGACGGCGTCTTCCACAGTGGTGTGGATCGGGAACACCTTGGTCAGACCGGTGATGCGGAAGATCTTCAGGATGCGCTCCTGATTGCACACCAGGCGCAGCGAACCCTCATGCGCGCGGACGCGCTTGAGGCCTCCCACGAGCACACCAAGTCCGGTGGAGTCGAGGAAGTCCACTCGCTCCATGTCGACAACCAGGTGGTAGCTGCCGTCGTTCACCAACTCGACCAACTGCTCGCGCAGCTTGGGCGCGGTATACACATCAATCTCGCCACCGACCTCCACGACCGTACGGTCGCCGACAGTGCGAGTCGACAGGGACAGGTCCACGGATCCTCCAGCACCTTGCTATCGAGCGGCGCCCCCCAGGGGCCTCCCCACCCGAAGGTAGGCGAGGGATTGGCTGCCGCGATGGCATTCAATCACTTACCGGCAGGCGCGCACGACGCCTTCGGACCATTGTCCCGCACGCCGGTGACACACTCGGTTCCGATGGCCCATACTCACGGTCCCAGTCGGCCCACGCCACCTGCGGACCCTCGACCCACCCCCGGAACGGTCCTGGACCGCCTGTCACGGGGGCCTTCGCGTGCTTCGCGCATCACCCATACGGAGCACTTGCCCCCTCGGGCGGGTCGTCATGCAGTCTGGCCCGACCGCATCCGAACAGATGTCGTGGCCGCCATCCAGTCGGCCGGAATCGGCCATCCGTGGGAACACCAGGCCGCGGCCGCCGAGCACGCGCTCGACGGCAGGTCCGTGGTCGTCGCCACCGGCACGGCCTCGGGCAAGTCCCTGGCCTACCTGGCGCCCGTGCTCTCGGCCCTCGCGGACGGCGCCGAGGCCCCGAACGGCCGGGGCGCGACCGCCCTGTACCTGGCCCCCACCAAGGCCCTGGCGGCCGACCAGCGGCGCGCCGTACGGGAACTGGCCGCCCCGCTGGGCAACGCCGTCCGCCCCGCGGTCTACGACGGGGACACGCCCGTCGAGGAACGCGAATGGGTGCGCCAGTACGCGAACTACGTCCTGACCAACCCCGACATGCTGCACCGCGGGATCCTCCCGGCCCACCCGCGCTGGTCCTCCTTCCTGCGGGCCCTGCGCTACGTCGTGATCGACGAGTGCCACACCTACCGCGGGGTATTCGGCTCCCACGTGGCCCAGGTGCTGCGCCGACTGCGGCGGCTGTGCGCCCGCTACGGCTCCGAGCCGGTCTTCCTGCTGGCCTCCGCCACCGCCGGCGAGCCGGCGGCCGCCGCCACCCGGCTGACCGGCGTACGGGTGATCGAGATCACCGACGACGCCTCACCGCGCGGCGAGGTGGTCTTCGCCCTGTGGGAGCCGCCGCTGCTCACCGAACTGCGGGGCGAGAAGGGCGCGCCCGTACGCCGTACGGCCACCGCGGAGACCGCCGACCTGCTGACCGACCTGGTCGTCCAGGGCGTCCGTACGGTCGCCTTCGTACGCTCCCGGCGCGGCGCCGAACTGATCTCCGTAATCGCCCGGGAACGGCTCGCCGAGGTGGACCGCTCCCTGGTCCGGCGCGTCGCCGCCTACCGGGGCGGCTACCTCCCCGAGGAGCGCCGGGCCCTGGAGCGGGCCCTGCACTCCGGCGAGCTGCTGGGACTGGCCGCCACGACCGCCCTGGAGCTCGGTGTGGACGTCTCCGGCCTGGACGCCGTCCTGATCACCGGCTACCCGGGCACGCGGGCCTCCCTGTGGCAGCAGGCGGGCCGGGCGGGGCGCTCGGGCCAGGGCGCCCTGGCCGTGCTGATCGCCCGGGACGACCCGCTGGACACCTACCTCGTCCACCACCCCGAGGCGCTGTTCCAGCAGCCCGTGGAGGCCACCGTCCTGGACCCGGACAACCCGTACGTCCTGGCCCCCCACCTGTGCGCGGCAGCGTCGGAGCTGCCGCTGACGGAGGCGGACCTGGAACTCTTCGGCCCGGCGACCAAGGACCTCCTGCCCCAGCTCGAAGCGGCGAAGCTGCTGCGCCGCCGGGCCACCGCCTGGCACTGGACCCGCCGTGAGCGGGCGTCGGACCTGACCGAGATCCGCGGCGGCGGCGGCCGCCCGGTGCAGATCGTCGAGGCCGCGACCGGCCGGCTGCTGGGCACGGTCGACGAGTCGGCGGCCCACACCGCCGTCCACGAGGGGGCGGTCCACCTCCACCAGGGCCGCACGTATCTCGTGAAGCACCTGGATCTGGAGGATTCCGCGGCCCTCGTGGAGGAGGCGAACCCGCCCTTCTCCACCACGGCCCGTGACACCACCTCCATCTCCGTCCTGGAGACCGAGACCGAGATCCCGTGGGGCTCGGCCCGGCTCTGCTTCGGCTCCGTCGAGGTCACCAACCAGGTCGTCTCCTACCTGCGCCGCAAGCTGATCACCGGCGAGGTCCTGGGCGAGACCAAGCTGGACCTGCCGCCCCGCACCCTGCGCACCCGGGCCGTGTGGTGGACGGTGACCGAGGACCAGCTCGACGAGGCCCGGATCAACCCGGAGATCCTCGGCGGCGCCCTGCACGCCGCCGAACACGCCTCCATCGGCATGCTCCCGCTGTTCGCCACCTGCGACCGCTGGGACATCGGCGGCGTCTCCGTGCCGCTGCATCCCGACACCCTCCTCCCCACGGTCTTCGTCTACGACGGCCACCCCGGCGGCGCCGGCTTCGCGGAACGCGCCTTCCACACGGCCCGCGCCTGGCTGACGGCGACCCGCGACGCGATCGCCGCCTGCGAGTGCGAGGCCGGGTGCCCTTCCTGCATCCAGTCCCCCAAATGCGGCAACGGCAACGACCCCCTGCACAAGCGCGGCGCCCTCCGCCTCCTCACCCGCCTCCTCGCCGAATCACCACCGCCCCCACCCGTCACCCCCTGACACGAACCCTCCGCTCCGCTCCCCTCACCGAGCCCGACCCGGCCCGCGGCCTTTGCACCCCACCAGGGCCTGGACGGGGCCGTGACCCGCGCCGTGGCCCAGGCCGGGCCTTTCCCCCTGGCATGGGCCCTGGCGGGGCCTATGCGAGCGCCTCAGCCCGTGCCCGAGCCCGAGCCCTCAGGCGGCGGCGGCCGGGGTGGGCCCGCTCGGGCCCGGATGGCCGGGGTGAAAGGGCCCGCCGTGACCCGGGCCGTGACCT
This sequence comes from Streptomyces sp. NBC_01294, assembly GCF_035917235.1. Taxonomy (NCBI): domain Bacteria; kingdom Bacillati; phylum Actinomycetota; class Actinomycetes; order Kitasatosporales; family Streptomycetaceae; genus Streptomyces; species Streptomyces sp. NBC_01294. The sequence continues at coordinate 3,707,810 of NZ_CP108423.1, forward strand.
CGGCGACCTCGCCCCCGACCTGGCATCCGGCGAGCGCCGCGCCCTGTGCCCGGGCCACCCGCAGGGCCGCGGCGCACGCGGTGGGCGGCCCGTGGGCCCAGGTGGCCGCCGCCGCGAGCGCCGCCAGGTCGGCGGCCGCCGCCGCTCTGTGGCGGGCCACGACGGCCTGGCCGAGCAACAGCACACCGCCGAACACCGCACCCAGCACCGTCGCCACCAGCGCCGCCCAGACCGTGGCCGAACCCCGGTCCCGGCTCACGGCGGCGGCCCCACGCTGTCCTCCGCCAGGGCCACCGCCTGCGCCCCGAGCCGCACCGGCAGCCCCCGCGGCCCCGGCGCCGGCGCCGCCACCCGGACCCGCCACAGGTCGCCCACGCGCTCCAGCTCCACCCGCGCCCCCGTCGGCGCGGCCTCCCGGGCCGCCGCCACCGCCACCTCCGCCGGCTCCGACCTGGACGCCGCCCGGGCGCCGGCCCGGGCCGCGTCCACACACCGGATCTGCGCGGCCGCCGCCATCAGCGCCCACACCAGGAGCGCCGCGAACAGCACCAGCGCCGGGATCACCAGTGCGGCCTCGGCCGTCACATATCCCCGGTCCGCTCTTGCGCGGACTTCCCGGGAGTTCCCCTCAGAACGGCACATCGAGCGCCTTCCCGATGGTCGACTGGAGGGCCGTGGCGACGACTTCACTCGTCACCACCTTGTAGAGAACGGCCGCGAAAGCGCAGGCCGCGATCGTGCCCATGGCGTATTCGGATGTGGACATCCCCGCATCGCCCCGGCGACCGCTCAGCGACGTCCGCACACGAAACCAGATGATCCTCATGACAACCCCCTGTTGGATTTCCGTTGTTGATGTTTGCGGTCCATGCGACTTCAGGTGTTCGAGAGAAGTCCCGAGGCCATACCGATCACCACCGGAGCGACCCCGATCGCGAGAAATGCGGGGAGGAAACAGAGCCCGACCGGGGCGGTGACGAGGACCGCCGCCCGCTGCGCCCCGGCTCCCGCCCGGCGGGCCCGCTCCTCCCGGAGCCCCGACGCGAGCCGGGATACCGGCTGAGCCGCGGGAGCCCCGGTCCGGGCAGCCCGTTCCAGGCATTCCGCGAGCGTCCGGGCACCCGGTATCTCCGCCAACCTCCCCCACCCGGCGCCCGGTTCGCCACCGAGCCGCAGCTCCGCCCCGGCCCTCGCCAGCCGCTCGCCCACCGGGCCGTCCAGCGACTCCCCGACCACCTCCGCGGCCTCCACCGGACCGGCCCCGGCCGCCAGGCACGCCGCCAACAGATCGGCTGCGAACGGCAGCTGACGCTCCGCCTCCCGCTGATCCTCCGCGGCCGGCGGCCGCTCCCTGGCCTGCCAGCGCCGCACCCCGAGCGCGGCCAGGCCGCCGACCGCCGCACCCGCCACCCCGCCGACGAGCACCCAGCCCGCCAGCAGCGCCCCGGCCGGCGCCGCCCAGGCCGCCGCCACACCCCGTATCCGGGATCCGAGCACCGGCCCGCGCGGGCCCGGCGGTGCCCCCAGCAGGGTCGCGGCCCGGCGCCGGGCCGCCCGCGCCCTGATCTGCGCCGTCACCACCGATGCCGCCCACAGCGCCACCACCGCGAGGCACAGGACGATCCCCAGCCTGTGGACGACGACGCCCATCACCGCTCCCCCGCCCGGACGATGTACCGGCACCACAGCAGTCCCAGCGCTTCCAGCACCCCGCCCGCCACCAGGCAGCCCCAGCCCATCGGGGTGTGCAGCAGCACCCGCAGCGGATCCGCACCCAGCCCGGTGCCGATCAACAGGCCCACCAGCGGCAGCAGGGCGAGCACCACGACCGTGGACCGCGCCCCCGCCAACTGGGCCCGCAGCGACTCCTGCCGGTCCCGCTCGGCCCGCAGGGCCCCCTCCAGCCGCTCCAGCCCGGCGGCCAGTCCCGCACCGCCGTCCACCGACACCCGCCAGCAGGCCGCCATCCCGGCCAGACCCTCCGCACCGGGCTCCCGCGCCGCCTGCCGCAGCGCCCCGGGCACGTCCCCGCCGAACGCCGCGGCGGCCAGCACCCCCGCCTCCGCCGGACCCGGCCCGCCGGGGCCCGCGGCCGTCCGCCGCATCGCCGCCGTCAGCGCCTGTCCGGGCTGCGCTCCCGCACGCAACTCGCCCACCACCGCCCCGCACAGGGCCACCACCTCGGCGGCCCTGGCCGCCCTGGCCCGCTCCCTGGCCCGCACCCGGAGCCACCGCCGCACCAGCGGCACCGCGGCCGCTCCCGCGAGCAGGGGGATCACCGACGCTCCGAGCACCGCGACCACGAGCCCGGCTCCGAGACAGGCCCACTCCCGCCACCGCGCCGCCCGCACCCGTACGGCGATCAGCAGCCGCTCCCGGCGCACCGGCCCGCCCGGCACCACCGCGCCGCCCGACGCGAGCACCACCCGGGCCCGTCGGGACACCCAGTCGCCCCCGGCGAGCCCCCAGGCGGCCGCCCCGGCGCAGAGCATCCCGGCGAACACCGGCACCTGCAGCCCCGCCCCGGCGCTCATCGGGCACCTCGCAGCAGCGGACGGAGCCGTTCCCAGCCCCGCTCCCGTACGAAGCCCCGCGCGGACCAGCGCAGCGCCGGCACGGTGACCACCAGCCCGGCGGCGTCCCGCTCCAGCACGTGCACCTCGGCCAGCCGGCGCCGCCCCTCCCGCTCCCGGACCAGGTGGAGCACCAGGGTCAGCGCGGCGGCCAACTGGCTGTGCAAGGCTGCCCGGTCGAGCCCGGCGGCCGTCCCGAGCGCCTCCAGCCGCGCCGGGACATGGGCGGCAGCGTTGGCGTGGACCGTGCCGCAGCCCCCTTCGTGCCCGGTGTTCAGCGCGGCGAGCAGGTCCGCCACCTCAGCGCCCCGCACCTCGCCGACCACCAGCCGGTCGGGCCGCATGCGCAGCGCCTGCCGGACCAGGTCGGCCAGCGTGACCAGGCCCGCCCCCTCCTGATTGGCGGGCCGGGTCTCCAGCCGCACCACATGGGGATGGTCGGGGCGCAGCTCGGCCGAATCCTCGGCCAGCACGATCCGCTCGCCCGGGCCGACCAGCCCCAACAGGGCGCTGAGCAGGGTGGTCTTACCCGTGCCCGTGCCACCGGAGACGAGGAACGAGAGCCGGGCCTCGACCATGTCCCGGAGCAGCCGGTGCCCGCCGGGCGGCAGTGTCCCCGCCGCGACGAGCTCCTCCAGGGTGAACGCCCTCGGGCGCACCACCCGCAGCGACAGGCAGGCCGAGCCGACCGAGACGGGAGGCAGCACGGCATGCAGCCGGGTGCCGTCCGGCATCCGGGCGTCCACCCAGGGCCGTGCGTCGTCGAGGCGCCGTCCCGCGACGGCGGCCAGCCGCTGGGCGAGCCTGCGCACCGCCTCGGCGTCGGCGAAGGTCACCCCGGTCAGCTCCAGCCCGCCACCGCGGTCCACCCACACCCGGTCGGGAGCCGCCACCAGCACATCGGTGACCTCCGGATCGGCGAGCAGCGCCTCCAGCGGGCCCGCGCCGACCAGCTCGGACCGCAACTCGGCCGCGACACCGAGAACTTCGGCATCCCCCAGCAGCCTGCCCTGGGCCCGCAGGGCCGCCGCCACCCGCGCCGGGGTCGGTTCCGCCCCGCTTTCGGCGAGCCGCCGGCGCACCGCGTCCAGGAGTACCGCGCTCATGCCGGCACCCCCTGGGCGGAGCCGAGCGCCCGCTGCCAGAAGCCGTCGCAGAAGCGGGCCAGCGCGCCCCGCCCCTGCGCCCCCGGCGGTTCGCCCTCGGCCACCCGCCCCGGGAGCCCCACCTCGACCGGTACCTCCCCGGCCAGCGGCGCGCCCAGCAGTCCGGCCACGGCCTCCGCGTCGAGACCGCCCGGGCAGCGGCCCCGTACGACGACGCGCACGTCCCGGGCCGCCATCCGCACCCCGGCGGCCACCCGGCCCGCGGCGGCCACGGCCCGCAGCTCGCCGGGCACCACCATCAGCACCAGGTCGAGCTGGGCGAGCACCTCGGCCACGGCTTCGTCCACCCTCCGCGGGAGGTCGACCACCACGACCCCGCCGCGGCGGCGCGCGGCGGCCACCACGGACCGCATCGCGGCGGGCGGCACCACCACCCGGTCCCCGCGGTCCCAGCTGAGCACGCGCAGGGCGTGCAGCTCGGGCAGGGACTCCTCCAGCGCTCCGGCGCCGACCCTGCCCCGCGAGCCCGCGAAGTCCGGCCAGCGCAGCCCTTCGGCGCTCTCACCGCCGAGCATTACGTCCATGCCGCCGCCGAGCGGATCGCCGTCGATGAGGATGGTCCGCTCCCCGGCACGGGCGGCCCGGACGGCGAGGGCGCACGCGAGGGTGGAGGCTCCGGCCCCGCCGCTGCCGCCGATCACCCCGACGGTGAGGGCGGGCCGGCCGGCTCCTTCCACGACGTCGGCGATGCGGTCGACGAGCAGGCTCTCGGCGTCGGGGAGCCGCAGCACCTCCTCGGCGCCGATCTCCAGCGCCCGCTGCCACACGAGGGGGTCGTCCAGGTCCCGGCCGACGAGGAACACCCCGTCCCGGCGGGGCGCACCTCGCACGCGCCGGGCGGCGTCGTCCCCGACCAGCACGAGCGGCGCGGCTTCCCATCCAACGCCTCCCGCACCCCCGCCACTTGTGCCTTCGACACCCGCCGCGCCGCTTCCGGCGAGGCCGCCGTCCTCCTCCGCGCCGGCCCCGCCCTGCCCGGGCACCGCATGGTGCACGTGCGGCTCGGCGCCCGCGGCTGCGCACAGCCTCAACAGGTCGTCGAGCAGCACAGGGTCCTCGGTGATGATCAGCGGCCGCCCGCCGCCGGGTAGAAACCCGGCCACGGGCCCGATGCCCGCCCCGGCCCCCGTCTCCCTTCCGACCACGGACTCCGGCGTTTCATACGACTTCGATCGAGCCACGATCTCCGCCCCCTTCTCACTGCAAATCCAGCACCGCGGACTTCGCGGCTGGAATCACCGTGCAGCGATCAGGAAAAAGGAGTGGATCTTGCTCGATAACTGTGGACAACCCATCGATTGTGAATAACCCGGTCACCCTCACAGGTGAGTTCCGGAGCGCGGCGGAACCACTACGCACCGTCACGAGCCTGATGGGGTGAGGGCCTTCGCCGCGTCGGCCCCACGCAAGAGGAAGGGCCGGAGGGATGGTCACTTGGGGCCGAAGGCAGGGACGCGAACCGCGTCCGGACATGCGACGACCCCCGCCGGGGGGGAGAGCGGGGGTCGTCCCCACGGTCCGACTCGGGGGGGGAGGAGCCAGACCGGGTTAGCACGGTCGCGAACGATCCGTGACTTCCATGGTGTACCCGAGAGCCTTCTCAGGCAAACCCACGCGCCACACCTTACGCCGAATGATGGACGCATATGCTCGGGGCGTGGAAAATCAGCCCTTGCCGCACTCCTCGCCTCGCACGGCAGCCTTCTTCGACCTGGACAAGACGGTCATTGCGAAGTCGAGCACCTTGACGTTCAGCAAGTCCTTCTACCAAGGCGGCCTGATCAACCGGCGAGCCGTGTTGCGCACCGCGTACACGCAGTTCATCTTCCTGGCCGGCGGCGCCGACCACGATCAGATGGAACGGATGCGGGAGTACCTGTCCGCCCTCTGCAAGGGGTGGAACGTGCAGCAGGTGCGGGAGATCGTCGCGGAGACCCTGCACGACCTCATCGACCCGATCATCTACGACGAGGCAGCGTCGCTGATCGAAGCCCATCACATGGCCGGCCGCGACGTGGTGATCGTGTCGACCTCGGGCGCCGAGGTGGTCGAGCCGATCGGCGAGATGCTCGGTGCGGACCGGGTCGTCGCCACGCGCATGGTCGTGGGCGAAGACGGCTGCTTCACCGGCGAGATCGAGTACTACGCCTACGGCCCCACCAAGGCGGAGGCCGTGCGCGAGCTCGCGGAGTCCGAGGGGTACGACCTCGCCCGGTGCTACGCCTACAGCGACTCGGCCACCGACGTCCCGATGCTGGAAGCCGTCGGACACCCGCACGCCGTCAATCCCGACCGCGCGCTGCGCCGGGAGGCGGTGGCGCGCGAGTGGCCGGTCCTGGTCTTCAGCCGGCCGGTGCGGCTGAAGCAGCGGCTGCCCGGGCTGTCGATGCCGGCGCGGCCGGCGCTGGTCGCCGCGGCCGCCGTCGGTGCGGCAGCCGCCACGGCAGGTCTGGTCTGGTACGCAAGTCGGCGCCGGGCTCACGCACTGGCCGCCGCCTCGTCTTCCTGAATGTCCTGACCTGCAACGATACGGGATGCCCGGTTCACCCCTACTCATCCCGGAAAGTAAAAAGTGGAGCAAGGGGTTTCGCATAGCTCCCAAGCGGAGTACAAATAAAGCAACGGCCCGCGAGACCAAAGAACATCCGAGAGGATCATCTTTAAAACGCAGTAAGGCCCACGGACCGAAGCATGAACGCCGAGCACCCACGCGACGTCGACCCGTCGATTACGGGCCAGCCGCACCAGGTAACGGGCAAAGACCCCGACCTGATGGGCAATTTTCGAGGACGCTTGGTAACTGGGCGTAAATGCCAGCGGCGACACCAAAGCAGTACGGTGTCGCCGCAACCCATGTCCGGGGTGGAGCGGGCTCAGGCAGCGCCGCGCTGCAGGGCCTCGCAGACCGCCGTCGACTCGCGCACACCGAGCTCGATCGCCCGGCCGCAGTGGGCGATCCAGGCGGCCACCCCCTCCGGAGTGCCGGAGACGTAGCCCTCGAAGGCGGCCAGGTACGCCTCGCGCCCCTGCTCCGCGTGGCCGACCTCCGCCGGGCAGATCGCCTTCGGGTCCAGACCGCTGTTGATCAGGACGATGCGCTCGGACGCCCGCGCGACCAGCCCGTTGTACGAGGCGAACGGACGCAGGGCCAGCAGTTCGCCGTGCACCACCGCCGCCGTGATCAGGGCCGGGGCGGAGCCGCCCGCGATGATCAGGCGGGACAGGCCGTCCAGCCGGCCGGCGACCTCCTCCGCGCTCGGCAGCGGCAGATCCACCAGGGGCTCCACGACCGGCTCGCCCGCCAGGCGGGGGCGGCCCACCACGTCGCCCTCCGCCGTCGACCCCGACGCCACGAGGTGGAGCCGAGCCAGGACCCGCAGCGGCGACTGGCGCCAGATGCTCAGCAGCTGGCCGGCTTCCGCCGTGAGCCGCAGGGCGGCGCCCACCGTCAGCGCCTCCGGCTCCGACCCGAAGTCGGTCCGGCGGCGCACCTCCTCCAGCGCCCAGTCCGCACCGGACAGCGCCGCGCTCCCGCGGGCCCCGCGCAGAGCGGCCTCCGAGGTGATCTCGCCGCTGCGGCGACGCATCACCCGGTGCCCGTAGACCCGGTCCACGGCCTTGCGTACGGAATCCACGGACTCGGCGACACCCGGCAGCCCTGCCAGTGCGGCCAACGGGTCAGAAGCGCTACTCATAAGTAGGGAGCCTACGCACTGCGCACCCATAGCACCGACCCCTCCTTGGAGTGGTCTTCTTCACTCACCTTGACAACACCGTGCTACTAACCCACTACGCTTGGTGAACATGAAGATCGCTTTCGTGGGAAAGGGCGGCAGCGGCAAGACGACGCTGTCCTCCCTCTTCATCCGCCACCTCGCCGCCAATGAAGCCCCCGTCGTCGCGGTGGACGCCGACATCAACCAGCACCTGGGCACGGCGCTCGGACTCGGCGAGGACGAGGCCGCCGAACTGCCCGCCCTGGGCGCGCACCTGCCCCTGATCAAGGAGTACCTGCGGGGCTCCAACCCGCGCATCGCGTCCGCCGACACGATGATCAAGACCACCCCGCCCGGCCGGGGCTCGCGCCTGCTGCGGGTCACCGAGGGCAACCCGGTGTACGAGGCCTGCGCGCGCACGCTCCTGCTCGACGGGGAGCCCGTACGGCTCATGGCCACCGGGCCGTTCACCGAGGCCGACCTGGGCGTGGCCTGCTACCACTCCAAGGTGGGAGCGGTCGAGCTCTGCCTCAACCACCTGGTCGACGGACCGGACGAGTACGTGGTCGTCGACATGACGGCCGGCTCCGACTCCTTCGCCTCGGGCATGTTCACCCGCTTCGACATGACCTTCCTGGTCGCCGAACCGACCCGCAAGGGCGTCTCCGTCTACCGCCAGTACAAGGAGTATGCAAGGGACTTCGGGGTCGCGCTCAAGGTCATCGGCAACAAGGTGCAGGGCCCCGAGGACATCGAGTTCCTCCAGGACGAGGTGGGCGAGGACCTGCTGGTCACCGTCGGGCACTCGGACTGGGTACGGGCGATGGAGAAGGGCCGTCCGGCCGCCTTCGAGCTGCTGGAGGCGACCAACCGGTTCGCCCTCCAGGCACTCCAGGACGCCGCCGACGACTCGTACGCGCACCGCGACTGGGGCCGCTACACCGAGCAGATGGTGCGCTTCCACCTCAGGAACGCGGAGAGCTGGGGCAACGCCAAGACCGGGGTCGACCTGGCGGACCAGGTCGACCCCGGTTTCGTCCTGCGCGAGGGCCTCGAAGGCCCGCAGCACCCGGGGGCAGGCGACGGGGACGACGCGCTCGTCAGTCCTCGTCCGCACTCTCATCTGCCGGCTCCGCAGCCGGCGTGACACCTGCGGGGGCGGCCGGCGGCGCCGGCGGCCCCGCGGCCAGGAACTTCGTCCAGCCCTCCTTCGGCGTCTCGCCGACGTCGAGGGTGCGCATCCACTCCAGGGCCTTCGGGTCCTGGGCGTCCAGCCAGTCCACCAGCTCCCGGAACGGCACGCAGCGGACGTCCTTCTGGGTGCACATGCCCTTGATGGACTCCTCGACGGCACGCATGTAGGTGCCGCCGTTCCAGGACTCGAAGTGGTTGCCGATGATCAGCGGCGCGCGGTTGCCCTGGTAGACGCGGTCGAAGGCCTGTCGCAGGCCGTCGCGCATCTGGTCACCCCAGTACGTGTGCTGCGAGGGGTCGCCCTGCGAGGTCGTACCGGACTGGTTGACCATGTAGTTGTAGTCCATGCTCAGGGTGTCGAAGGCGCGGCCCGGCATGGGGACCAGTTGCAGCGGGATGTCCCAGAGACCGTCCGTCTTCTTGGGCCAGATCTGCTTGCTGATGCCGCTGGAGTCGTAGCGGAAGCCCATGCCCTTCGCGGCCAGCATGAAGTTCTTCTGGCCTTCGAGGCACGGGGTGCGGGCGCCGATGAGCTCCTTGTCGTAGTCGAAGGGGAGCGCCTCCATGCTCTTCAGGCCCGCGTTGGTCTTCCAGTTCTTGACGAAGGACTTGGCCTGGTTGATCTCGCTCTTCCACTCGTCCACGGACCAGGTGCCGACGCCGCCGTCGGGCCCGCAGAAGTGCCCGTTGAAGTGGGTGCCGATCTCGTTGCCCTCCAGCCAGGCCGCGCGGACCTGGGTGGCGGTGTCCTTGATCCCCTGAAGGTCGCCGAAGCCGATGTCGGAGCGGCCGGGTGCGTGCTGCGGCGCGGTGTAGAGGGAGCGCTTCTCCTCCGGGAGCAGGTAGACGCCGCTGAGGAAGTACGTCATGCGGGCGTTGTACTTCTTGCCGACGTCACGGAAGTGCGAGAAGAGCTTCTGGCTGTCCTCGCCGGCCCCGTCCCACGAGAACACCACGAACTGCGGCGGCTTTTCACCGGGCTTCAGCTTCTGCGGCTTCTGTACGTTCGGCTGTGGGCCGGTGTACGCGGTCGAGCCGTCGCCGATGGGCCGGTTGACGCTGCCGGGAGCCTCCGCAGCGGCGCCCTTGCGCGCGTTCGGGGCTCCGGGAGCCGCGGACTTGGCGGGTTCCGAGGTGCTGCACCCGGCGACTCCCAGGACCAGCGCCGTGGCGACCAGGCCGCCGGCGATCTTCTTCGTGGCGGCGATCATCCGCCCCACCTCTCCCTCGCAGTTCCATCGCAGGACTTCCGCGCCGCACCGTCCCATGCGGTCTGCCGTGAGGAAGGTATGACAAGCCGGACAAAATGCTTAATCACTCTTGAGTGCTAATTTCTAGTCCATTTGCCCGAATCATCCTCCACTCGGCTTTACTCTCCATTACCGTTCATTTACCGAGTGTTGAGACTCCCGCCGCTTCACCCCTCCCCCCGAGGAGACGGGAACCTATGACAGCCACCTCCCCCACACGCACGACCGGCGAGATCCGCAAGGACCTCCCCGCGGACCTCTCCGCCTCCATCGCCGTCTTCCTGATCGCCCTGCCGCTCTCCCTCGGCATCGCCCTGGCCACCGGCGCCCCGCTCCAGGCGGGCCTGGTCGCCGCGGCGGTCGGCGGGATCGTGGCCGGGCGGCTCGGCGGCGCTCCGCTCCAGGTGAGCGGGCCCGCCGCCGGACTCACCGTGGTCACCGCCGAGTTGATCCAGCACTACGGATGGCGCACCACGTGCGCCATCACCGTGCTCGCCGGCTTCTGCCAGCTCGGCCTCGCCTTCCTGCGCACCGCGCGGTCGGCGCTCATGGTCAGCCCGGCCATCGTGCACGGCATGCTCGCGGGCATCGGCGTGACCATCGCGCTGGCCCAGCTGCACATCGTGCTCGGCGGCACGCCCCAGAGCTCTGCCGTGGCCAACGTCCTCGGCCTGCCGAGCCAGTTGGCCGATCTGCACCCGGTCGCACTCGGCATCAGCGCGCTGACCATGATCGTCCTGCTCGGCTGGCTGCGGCTGCCCGGACGAGTGGGCCGCGCCCTGCGCAAGGTGCCGGCCGCGCTCGCCGCCGTCGCCACAGCCACCGTCTTCGCCGCGCTGGCCGGGCTCAGCCTGCCCCGGGTGGACCTGCCGTCCTGGAGCAGCCACGCCCTGCCCGAGATGCCCGAAGGACCGGTCCTCGGCCTCATCGCCGCCGTACTGACCATCACCCTGGTCGGCAGCGTGGAGTCGCTGCTCTCCGCGGTCGCCACCGACAAGCTGATCGCCTCCGAACGGCGTACGGGCAACCGCCCGCCGCGCGCCGACCTCAACCGGGAACTGCGGGGACAGGGCGCGGCGAACATCGTCTCCGGCTCCCTGGGCGGGCTGCCCATCACGGGCGTGGCCGTCCGCAGCGTGGCGAACGTCAAGTCCGGCGCGGTCAGTCGGAAATCGGCCATGTTGCACGGCCTCTGGGTGCTGCTCGCGGCTGGTCTGCTGGTCCCCGCCCTCGACCTGATCCCGCTGGCCGCGCTGGCCGCCCTGGTGATGGTGGTGGGCGTGCAGATGGTCAGCATCACGCACATGCGCAGCGTCACCCGGCACCGGGAGATCCTGGTCTACGGCACGACCATCGTGGCCGTGGTCCTCGGCGGGGTCCTGGAGGGCGTGGCCATCGGCATCGCGGTGGCCGTCGCCCTGGCCCTGCACCGGCTCGCCCGGACCCGGATCACCGTGGAGCAGCCGGCCGGCGGGGGCCACCGGGTGCGGGTGCGCGGGCAGTTGACCTTCCTCGCGGTGCCCCGGCTGAGCCGGGTGCTGAACCAGATCCCGCACGACGCGCACGCGGTGGTCGAGCTGGACGGCTCGTTCATGGACCACGCGGCCTACGAGACGCTGCACGACTGGCAGGAGTCGCACCTGGCGCACGGGGGCTCCCTGGAGGTCACCGGCCGCTCCGGAGCCTCGGCCCGGATCTCCGATGCCGAAGGGGCCGACGGACCGGACGCGGTCGACGGAACCGACGGGGACCACGGAACCGACGGGGGCCACGCGAGCGACGGGGCCCACGGGAGCGAAGGCACCGGCGGGACCCACCACGCCGGCCGGTCCCGCCGCGGTCCCCAGCGCGGGGGGCACCAGTGCTGCCGGCCCTGGACGCCGTGGCAGAACCACTGCGACCACCGCGCCACAGGTACCCGTACGGCCACCGCCTCGGCCATGGCGGCAGCGGCGGCCACCGATGCGGAGACCTCCGCGGCGCAGCCCCCCTCTCCGGCCCCGCGGCGGCGCGGGGCCGGCCAGCTGGCCAGTGGCATCAGCGCCTTCCAGCGCGATACCGCTCCCCGCGTACGGGACGAGCTGGCCCGGCTGGCCCGCGAGGGGCAGCGGCCCTCCCAGCTCTTCCTCACCTGCGCGGACTCCCGCCTGGTGACCAGCATGATCACAGCCAGCGGCCCGGGCGACCTGTTCACCGTCCGCAACGTCGGCAACCTGGTCCCGCTGCCCGGCGCCGAGTCCACGGACGACTCCGTCGCGGCGGCCATCGAGTACGCCGTGGACGTACTGCAGGTGGACAGCATCACGGTGTGCGGGCACTCGGGCTGCGGGGCCATGCAGGCCCTGCTCAGCTCCGCGCCCGGGGTGCCGATGACCCCGCTGCGCCGCTGGCTGCGGCACGGGCTGCCCAGCCTGGAGCGGATGGCCAGCCGTCACCACGCCTGGGCCCGGATCTCGGGCCGGCTCCCGGCGGACGCGGTGGAGCAGCTGTGCCTGACCAATGTGGTCCAGCAGCTGGAGCACCTGCGGGCCCACGAATCGGTGGCCCGGCGGCTCGCCGACGGCACCCTGGAGCTGCACGGGATGTACTTCCACGTGGGCGAGGCCCAGGCGTACCTGCTGTCCGAGGGTGAGGACTTCTTCGACTGCCGGGTTTTCGACAGCGTGGGCCAGCACGCCTGAACCACGTCGCGATGAACCGATAGCCTCCCCTTTCCGTGCAATCGTGTGGCCTCTTCTCGCACCCTGCGGCGGGAAGGGGCCATTCGCACGCCGTTCTCGTGCGGGCCGACTCGTGATATAGGTCTAAACCAATTCTCGGCTACCCCTTGTCACCTGGGCCGCTGACTGATGAGCTATGCCCGGGGACACAACGGACACCCTGGGAAAGGGAGATGTCGTGAGCAATGAGAGCCTGGCCAATCTGCTCAAGGAGGAGCGGCGGTTCGCACCGCCCGCCGATCTGGCCGCCGCCGCCAATGTGAAAGAGGCTGCGTACGCACAGGCCGATGCGGACCGGCTGGGCTTCTGGGCCGAGCAGGCCCGGCGGCTGACCTGGGCCACCGAGCCGACCGAGACGCTCGACTGGACGAACCCGCCCTTCGCGAAGTGGTTCGCGGACGGCAAGCTGAACGTCGCGTATAACTGCGTGGACCGCCACGTCGAGGCCGGCAACGGCGACCGCGTCGCCATCCACTTCGAGGGCGAGCCCGGCGACAGCCGCGCGATCACCTACGCCGAGCTCAAGGACGAGGTCTCCAGAGCCGCCAACGCCCTGACCGAGCTGGGTGTCGAGGCCGGCGACCGGGTCGCCGTCTACCTGCCGATGATCCCCGAGGCGGTCGTCGCGATGCTCGCGTGCGCCCGCGTCGGCGCCGCGCACTCCGTGGTCTTCGGCGGCTTCTCCGCCGACGCCGTCGCCTCCCGCATCCAGGACGCCGACGCCAAGCTGGTCATCACCGCCGACGGCGGCTACCGCCGCGGCAAGCCCACCGCCCTGAAGCCCGCCATCGACGAGGCCGTCGCCAAGTGCCCGCAGGTCGAGCACGTGCTCGTCGTGCGCCGCACCGGCCAGGACACCGCCTTCACCGAGGGCCGCGACGTGTGGTGGCACGAGGCGGTCGGCCGCCAGTCCGCCGAGCACACCCCGCAGGCCTTCGACGCCGAGCACCCGCTCTTCATCCTCTACACCTCGGGGACCACGGGGAAGCCGAAGGGCATCCTGCACACCTCGGGCGGCTACCTCACGCAGGCCGCGTACACCCACCACGCGGTCTTCGACCTGAAGCCGGAGACCGACGTCTACTGGTGCACCGCCGACATCGGCTGGGTGACCGGGCACTCCTACATCGTCTACGGGCCGCTCGCGAACGGCGCCACCCAGGTGATGTACGAGGGCACCCCGGACACCCCGCACCAGGGCCGCTTCTGGGAGGTCGTGCAGAAGTACGGCGTCACCATCCTCTACACGGCGCCCACGGCCATCCGTACGTTCATGAAGTGGGGCGACGACATCCCCGCGAAGTTCGACCTGTCGAGCCTGCGGGTACTGGGCTCGGTCGGCGAGCCGATCAACCCCGAGGCCTGGATCTGGTACCGCAAGCACATCGGCGGCGACCGCTGCCCGATCGTGGACACCTGGTGGCAGACCGAGACCGGCGCGATGATGATCTCCCCGCTGCCGGGCGTCACGCACACCAAGCCGGGCTCCGCCCAGCGCGCCCTGCCCGGAATCTCCGCCACCGTCGTGGACGACGAGGCGCGCGAGGTCCCGAACGGCGGGGGCGGCTACCTGGTCCTCACCGAGCCGTGGCCGTCGATGCTGCGCACCATCTGGGGCGACGACCAGCGCTTCATCGACACCTACTGGTCGCGCTTCGAGGGCAAGTACTTCGCGGGCGACGGCGCCAAGAAGGACGACGACGGCGACATCTGGCTGCTCGGCCGGGTGGACGACGTCATGCTCGTCTCCGGCCACAACATCTCGACCACCGAGGTCGAGTCGGCGCTCGTCTCGCACCCCTCGGTCGCCGAGGCGGCCGTGGTCGGCGCCAACGACGAGACCACCGGCCAGGCCATCGTGGCCTTCGTCATCCTGCGCGGCAGCGCCTCCGAGACCGAGACCCTGGTCGCGGAACTGCGCAACCACGTGGGCACCACGCTCGGCCCGATCGCCAAGCCGAAGCGGATCCTGCCGGTCCAGGAGCTGCCGAAGACCCGCTCCGGCAAGATCATGCGCCGTCTCCTGCGCGACGTCGCGGAGAACCGCGCGGTCGGCGACGTCACCACGCTCGCCGACTCCTCGGTCATGGACCTGATCCAGAGCAAGCTTCCGGCCGCCGCCGGCAGCGAGGACTGAGACACACCCAGCGGACTGAGACACACCGAAAGGGGCACCCGGCGCACCGCGCCCGGTGCCCCTTTCGCGCATAAAGTGATGATCACCGGATACGCCCTCGCGTGCGCCCTGTAAAATCATGAAAGCGTAAAGAAAGACCACAGGGTGCGCCGGGAAGTCTGGTCGGCAATGAGCTTCGCCATGCCGTCCAACCGACCCCCGGAGGTGTCCCTCGTGGCAGCGCCCAGCCCCACCGACCACAAGAGCCGGACGTTGCTCGGCCGGCTCTCGCTGCCCGAGCGCCGCTTCGTCGGCGACGCCCTGCGCGCAGAGACGGTCGGCGGGGTCCTGCTGCTCGTGGCCGCGATTGCCGCTCTGCTCTGGGCCAACATCCCCTCCATCTCGGACAGCTACTACAACGTCCTGTCCGTCCACATCGGCCCCGCCTCCCTCGGCCTGGACCTCTCGCTCCAGCACTGGGCGGCCGACGGGCTCCTCGCCATCTTCTTCTTCGTCGCCGGCGTCGAGCTCAAGCGCGAACTCGTCGCGGGCGATCTGCGCGACGCCAAGGCGGCCGCGCTCCCGGTGATCGCCGCCCTGTGCGGCATGGCCGTCCCCGCGCTGGTCTACGTGGTGGTCAACACCGCCGGCAGCGGCTCGATGGCCGGCTGGGCGGTCCCGACCGCCACCGACATCGCCTTCGCGCTCGCCGTCCTCGCCGTCATCGGCACCTCGCTGCCCTCGGCCCTGCGCGCCTTCCTGCTGACCCTCGCGGTCGTCGACGACCTCTTCGCCATCCTGATCATCGCGGTGTTCTTCACCCAGGAGATCGACTTCCTGGCGCTCGGCGGCGCGGTCGTGGGCCTGGCCCTCTTCTGGTTCCTGCTCCACCGGGGCGTCCGCGGCTGGTACGTCTACCTCCCGCTCGCCCTGGTCATCTGGGGCCTGATGTACAACAGCGGCGTCCACGCCACCATCGCCGGCGTGGCCATGGGCCTGATGCTCCGCTGCACCCGCAGGGACGGCGAGCAGCAGTCCCCCGGCGAGCACATCGAGCACCTGGTCCGGCCCGTCTCGGCCGGTCTCGCCGTGCCCCTGTTCGCCCTGTTCTCCGCCGGGGTCTCGCTCTCCGACGAGGCCATCGCCCAGGTCTTCACCCGGCCCGAGACCCTCGGCGTGGTCCTCGGCCTGGTCGTCGGCAAGACGGTGGGCATCTTCGGCGGCACCTGGCTGGCCGCCCGCTTCACCAGGGCCGAGCTGAACAAGGACCTCGCCTGGCCCGACGTGCTCGCCGTGGCCTCGCTCGCCGGCATCGGCTTCACCGTCTCCCTCCTGATCGGCGAACTCGCCTTCACCGGCGACCCGGTCCTCACCGACGAGGTCAAGGCAGCCGTCCTGATCGGGTCCCTGATCGCCGCCGTGATCGCGTGCGTCATGCTCAAGCTCCGCAACCGCAAGTACAAGGCGCTGACCGACGCCGAGGAGCGCGACGAGGACCTCGACGGCATCCCGGACATCTACGAACAGGACAATCCCGACTACCACCTGCGGATGGCCAAGATCTACGAGGACCGGGCCGCGGAACACCGCCGCAAGGCCGAGGAGGCGGGCGCCGCCGCGCTCCAAACCGCGGCCGGGTCCACCACCGAGGGCGACCGTCCGGCATGATCTGACTGACGACGCAGGACAGCCGCCCGGCAGCAGACGACAGAGGGAGAGAGCGATGAGCGCAGTGGACCAAGGGGCACAGGGAGCCGAGCGCACACTCGGCCAGCTGGTCGCCTCGGCCACCGCCGAGATGTCCGCGCTGGTGCACGACGAGATCGCCCTCGCCAAGGCGGAGATCCGCGAGGACGTCAAGCGCGTGGGCAGCGGTTCCGCCTCCCTCGTCGTCGCAGGAGTGTTCGCGGTCTTCTCCCTGCCGGTGCTGACGTTCGCCGCGGCGTACGGGATCCACAACCTGGGGCTCGGGCTCGCCTGGTCCTTCCTCATCGTCGGCGCCGCGTTCCTGCTCATCGCGGGTGTGCTCGCGCTGATCGCCGTACGGAAGTTCAAGAAGATCAAGCCGCCGGAGAAGTCCATCGCCTCCGTCAAGCAGACCGCCGCGCTCGTCGGGACCGTCAAGCCGCACCCGCGGCCGGTGAGTGACAAGGCTGTGGGTGTGGCACGCTCGTCCTCATGACAGCAGCGCCCACTCCGGACTCCAGCGTTCCCCCCACGGCCGCCACGGCCGTACGGCTCGACCTGCCCGGCGGGCGAGCGGTGACGCACCGGGACGTGGCCGCCAACGGCGCCCGCTTCCACGTCGCCGAGGTCGGTGACGGGCCGTTGGTGCTGCTGCTGCACGGCTTCCCGCAGTTCTGGTGGACCTGGCGGCACCAGCTGACCGCGCTCGCCGACGCCGGATACCGGGCGGTCGCGATGGACCTGCGCGGCGTGGGCGGCAGCGACCGCACGCCGCGCGGCTACGACCCCGCCAACCTGGCGCTCGACATCACCGGGGTCGTACGGTCCCTCGGCGAGCCGGACGCCGCGCTCGTCGGGCACGACCTGGGCGGGTACCTGGCCTGGACGGCGGCCGTGATGCGGCCCAAGCTGGTGCGCCGGCTCGTCGTCTCCTCCATGCCGCATCCGCGCCGCTGGCGCTCCGCGATGCTGTCGGACTTCGGGCAGACGCGGGCGAGTTCACACATCTGGGGCTTCCAGCGTCCGTTCGTCCCCGAGCGGCAGCTCGTCGCCGACGGCGGGGCCCTCGTGGGGGACCTGATCCGGGAGTGGTCGGGTCCGCGGCCGCCCGAGGAAGAGGACCTCGCCGTGTACCGGCGGGCCATGTGCATCCCGTCCACCGCACACTGCTCCGTCGAGCCGTACCGCTGGATGATGCGGTCGATGGCGCGGCCGGACGGACTCCAGTTCAACCGGCGGATGAAGCGGCCGGTGCGGGTGCCGACGCTGCACCTGCACGGTTCGCTCGACCCGGTGATGCGCACGCGCAGTGCGGCCGGTTCCGGCGAGTACGTCGAAGCCCCGTACCGGTGGCGGCTGTTCGACGGCCTCGGGCACTTCCCGCACGAGGAGGACCCGCTGGCCTTCTCTACCGAGCTGGTGAACTGGCTCAAGGACCCCGAGCCGGACCGCTGACCGCCGGACGGCCGCAGCGCCGTCCGTACGGCCCGGCCGGAGCACCGTCCACCCGGCGAACGAGCGGCAGTTGACTCATACGCTCGTCTTACGAACATTCAATTGCCCGGCGCATAGGCCAATTGGCCGCGCCTGACGGGATTACCGACCTTGGGGCACGGGCACAGCTCGGAGTATGAGCTGGACGCACGACTACGGTGACACCGCGCACGAACGACGCTCGGCAGCTACGCCGGGCACCCACGAGAGGGCCGGCCGGCACGGCCACGACCTCCGCCTCGGGATCCCCCGCATCCTGCGCCGCCGGGCCCGCTGGGTCTCCGCGCGCCTGCGCCATCCACGGACGTAGGGACCCGGCGGGAGCGGCGTCTCAGGGGGTGCCGGACCCGGCGGGAGCGGCGCGCCTCACAGGGCACCGGACCCGGCGGGAGCCGTGCCTCAGAGGGCGCAGCCCTGGCTCTCGACCCGACGGTCGGCGGTCTTGCCGATGCGGATGTCGTCCTGGATCTCGTCCACCGTCAGCGCGTAACCGGTGTTCGGGTCGTCGAGGGACTTCGCGAAGACGACCCCGTAGACCCTCCCGTCGGGCGTCAGCAGCGGGCCGCCGGAGTTGCCCTGACGGACCGTCGCGAACAGCGAGTAGACGTCCCGTCGGACCGTACCGCGGTGGTAGATGTCCGGGCCGTTCGCGTTGATCCGCCCGCGGACACGGGCCGCGCGGACGTCGTACGCGCCGTTCTCCGGGAAGCCGGCGACGATCGCGTCGCTGCCGCTCGCCGCGTCCTTGTCGGCGAACTCCAGCGGCGGGGCCTTCAGCTTGGGCACGTCCAGGACGGCGATGTCGCGCTCCCAGTCGTAGAGCACGACCTTGCCGTCGTACAGCTTGCCCTCGCCGCCGATCTGCACGGTCGGCTCGCCGACCCCGCCGACGACGTGCGCGTTGGTCATCACCTTGCCGGGCGCGAAGACGAAGCCCGTGCCCTCCAGCACCTTGCTGCAGCTGGGCGCGGTGCCGACGACCTTCACGATCGAGCCCTTGGCGACCTGGGCGACGGGGCTGCGCGCGAGCAGCGGGTCGGGCGCCTGCACCTCGGTGATCGGCTCGTTGGAGAACGGGCTGAACACCTGCGGGAAGCCGCTCCGCGCGAGGGTGGAACTGAACTCGGAGAACCAGGTGTTCGCCTGCTCGGGCAGGACCCGCGACACGCCCAGGAGCACCTTGGAGTTGCGGACCTCCTTGCCCAGGGTGGGAAGCGAGGTACCGGCGAGCGCCGACCCGATCAGCCAGGCCACCAGCAGCATCGCGACCACGTTGACCAGGGCGCCGCCGGTCGCGTCGAGCGCGCGCGCCGGCGACCACGTGATCTGGCGGCGGAGCTTGCTGCCGAGATGGGTGGTCAGGGCCTGGCCGATGGAGGCGCAGATGATGATCACAACGACGGCGATCACCACCACCGTGGTGGACACCTGGGTGCCGTTGTCCGTCACCCGGTCCCAGATCAGCGGCAGCAGGGCCACGGCGACGAGGCCACCGCCGAGGAAGCCGATCACCGACAGGATGCCGACGACGAACCCCTGGCGGTAGCCGACGATCGCGAACCACACGGCCGCGAGCAACAACAGGATGTCCAGCACGTTCACGTGGGCCACCGTCTCATGCGCGCCAGTCGAGCGGGACGTGCCGCGAGCGGTCCCATGGGCGCTCCCAGCCCGCGAAGTGCAGGATCCGGTCGATCACCCCGGCCGTGAAACCCCAGACCAGAGCCGATTCGACGGTGAATCCCGGCCCAAGGTGGCCGCTCGGGTGGACGGTCGTGACGCGGTGCTCGGGATCCGTGAGATCGGCCACGGGAACCGTGAAGACCCGGGCCGTCTCGCCCGGGTCCACGGCGCCGACGGGGCTGGGCTCGCGCCACCAGCCGAGGACCGGGGTCACGACGAACTCGCTGACCGGGATGTAGAGCCGGGGCAGCACCCCGAAGAGCTGGACACCGGAAGGATCGAGTCCGGTCTCCTCCTCGGCCTCGCGCAGCGCGGCGCGCAGCGGGCCGGTGGTGTGCGGGTCGCCGTCCTGCGGGTCCAGCGCTCCGCCCGGGAAGGACGGCTGGCCCGCGTGCGAGCGCAGGGTGCCGGCGCGCTCCATCAGGAGCAGCTCGGGGCCGCGGAGGCCCTCGCCGAACAGGACGAGCACGGCGGACTGCCGCCCGCGGCCGTCCTCGGGCGGCAGGAACCGGCTCAGCTGCCCCGGCTGGACCGTCTGCGCGGCCGCGACGACGGGGTCGAGCCAAGCGGGCAGGCCGTCCGCGCTGAGGGCGATGGCGCCGTCCTCGCGGACTCCCGCTGCCGTCTCGTCCCGTGTATCGCTCCCGCTACCGCGCGTCATAGGCATCCCTGTCCGTGAGCTCCCACACCGCCAAACGCGGTGCGGGTACCGAATCGTTCCTCAGGTGCGGCGCCATTGCGGGGCTCCGCCCCGAACCACGCGCCCCAAACGCCCGGCGAGGCCGGATTTGCGCCCCGCGCCGCAGAGGCCGCCCCGGCCCCGGCAGCCGAGGCGGCCCGGGCCGCGCTCAGGACGGCGCCGGGGCGCCCCCGAGCGGCGGGGCCGGCAGGCCCGGGTAGCCCGGGGGCGGGGACAGCCGCTGGCCCGGCTGGCCGCCCTTCTCGTACTTGAGCAGCTTCTTCGCCTTCTCGGGGTCGATCTCGCCCTCCCCGTACGCCGGGCAGAGCGGGGCGATCGGGCAGGCCCCGCAGGCTGGCTTGCGGGCATGGCAGATGCGGCGGCCGTGGAAGACGACCCGGTGCGAGAGCATCGTCCACTCGCTCTTCGGGAAGATCGCGCAGATTTCCGCCTCGACCTTCTCCGGATCCTCCTGCTCGGTCCACTTCCAGCGGCGCACCAGCCGGCCGAAATGGGTGTCCACGGTGATCCCCGGGACCCCGAACGCATTGCCGAGGACCACGTTCGCGGTCTTGCGGCCCACTCCCGGCAGCGTCACCAGGTCCTCGATCCGGCCCGGCACCTCCCCGCCGAAGTTGTCCCGCAGGGCCTGCGAGAGGCCGAGCAGGGACCTGGACTTGGCCCGGAAGAACCCGGTCGGCCGGATGAGCTCCTCCAGATCCTCGGGATTGGCCGCGGCCATGTCCTCGGGGGTCGGGTAGGCGGCGAAGAGGGCCGGGGTCGTCTGGTTCACCCTCAGGTCGGTGGTCTGTGCGGACAGCACCGTCGCGACGAGCAGCTCGAAGGGATTGCGGAAGTCGAGTTCCGGATGGGCGTACGGATAGATCTCGGCCAGCTCGCGGTTGATCCGCCGAGCCCTGCGCACCATGGCCAGGCGCGATTCCGGCGTGGCGGCCTTCGGTTTCTTGGCCGAAACTTTGCCCTGAGGGGTCGCGGCACTCTTCGCGGACGCCTTCACGAGGGCATGTTCGCCCACGGCTGAATTTTGGGTCTCCGTCACTCCTGCGGACCCCTTGGCCTGTGCTCTCACCGGCTTATTGGACACCCGGCCAGCCTAAGGCCGGGCGCTGACACCCGCCCGGACCTCAGGTAACACCACCCCGATTGGCCTCTCGCCGCACAGCACGGCCGTCCGTCCGGCATCCTTGTGATTGATCGCACTGTTTGAGCCGTCCGGCAAAATGGGGAGCACGGTCCCCTGAGCTGGTCGACATAGGAGAGAGACTCGTGGACGACGTTCTGCGGCGCGCCCCGCTCTTCGCGGCGCTCGATGACGAGCAGGCCGCGGAGCTCCGCGCCTCCATGGGCGAGGTGACCCTCGCACGCGGTGACGCCCTGTTCCACGAGGGCGACCCCGGCGACCGGCTGTATGTCGTGACCGAGGGCAAGGTGAAGCTGCACCGCACCTCCCCCGACGGCCGCGAGAACATGCTGGCCGTCCTCGGCCCCGGCGAGCTGATCGGCGAGCTGTCGCTCTTCGACCCGGGCCCGCGCACCGCCACCGCCACCGCGCTGACCGAGGTCAAGCTGCTCGGCCTCGGCCACGGCGACCTGCAGCCCTGGCTCAACGCCCGGCCCGAGGTCGCGACCGCGCTGCTGCGCGCCGTCGCCCGGCGCCTGCGCAAGACCAACGACCAGATGTCCGACCTGGTCTTCTCCGACGTTCCCGGCCGCGTGGCGCGGGCGCTCCTCGACCTGTCGCGCCGGTTCGGCGTGCAGTCGGAGGAGGGCATCCACGTGGTGCACGACCTCACGCAGGAGGAGCTCGCACAGCTCGTCGGCGCCTCGCGCGAGACCGTGAACAAGGCCCTGGCCGACTTCGCGGGCCGCGGCTGGCTGCGCCTGGAGGCGCGTGCCGTGATCCTGCTGGACGTGGAGCGCCTCGCGAAGCGCTCCCGCTGACGCTGGTCCTGGCGGTTCGAGGGGTCCTGCCCGATGGGCGGGGCCCCTTTCGCGTGCCCGGGTGCGGCGCCGTTGCCGCGCTCTGCCCCCGAGCCCCGGCGCCGGCACGGCCGACCCGTGCACAGTGGATGCATGGAGCGCAGGGGGCTGGACGCGTGCGGGTACTTCGAACGGGAGGGATCCCTCGGGCTCGTGCAGGACGAGTTCAGGAGCGTCGTGGCGGCCGCGCGGGAGCAGATCGGCGAGGCATACGGGAGTCGGCTGCACAGCGCGTACCTCTACGGGTCCGTGCCGCGGGGGACGGCCCGGCCCGGGCGGTCCGACCTCGACCTGCTGCTCGTCCTGCACCACGCGCCCTCCGATGACGACCGGGACACTGCCGAGGTGCTCGCGCGCGGCCTCGACGAAGACTTCCCGGAGGTCGACGGGGTCGGCATCCTGCTCCAGGGCAAGGCCGCCGTACTGAGCGAGGCGGAACGATTCGACCTGGGGTGGTTCCTCGCCTGCCTGTGCACCCCGCTGCTCGGCGCGGACCTGGCCGAGCACCTGCCGCGCTACCGCCCGGACGGCCTGCTCGCCCGCGAGACCAACGGCGACCTGGCCGACGTACTGCCCCGGTGGCGCCGGCAGGTGCAGGAGGCGTCGGGCCCCGGGCAGTACCGGAAGCTGAGCCGGCTCTTCGCCCGGCACCTGGTGCGCACCGGCTTCACGCTCGTCATGCCCCGGTGGGGCGGCTGGACCAGCGACCTGGCCGAGTCCGCGGAGGTCTTCGGCACGTACTACCCCGAGCGCGCGGCCCAGATGCGGGCCGCGGCCGCGGTGGCGCTGGATCCGGTCGAGGACCCGGCCGTGCTGCGCACGTACGTCGAGGACCTCGGTCCGTGGCTCGCGGACGAGTACACGGCCCGCCACGGCACGAAGACGCCGCGCTAGGGACCGCACGGGTCCGCACGGTCACTCGGGGCGTCCCGGGCCGCCTCAGGGGCCCTCAGCCGCCCCAGGAGCGCTCCGCAGGCCCAGGGATGCTCCACGGCCCCAGGGGCCTCAGGAACCTCAGGGCTTCTTGACGGTGACCGCGAGGGCGTCGACGGCCAGCTTGGCCTCCGCCAGGCCCGCGCCCGTGATCCGGCGGTAGGCCTTGATCGCCGAGATCTCCCGGTCGGCCATGAGCAGGGCGCGTACCTCGTCCATCCCGGCCGGCTCCGGCTCCTCGATGCCGAAGTGGTCCAGCACCAGCGCCAGGCGACGCTCCGTCCGGTCCGCCTTGAGCTGCAGGCTCTGCACCCGGAGGGTCACGGTCGAGGTGATCCACCCGGCGGTGGCGACCAACGCGACCAGCAGGAACACGGTGTTCATTCGGGCCCTCCAGGGATCAGTCCGTGATCTTGAAGGTACTCGAGCTGCGCCCGAACGGACCATTCGGCGGCCGGCCACAGGGAACGGTCCACGTCCGCGTAGACCTGGGCGACGACCGCCCCGGGGGTCACGAAGCCGTTCTCGACGGCGGTCTCGACCTGGGCGAGCCGGTGCGCCCGGTGGGCCAGGTAGTACTCGACGGCGCCCTGGGCGTCCTCCAGGACCGGCCCGTGGCCCGGCAGGACGGTGTGCACCCCGTCGTCCACGGTGAGCGAGCGCAGGCGGCGCAGGGAGTCCAGGTAGTCGCCGAGGCGGCCGTCGGGATGGGCGACGACGGTGGTGCCGCGGCCCAGGATGGTGTCTCCGGTCAGGACGGCACGGTCGGCGGGCAGGTGGAAGCAGAGCGAGTCGCTGGTGTGGCCGGGGGTCGGGACCACGCGCAGCTCCAGCCCGCCCGTGCGGATCACGTCCCCGGCGGCCAGGCCCTCGTCGCCGAGGCGCAGCGCCGCGTCCAGGGCGCGGACCTTGGTGCCGGTGAGCTCGGCGAAGCGGCCCGCGCCCTCGGCGTGGTCGGGGTGGCCATGGGTCAGCAGGGTCAGGGCGATCCGCTTGCCGGCCTGCTCCGCGGTGGCGATGACCGCCCTCAGGTGTCCGTCGTCCAGCGGGCCGGGGTCGATCACGACGGCGAGGTCGGAGCCGGGCTCGGAGAGGAGCCAGGTGTTGGTGCCGTCCAGGGTCATCGCGGAGGCGTTGGGGGCCAGGATGTTCACCGCGCGGGCGGTCGCCGGCCCGGAGGTGACGAATCCGCGGGGCTGTCCGGGCAGTGCGACGGCGTCGCTCATGCGGTGCCTCCCGGACGGCCGGGGCGGACCCGCTTGGTGAACTCGTCGTGGCCCGGCCAGCTGAGCACCAGCTCGCCATCCTCCAGCGAGGCCTCGGCCAGGACCGGGGTGAGGTCCTGGGCCGCGGCCGCGGTGAGCGCGTCGAGGGCGCTCCCGTACGGCTCCAGGGAACGCAGGGTGGAGATGGTGGGCGGCATCATCAGCAGCTCGCCCTTGTCGTAGCCGGCGGCCGCGTCGGCCGGGCGGATCCACACCGTCCGGTCGGCCTCGGTGGAGGCGTTGCGGGTGCGCTGGCCCTCGGGGAGGGCTGCGACGAAGAACCACGTGTCGTAGCGGCGCGGCTCGAACTCGGGCGTGATCCAGCGCGCCCACGCCCCGAGCAGGTCGGAGCGCAGTCGCAGGCCCCGGCGGTCGAGGAACTCCGCGAAGGACAGCTCCCGCGCCACGAGGGCCTGCCGGTCGGCCTCCCAGTCGTCACCGGTGGTGTCGCCGACGACGGTGTCCGGGGTCTGCCCGGCGAGCAGGACGCCCGCCTCCTCGAAGGTCTCCCGCACGGCGCCGCAGACGATGGCCTGCGCGGTACGGGCATCGGTCCCGAGCCGGGCCGCCCAGTCCTCCTGCGAGGGCCCCGCCCAGCCGACCTGGTGCTCCTCGTCGCGGGGGTCGACCCCGCCGCCCGGATAGGCGTACGCGCCCCCGGCGAAGGCCATGGAGGCCCGTCTGCGCAGCATGTGCACGGTGGGCCCGGCAGGCGTGTCGCGCAGGAGCATCACGGTGGCGGCGCGCCGCGGCTGCACCGGGGTGAGCGATCCGTCCGCGAGCGCGCGGATGCGGTCGGGCCACTCCGGGGGGTACCACTGGCCTCCGGCGGGGGGCTGCTGCTGACCATGCTGACCATTCGGCATGGCCGGATGCTACGGCCATCCGGCCCGATGTTCGAGGGTCCCCTGCCCTGACCTGCCGCTCGGCAGGGCTGCGCCGGGCCTCGCAGACCGGGCCTCGGCCTGCGGGAGGGGCTGGATCCGGCAGAGCCCGGCCGCGCCGCCGCTCGGGGCGGCCGGGGGCCGGGCTCGCGGATCCCTCCCCGGAGGGGTCAGGCTCCGGCCACCAGCTCGACCTGGATCTCGATCTCGACCGGCGCGTCCAGCGGCAGGACCGCCACGCCGACCGCGCTGCGGGCGTGGACGCCCTTGTCGCCGAGGACGGCGCCGAGCAGCTCGCTCGCGCCGTTCAGCACGCCCGGCTGACCCGTGAAGTCGGGGGACGAGGCGATGAAGCCGACGACCTTCACGACACGCGCGATCTTGTCGAGGTCACCGATCACGGACTTGACGGCGGCCAGGGCGTTCAGCGCGCACGTGGCGGCCAGCTCCTTGGCCTGCTCCGGCGAGACCTCGGCGCCGACCTTGCCGGTGACCGGCATGCTGCCCTTGACCATCGGGAGCTGGCCCGCGGTGTAGACGTACGCGCCCGACCGCACGGCCGGCTGGTAGGTGGCCAGCGGCGGGACGACCTCGGGCAGGGTCAGGCCGAGCTCGGCCAGCTTCGCGTCGACGACTCCGCTCATGCCTTCTCCCGCTTGAGGTAGGCCACGAGCTGCTCGGGGTTGTTCGGGCCGGGCACGACCTGGACGAGCTCCCAGCCGTCCTCGCCCCAGGTGTCCAGGATCTGCTTGGTGGCGTGAACCAGCAGCGGGACCGTCGCATATTCGAACTTCTTGGTCATGGGAGCGAGGGTAGTGCCTGTGATGCGGAGCTCATGCGCGTCCCGGCGGCCGTGTGGTGCGGGAGCCCGCCCGAGTGGTCTGACCAGAGGGTTCGCGCGTCCGGCGCGGATCCGGCGTAACGCACCTCACCCTCGAACACTCCGGCAGAACCACCCGGCTCCCTCGGAGTCGACACGAAGGAATTAGGCTCGGACGCTGTGAGCAGGCTCCAGGTGGTCAGCGGCAAGGGCGGCACCGGCAAGACCACGGTCGCCGCGGCACTCGCGCTTGCCCTCGCACGCGAGGGCAAGCGGACTCTTCTGGTGGAGGTCGAGGGCAGGCAGGGGCTCGCGCAGCTCTTCGGTGCCGAGGCGCTCCCGTACGAGGAGCGGAAGATCGCCGTGGCGCCGGGCGGGGGTGAGGTGTTCGCGCTCGCCATCGACGCCGAACGGGCGCTGCTGGACTACCTCCAGATGTTCTACAAGCTCGGCTCGGCCGGCCGCGCGCTCAAGAAGCTCGGCGCCATCGACTTCGCGACGACTATCGCCCCCGGGCTGCGCGACGTGCTGCTGACCGGCAAGGCGTGCGAGGCGGTACGGCGCAAGAACAAGGCCGGCGCGTACGTCTACGACCACGTGATCATGGACGCGCCGCCGACCGGGCGGATCACCCGGTTCCTGAACGTCAACGACGAGGTGGCGGGCCTGGCCCGGTTCGGTCCGATCCACAACCAGGCGCAGGCCGTCATGAAGGTGCTCAAGTCCCCCGAGACGGCCGTGCACCTGGTCACCCTCCTGGAGGAGATGCCCGTCCAGGAGACCGCGGACGGCATCGAGGAACTGCGCGCGGCCGGGCTGCCGGTCGGCCGCGTCGTCGTCAACATGGTCCGGCCGCACCACCTGGACGAGGACACCCTGCGCACCGCGGCCGGCGACCACCGCGCCGAGGTGGCGAAGGCGCTGTCCCGGGCGGGCCTCGGCGGCGCGCGCCGCGGCGGGCTGGCCGAGCGGCTGGTGGACCCGCTGCTCGCGCAGGCCGCCGAGCACGCGAGCCGGGTGGAGCTGGAGCGCGCGCAGCGGGCCGTACTGACGGGGCTGGACCTGCCCACGTACGAACTCCCCCTGCTCGGCGCGGGGATGGATCTGGCCGGGCTGTACGGGCTGGCCAAGGAACTGCGGAAGCAGTCGGTGGCCGAATGAGCGAGGGGGTGGACACCGTGGGCCTGGACACTCCGCCGCGGCTGGCGGTCGACCGGCTGCTGGACGACCGGGAGACCCGGATCATCGTGTGCTGCGGGGCGGGCGGGGTCGGCAAGACCACCACGGCCGCGGCACTGGGCGTACGGGCGGCCGGGCGCGGGCGGAAGGCGGTCGTGCTCACCATCGACCCGGCCCGGCGGCTCGCGCAGTCGATGGGGATCGACTCGCTGGACAACACCCCGCGCAAGGTCGAGACCGTGGGGGCGGGCGACGGCGAACTGCACGCCATGATGCTGGACATGAAGCGGACCTTCGACGAGATCGTCGAGGCGCACGCGGACGGCGAGCGGGCCCGGGCCATCCTCGCCAATCCCTTCTACCAGTCGCTGTCGGCCGGCTTCGCGGGCACGCAGGAGTACATGGCGATGGAGAAGCTGGGGCAGCTGCGGGCCCGGGACGACTGGGACCTGATCATCGTGGACACGCCGCCGAGCCGGTCCGCGCTGGACTTCCTGGACGCGCCGAAGCGCCTCGGGTCCTTCCTGGACGGGAAGTTCATCCGGGTGCTGATGGCTCCGGCGAAGGTGGGCGGCCGGGCCGGGATGAAGTTCCTGAATGTCGGCATGTCGATGATGACCGGCACCCTCAGCAAGCTGATGGGGGCCTCGCTGCTGAAGGACGTCCAGACCTTCGTGGCCGCGATGGACACGATGTTCGGCGGTTTCCGGACGCGCGCGGACGCGACCTTCCGGCTGCTCCAGGCGCCCGGTACGGCCTTCCTGGTGGTCGCGGCGCCCGAACCGGACGCCCTGCGCGAGGCGGCGTACTTCGTGGAGCGGCTGGCCGCGGAGAACATGCCGCTCGCCGGTCTGGTACTGAACCGGGTGCACGGCAGCGGCGCCGACCAGCTGTCCGCCGAACGGGCGTTGGCCGCCGCAGAGAATCTTGAAGAAGGCGGCATTGTCGATCAGGAGTCCGGGAAAGCTGGACTTCGTGACTCGGCCGCGGGACCCACCGAAACCGCGGAGACCGCGACCCCTGAGGCGGCGGACCCTCCGGGGACGGCTGACACGCCGAAGACCGCCGAGTCCGCACGGACCGCGAACCCTCCCGAGACAGGCTCCCCCGGCACCGAAGGCGACACCGCGGTCGTCGACCAGATCACGGCAGGACTGCTGCGCCTGCACGCCGAACGGATGCAGGTGATCGCGCGTGAGCAGCGCACACGCGATCGATTCACCTCACTGCACCCCGAAGTGGCGGTGGCCGAAGTGGCCGCCCTGCCCGGCGATGTGCACGACCTCGCCGGGCTGCTGGCCATCGGAGAACGACTCGCGGCCGGGGTTCCGGCCGGAGCGTAGGCGTTCGTACGTCGTGGCGGCCGCGTGATCTACCCGGCTGCCGCGTACGCCTCGTACGGAACGTCGATCTCCGCGTCTGCATCCATGGTGAGGATGCCCGTGCTGCGCTCGTACTCCGTACGTGCGGTTTCGAGCAGCCGTCGCCACGAGGTGACGGTGGGACGCCGGCGCAGCAGTGCGCGTCGTTCCCGCTCGGTCATTCCGCCCCACACGCCGAACTCGACACGGTTGTCGAGCGCGTCGGCCAGGCATTCGGTCCGCACCGGACATCCGGTGCACACCGCCTTGGCCCTGTTCTGTGCCGCTCCTTGAACGAACAGTTCATCCGGATCGGTAGTGCGGCAGGCTGCCTGCGCACTCCAGTCGGTAACCCAGCCCATCCCGGCGCCGTCCTCTCCCGAATCGAGGCTCCCCCACGGCGGTAGCGGCATATTCACCGCTGCCAGTTGAGGACGTTACGGAAGGCGGGCACAGTGCAACACCCCCGACGGGCCCAATCTTGAATGGTCCGAACGGACTATGGGTAAGCGGCAGATCACCCGACGGAGTGATCCGACGACATGCCCGACCATTCCGGCGATTCGGGTGTAATCGGCGGGGCGGCTTCAGCAGAGGGGCGAGATTCGGACATCAGTCCACCCCATTCGGGAAGGGTGAAAATCAAGCCGAGGGGTTGATGTCGCACCGCACTGCTGTGACAGTTGAGGACAGCTTAGGCCAAGGCATTCGCGTGTGTCCGGCGAATCAGAACGTAGGCTGCCCTCCATGGGAAAGAAGCGCTCGGGCGGCGGGCTCACGGGGAGCCAGCAGGCCGCCAAGTTCCTCGGGGTGTCCGTTCTCTCCGGAGTTGTGCTGGCCGGCATGGCGATTCCGGCCGCAGGCGCCCTGGGGCTCGCCGCCAAGGGCACGGTCGAGGGATTCGATGAGATC
This sequence comes from Streptomyces sp. NBC_01294, assembly GCF_035917235.1. Classification (NCBI taxonomy): domain Bacteria; kingdom Bacillati; phylum Actinomycetota; class Actinomycetes; order Kitasatosporales; family Streptomycetaceae; genus Streptomyces; species Streptomyces sp. NBC_01294. Next base: position 3,737,442 of record NZ_CP108423.1, read on the forward strand.
CCGGCCAATCTCAAGACTCCGCCACTGAGTCAGCGGACCACGATTCTGGACGCCGAGGGTGGCGTGATCGCCACCGTCTATTCACGCGACCGGCAGGTGGTCCCGCTCACGGCGATCTCCCCGTACATGCAGAAGGCGATCGTCGCCATCGAGGACTCGCGTTTCTACGAGCACGGTGCGGTCGACCTCAAGGGCATCCTGCGCGCGGTCAACCGCAACGCACAGGAAGGCGGCGCCGCACAGGGCGCCTCCACGCTCACCCAGCAGTACGTGAAGAACGTGTTCGTCGAAGAGGCCGGCGACGACGAGACCAAGGTCCGAGAGGCCCAGGAGAAGAGCCTCGGCCGCAAGATCCGCGAACTGAAGTACGCGATCCAGGTCGAGGAAGAGCTCGGGAAGAAGAAGATCCTCGAGAACTACCTCAACATCACCTTCTTCGGTCAGCAGGCCTACGGGATCGAATCCGCGGCCCAGCGCTACTTCAGCAAGGCCTCCAAGGACCTGACCCTGGAGGAGTCCGCGCTGCTGGCGGGCCTCGTGCAGTCGCCGAGCCGCTACGACCCCGTGAACGACACGCAGGAGGCGATGAAGCGCCGCAACCTCGTCCTCCAGCGGATGGCCGACATCAAGGACATCTCGCAGGCGGAGGCGGACGCGGCGAAGGCGAAGCCGGTCGTACTGAAGGTGACCAAGCCGAAGAACGGCTGCATCACCGCGGTCAAGGGCGCCGGCTTCTTCTGCGACTACGTGCGCAACTCCTTCCTGACCGACACGGCCTTCGGCAAGACCCGCGAGGAGCGGGCGAAGGTCTGGAACCAGGGCGGCCTGACGGTGCGCACGACCCTGGACCCGCAGTCGCAGGACGCGGCCAACGAGTCGATCAAGGACCACGTCGACCAGGAGGACTCGATCGCGACGGCCGTGACCATGGTCCAGCCGGGCACCGGCCGGGTGCTGGCGATGGGCCAGTCCAAGCCGTACGGCTTCGGGAAGAACGAGACGCAGATCAACTACTCCGTGGACAAGCGGATGGGCGGCTCGAACTTCGGCTTCCAGGTGGGTTCGACCTTCAAGCCGTTCATCGCGGCCGCCGCCCTGGAGGGCGGCATGCCGCCGACGAAGGTGTACCAGGCGCCGAACAAGATGGACTACCCGAGCCCGATCTCCCGCTGTGACGGCTCGCAGTACGTCAACCCCTCCTACAAGAAGGAGACGGCGAAGAACGAGACCGAGGACGAGATCGGCCCGTACGCGCTGCGGACGGCGATGGAGAAGTCGATCAACACGTACTTCGTCGAGATGATCGGCGAGATCGGCCTCTGCCCGGTGACGGAGATGACGCAGAAGCTCGGCGTGACCCCGGCCGACGGCTCGAAGCTGCCCGAGTCCCCGTCGATCGCGCTCGGCTCCGCCGAACTCTCCCCGCTGACGATGGCCAACGCCTACGCGACCTTCGCCAACCGCGGCGTCTACTGCACGCCGGTCGCCATCGAGTCGATCACCGACGCGCACGGCAAGGCGCTCGCGGTGCCCAAGACCAAGTGCGACCGGGCCATGTCGACGGAGACCGCCGACACCATCAACACCCTGCTGGGTGGAGTGGTCGACTCCGGCACCGGTGAGCGCGCCGGCCTGACCGACCGCGACAGCGCCGGCAAGACCGGTACGACGGACTCCCGCTACAACGCCTGGTTCGTGGGCTACACCCCGAACCTCTCCGGCGCGGTGTGGGTCGGCTCGGGCGGCACGAGGAAGATCACGATGGAGAACATCGTGATCGGCGGCAAGCCGTACGAGAAGGTCTTCGGCGGCGGTCTGCCGGGCCCGATCTGGAAGGACGCGGTCACGGGCGCGCTGGCCGGGCGTGAGCGCCTGTACTTCAGCACGGTCAGCATCCCGGAACCGAACGTTCCGGCCGGCGGCCCGCGCGGCAACAAGCCGTCCACCAACCCGAGCAGGCCCGGCAGGCCCGGAGGCGACGGCAAGCCCGGTGGGCGGCCGGGCGGTCAGACGGCCGGAGCCACCGAGGGTGCCACGGGCGGCGGCGGTACCGATCCGCAGCCCCCGTTCCCCGGGATCACGATCGACCCGCGGGGCGGCGGCCTGATCGGCGGCCGCGACGACCAGTAGCGCCGCGGTCGGCGCACAGCAGTGAAGGGGGAGGGCCCCAGCCGGAACCGGCTGGGGCCCTCCCTTTACTACTGTCTGTCTGTCTGCTCGCTGCCTAGGAGAGCTGCTGCTTGACGACGGCGGCGACGCGCCCGCCCTCCGCCAGTCCGGCGACCTTCGGGTTCACGATCTTCATGACGGCGCCCATGGCCCGCGGCCCCTCGGCACCCGCCGCCTTGGCCTCCTCGACGGCCTGCGTCACGATCGCCACGAGCTCGTCGTCGGTGAGCTGCTTGGGCAGGTACGTGTCGAGGAACTCGCCCTCCGCGGTCTCCCGTGCGGCCTGCTCGGGGCGGCCGCCCTGGGCGAAGGCCTCGGCCGCCTCACGGCGCTTCTTCGCCTCCTTGGCGATCACCTTGAGGACTTCCTCATCGGAGAGCACACGGGCCTCCTTGCCCGCGACCTCCTCCTTGGTGATGGCGGAAAGGGTCAGTCGCAGCGTGGACGAGTGCAGCTCGTCGCGCGCCCTGATGGCGGTCGTGAGGTCTTCCTGGAGCTTGGCCTTGAGCGTGGTCATGGAGGTGAGTGTGCCAGGTGCGGGGGCGGTGGCGCCCACCTGTTTTGCGCGTCTGCGACGATGTGTCCATGCGTGCGCGTTACGGAGTACCCCTGAAGGCGGCTGCCGGAATCGCGGCGGTGGGGGCCGCGGGTGTGGCCTACGCCGCCGGTTTCGAGGCGCGGTCCTTCCGCCTGCGCCGGGTCACGGTGCCGGTCCTTCCCCAGGGGATGCGCCCGCTGCGCATACTCCAGGTCTCGGACATCCACATGGTCGGCGGGCAGCGCAAGAAGCGCGCCTGGCTGCAGTCCCTCGCCGGCCTGCGCCCCGACTTCGTCGTGAACACCGGCGACAACCTCTCCGACACCGAGGGCGTCCCCGAGGTGCTCGACGCCCTGGGACCCCTGATGTCCTTCCCGGGCGTGTACGTCTTCGGGTCGAACGACTACTACGGGCCGCGTCTGCGCAACCCCGCGCTCTACCTGCTGGAGAAGGCCCAGGGCCGGCACGGGCTGAACGGCAACAAGCCGGTCGTCGGCGCCGTCCACAACCCGTGGGAGGAGATGCGGGACGCCTTCGACGCGGCCGGCTGGCTGAACCTCACCAACACCCGGGCGCGCCTGAAGCTGGACGGCCTGGAGCTGGCCTTCACCGGGCTCGACGACCCGCACATCAAGCGGGACCGCTACGAGGCGGTCGCCGGCGGCCCGGAGGCGGACGCGGACTTCTCGCTGGCCGTGGTGCACGCCCCGTACCTGCGGGTGCTGGAGTCCTTCACCGCCGACGGGTACCCGCTGATCCTCGCGGGCCACACCCACGGCGGGCAGTTGTGCATCCCCTTCTACGGGGCGCTCGTCACCAACTGCGACCTGGACACGGAGCGCGTGAAGGGCCTGTCCACGCACGAGGCCGAGGGCCGGCGCGCGTACCTGCACGTCTCGGCGGGCTGCGGCACCAACCGCTTCACCCCGGTCCGCTTCGCCTGCCCGCCGGAGGCGACCCTCCTGACGCTGACCCCGAAGGCGTAGGGATCCCGCGCCGCCGACCGCTCCGCGAAAACCGGATTTCGTCTCCGGCGTGAGGTCCGCTAAAGTAATCGATGTCGCCAGGGCAGCAAGCGCTGCGGGGCGACGATCGGGGTGTAGCGCAGCTTGGCAGCGCGCTTCGTTCGGGACGAAGAGGTCGTGGGTTCAAATCCCGCCACCCCGACGCTGTGGTAACAGGTGAGGCGCCTACTGGTTCAGTAGGCGCCTCACCTGTTTCTGTGCGTGTCCCTCTGCGTGACCACGGTTTCGCCGCGTGGACCTCGTCAGTGCCCGACGGCCGCCTTCGCCACCGCGATCAGCAGCACGAAGAACACGTTGACCAGGCCCTCGATGACCGCCTGGGCGCGGGAGGCACCGGCGTTCAGGGCTCCGAACAGGGCCCAGCAGAATTGCTGCGCCCCCGCGACCGACAGGGCGAACCACACCGAGCCGCTCGGCCCCAGTCCCAGCAGCGGGCTCACGGCCAGGGCCGCCGCCGGCAGCACGGCCGCCTCGATGATGGGCAGCTCGCGCCGTCCGGCCCGTCGGACCTCGGCCCAGCCGACGGGCCGGCCCACCAGTCGTTCGCCGGCGAGGTGCGCGTAGACGTGGGCCACCCAGAAGACCGTGCCCGTCACCAGAAGCATCACGATGAGCTGGAGACGCGGGAAGTCGCCGACCGCGCTGGCCGTGGCGATCACCGAAGCCGCCAGGAGCGACCCGTAGACGGCTCCCGCGTGGTCCGTCCGAGATGCCGACCGAGTGTGGTCGGAGCGGCGGGGCCATCGGAAGAGGCGGTGCACCCGCCCAACATATAGACCGCGGCCCGTCCACGGCCGCACCCACACGCGGATACGGGCGCCGGCCTCTTCGCAGGACCACGTCAGGGCCTGATCCGGATCGTGGATCAGGCCCTTCCCCGCCGTGGGCCCCAGGGTGGCGTGATGGGCCTAGCCGGCGATCTCGATCTTTCCGTTGGGCGCCGCGGGAGCGGGGGCGGGGGCGGTGTCCGGCTTTGTGGTCGTGAGGCCCTTGAGGAGCTGGGCCAGGTCGACGCCGGTGGTGGAGCCGAGGAGTTCCATGCCCTGGGCGACGTTGTCGGCGACGGTACGGGACAGCTGGCTCGCGCCGTCGGTGGAGATGACGGTCATCTTGTCGATGGCGGACAGCGGTTCGGCGGCCTTGGCCACCACCAGCGGCAGCGCCTCGACCATCATCTGGATCACCGCGGCGTCGCCGTAGCTCTCGAACGCGTCGGCCTTCTTCTGCATCGCCTCGGCCTCGGCTGCGCCCTTGGCGGCGATGGCGGCCGCCTCCGCGTCGCCTTCGAGGCGTACCGCCTCCGCGATCGCCGCGCGCCGGGCCCGCTCGGCCTCACCGCGCTTGGCGCCCTCGATGGCCTCGGCCTCGGCCAGGGCCGAACGGCGCTGCTTCTCGCCCTCACCGATGAGGCGGGCCCGCTCGGCCTCGGCCTGGGCGGCCGCGATCGCCGCGAGGCGTTCGGCCTCGGCCTGCTTGACCCGGGCCACGCGCTTGGCCTCCGCCTCCTGTTCGGCCTCGTAGCGGCGGGCGTCGGCGGGCTTGCGGACCTGGGTGTCGAGCTGGCGGTCGGTCAGGGCGGCCTGGCGTTCGGCGACCTTCTCCTGTTCGGCCAGGATCTGCTGCTGGCGGTCGGCCTCGGCGAGCGGGCCGGCGGCGTTGGCCTGGGCGGCGGCCGCGTCGGTCTCGGCCTTGATCTCCGCCTGGCGCAGGTACAGGGTCCGCTCGGCGACGGCGATCTCCTCCTCGGCCTTCAGCCGGGCCTGCTCGGCGGCCCGGCGGGAGATGGCCTCGGCGATGTCCGCCTCCTGCTTGGCGCGGGCGGCCTCGGGACGGCCGAGGTCTTCGAGGTAGGAGCCCTCGGTGGTGATGTCCTGGATCTGGAAGGCGTCCAGGACCAGGCCCTGCCCGGACAGGCTGGCCTCGGCCTCCTCGGCGACCTGGCCGGCGAACGCGGCGCGGTCGCGGATGATGTCCTCCACCGACATCCGGCCGACGATGGCGCGAAGGGCCCCGGACAGCACTTCCTGGGTGAAGCCGACGATCCCGTCCTGCTGCTGCAGGAAGCGCTGCGCGGCGGCGCGGATGGCATCCTCGGTGCCGCCGACCTTGACGATCGCGACACCCTCCAGGTTGGCCTTGATGCCGCGCAGGGTGACCGCGCCGCGGACGGCGACCGGGATGTGCCGGCTGGACAGGTCGAGGCTGTAGCGCTGCTGGACGAACGGGACGACGAACACGCCTCCGCCGACCACGACCTTCTGGCCGCTGTTGTCGGTCGATATGCGTCCGGTCTCCGGGTCGGTGGAGCTCTTCCCGCGCCGGCCGGTGATGATGAACGCCTCGCTGGGCCCCGCGACCTTGTAGCGGGTCACGACGACCAGGGCGAGCAGGACGAGGAGTACGACGACTCCCACGACCGCGATGACGACTGGGCTCATGATCAATCCCCCCTGCCTCCCTCTGGGGGCAGATCGGTGATGGAACGGACGGGTGGGTGCGGCGGCCGTCAGTGTTCGACGGCCCGCACGCTGACCGAGGTGGACGAGGGCGCAGCCGTGACCCACACCTCGGCGCCGCGCGCCAGCGGGCCGTCGGCGGTCGCCGCGTACTTGACCGGCTGCCCGGCCAGGCGCAGGAGCACCTCGCCGTAGCCGCCCGACGGAATGGCGGTCACCACCGTCCCGGCCGATCCCACCAGATCGTCCTGGCGCGGCGCGGCTCCGCTGTGGTCCCGCAGGAGTGCCCGGCTCAGCCGCCACGTGAGCCAGCCGGCGCCCGCTCCCGCGAGGGCTCCGGCGGCGGTGGCCGCGCCCGGCCCCACTCCCGTGGTCCCGAGCACGATCGCCCCCGTGAAGCCGAGCATCGAGACGAAGCCGGCGACGACCGGGAGCGACAGCCAGCCGTCGAACAGCCCGTTCAGGGCGCCGCCGAAGACGCCCTCCAGGATTCCGTCGAACACCAGCGAGGCGGCGAGCAGCGCGATTCCCGCCATGCCGAGACCGAGAAACAAGCCCACGAGCACCTCCCCCCTCCGCCGGCGTTTCCGCCGGATGCGGGGATCGTGCCACCGGGACACCGCTGTGCGCATTGCCCGTGCCCGGCAATCTTTACGCCCCTTTAACGCACACCCGGAAGGGACGGACGCCCTGGCTCAGGCCGCGGTTCCACCCGGGCCCGGCTCAGCTCCCGGTTCCACCCGGCCAGTCCAGCAGCCGGGCCCCGATCACGGCGGTCTGCAGGGTGTAGCGGTGCCGGGGGTCGGCCGGGTCGGCTCCGGTCAGGCCGTGGATGCGCTCCAGCCGGTACGTCAGCGCCCGCACGCTCAGCGACATCCTGCGCGCGGCCTCGGTCGCCACGCAGCCGCTGTCGAAGTACGCGGACAGGGTGTCGATGAGGGGCCGAGCGCCGCCGCGGGCCGCCCGCAACGGGCCGAGGACGCTCTCCACCAGGTCGGCCATGGCCTGCCGGTCCCGCGTCAGGACCGGGTAGACGAGCAGGTCGGCCGCGTGCAGCACCGGCTCCTCCAGGCCCATCCGGTCGGCGAGTTCGAGGGCGCCCAGGGCTTCCTCGTACGAGTGGACGACCCCGCCGGGCCCCTGGTGGGAACGGCCGATGGCGACCCGGCCGCCGTCGGTGGCGGCGTACGCCTGCCGGGCGAAGTAGTCCAGGACGTCGGGCTGTTCCCCCGGGGCGACGCAGACCAGCCGGCCGTCCTTCGTGGTCAGCAGGATCTGCCGGTTGCCGAACCGGGCCAGCACGGTCTCCTCGATCCCGCGGGCCACCGGGTAGCCGTCGCCGTACGGCTCCCGGCCCTGGGCCACCGCGACCGCGTGGGCCTGCGACAGCCGCAGCCCGAACCGGACGGCGCGCTCCGCGAGGCGGCCCAGGTCGCTGCGCCCGTACAGCAGGTCGTCGATGAACTCGCGGCGCGCGGCCTCCTCTTGGCGGACGGCCTGGTGCTGCGAGCGCTCGTACCCCTCGGCGAAGGCGTCCACCGCCTGTTCCAGCGCCGCCAGCAGCGGTCCCGCCGCCCCGGCCGGCAACCGCGGATGCACCTCCCGCGCCCCGGCCAGGTGGGCCCGGACGAGCCCGCGCAGCGCGAGTCCCGCCTCCGCCGCCCGCATGCCCTGCGCCCTGCGCGCATCCAGCTCGGCGCGCGTGAGCCGGCGTCCTGTGGCGCAGACGTCGAGCAGGATGTCCGCGTACCCCGCCAGATGATCCGCCTGAGCCGTCCCCTCGGCCATGGTTCCCCCCGATCCTGACGCCTCCATGACAGGTTCTTGACGTCGGTGACCAGGGTGACACGTGCCGTGCCGTGCCGCGCTCGCGTGCGGCCGCGCCCTACCGGGCCGGGCCGCCGCGCCGACTGTCAGTAGGGCCGCGGTGACATGATGTGCGGCTCGATGGCCGGCGCCTCGAAGATGCAGCGGGGCACGCCCGGGCCGGGTGTCGCGCGGACGGACACCTGCGTCGGGGGATCCGTCGGCAGCTCGACGCGGACGGTCACGGGGTGATCGTGGTGCGTCGTGGCGTAGCCCGTCTCCTTGCCGTCGACGAGCACCTCCACGACGGCCTCGCGCCCGGTCTGGACCGTGGCGCTGACCGAGTGCCCCGCGTGGTCGATGTGGAAGTGATGGCGCCGTCTCATGAGCTCGCCTCCCGCCGTGACCCCCCACGACCAGGGTAGCCACGAGAGCGCCGGAGGGCCCGGTGGTGCCCGGTGACCACGCCCCCGTGCAGGAGGGCGCGCGACCGGCGCCGCGCCGCGGAGAGTCGGGCCGGGCCGGGGTAGGCCGGGACAGGGCACGGGCTCGGGCGCGGTGGTGACGCCGTGCGGGAGGAGCCCGCCGGGCTCGGGTCGCCATCACCCGCCGGCCCGTACGGGCCGGCGGCGTACGACTCCTCAGCTGCGGAAACGTTTCTGACGGGCACGCAGCCCGCCTCTAGCCGCCGTCCCCGTGGCGTACGGCGAGTTCGGCGAGCTCGGCTTGGGCCAGGGTGAGGAAGGCCGTCGCGGGCCGGGCTTCCACGGCGCGTTCGGCGGCCACGGTGTCGAGGTGGTCGAGGACCTCGCCCAGGGTGGCGAAGGGCCCGACCGGGCGGAGCAGCCAGAGGCGGCCGCGGGGGCGGGGCGGGAGACCGAGGCCTGCGAGGGCCGCGTCGGCCTCCCGGTCGAGGTCGCGAAGGTCGGGCTCGGGGAGCGGGGCGCATTCCACGCCGGTGATGTGGCCGTGGCCGTCGAGCGCGGTGTCCACCGCCCAGTGGGTGGAGCGGTCGGGGATCCAGGTCCGGGCCGCCGGGGGCCAGACGTACGGCAGGAACACCCAGCGCAGGTCTTCGGGGGCCGGCTCCCAGCCGAGCGCCTCCAGCTCCCGGATCTCGGGCAGCCGGTCCGCCTCCAGTTCGCTGCGGCCGGTGCGGCGCAGTGCGAGCGGGTGCGGTGTTCCGTCCTCGTCCCACGACATGCGGGCACGCTATCCGACGCGCCAGCGGATGTGGGTGAGCTCCGGGGTGGCGTCCCGCATCCGCGCGGCGGCGTGCGGCACCGGGCCCGCTCCGGGGTGGCGACCCGCATCCGCTCCGGGGGCGCGACCCGCATCCGCTGCGGGGTCGCGACCCACATCCGCTGCGGGATGGCGGCCCGCATCCGCTCCAGGGGGTCGGCCGGGGCCCGGGCCGACCCCTACATCCGCTACATCCGCTCCAGGGGGTTCGCCGCGATGCGGACGGCCGCGCCGCCCGCCACGTACGCGGCCGCCGCGCAGTCGGGCTTGCGGGCCGCCTGGTCCTCGACCAGCGCGAGGAAGTCGCCGCCGAAGGTGCCGCGCGGGTACGCGGCGAGGAGGCCGGCCGTGAAGGACGGGTCGAACGCGGCCACGCGCAGGCCCGAGACGTCGGCGCTCGTGCCGACCTGCAGGAGGTGGCTCTCCACGTCCTCGGCCGCCGTCACGTCGTCCCGCATGTGCAGCACGATCACCTCCGCGGCGCGGGCCCGCCGGGCCGCCGGCCAGCCCAGTCCGGCCGTCAGCACGCGCGCGACGTGCCCGCCCGCCTCCTCGAAGGGCAGGGTGTGGCTGTCGAACGGCACGGTCAGGCCCAGGTCGTGCAGCAGGGCCGACACGTAGAAGAGTTCCGCGTCGAACTCCAGGCCGTGGTCGGCCGCGTACCGCGCCCCGAAGGCATAGGAGCGGACGGAGTGGTTCAGCAGCGCCGTGTCCGCGTACTCCGACGCGATCTCCAGAGCGGCCCGGGCCGAGTCGGTGTCGGGGATGTCGGGGATGTCGGGGGTGTCGGGGGTCTTGAGCGTCCGCGTCATGGGGCGTCAGCGTAGGCGGCGGCTGAAGTCCACGTCCGACGGGGGCTCCCCGGGCCAGGACAGCCGGGTCGGGGCGGGCGGGGTCTCGGCGAGGACCGAGCCGCGCGAGACGACGTACCGGGGCCGGACCTGGCGGCGGATCGCCTCCTCGGGCGACGGGGCCGGCAGGAGGGCGAAGGAGGCGGGCGCGCCCGCGGTGATGCCGTACTCCGCCTCGGACAGGCCCAGCACGCGTGCCGCACGGTCCGTCACCATGGAGAAGGCAGTGGGGATCTCCCCGGCCCCGGTCAGCTGGGCGGCGTACAGCCCGACGAGGGCGGTCTGGAGCGGATTGGCGGTGCCCAGCGCGTTCCAGGGATCCATCACGTCGTCGTGGCCGAACGCCACGTTGACCCCGGCCGCCAGCATCTCCTTGACCTGGGTGAGGCCGCGCCGCTTGGGATAGGCGTCGAAGCGGCCCTGGAGGTTGAGGTTGGCGAAGGGGTTGGCGACCAGGTTGATGCCGGAACGGGACAGCAACCGCTGGAGTTTGAAGCTGTACGCGCCGTTGTAGGAGCCCATGGCCGTTGTGTGCGAGGCCGTGGCGCGCTCGCGCAGGCCCGAGCGCAGGGCCAGGGTGGCCAGCACCTCCACGAAGCGGGACTGCTCGTCGTCGATCTCGTCGCAGTGCGCGTCCACCCGCAGGCCGTGCTCCTCGGCCAGCGCGAAGGCCGTCCGCAGCGAGGCCACGCCGTCCTCGCGGGTGTCCTCGAAGTGCGGGATCGCGCCCACGACGTCCGCCCCGCGGGCGACCGCCTCGCGCAGCAGTGCCTCGCCGTCGGGGAAGGAGACGATGCCCTCCTGCGGGAACGCCACGATCTGCAGGGTCATGACGTCCCGGACCCGGTCGCGCACCTCCAGCAGGGCGTCGAGCGCGGTCAGGGCCGGGTCGGTGATGTCGCAGTGGGTGCGCACGTGCAGCACCCCTTGGGCGGCCTGCCAGCGCAGCACCTCGCTTGCCCGCGCGATCACGTCCTCGCGGGTCAGGGTCCGCTTGCGCTCGCTCCAGCAGGCGATGCCCTCCCACAGGGTGCCGGAGGCGTTGGGGCGCGGCTCGCCGGCCGTCAGCGCCGTGTCGAGGTGGATGTGCGGCTCGACGAAGGGGGCGGTGAGCAGGTCGCCGTGGGCCTCGATGAGGATGCCGGTGCCCGGGGGCTCCTTCTGGTCGTCGTACGGGATCACCCGCGCGATGCGGCCGTCCTCCGCGACCTCGATGTCGGACAGGCCGGAGGTGTGGAGCAGCCGGGCGCCCCGGACGATCATCCGCATGGCGCCAGCCTACGGACTCAGCCGCGCTTCGCCTGGGCCTTCTGCTGCATGCCGCGCGTCTTCGCCGCGGACGACAGGCCGTCCCGGGCCGCGGCCTTGGCACGGGCCTCGGCGGCCGTGTTCTTCGCCAGCGCGCGCTGGGAGTCCTGGTGGCTGTGGTGGCCGGTGTGGGCCTTCTTGGCCATGATCTTTCCTCCTCGGGCTACGGGTTCCACTCTGCGCCCGTTCGGAGCAGTCGGCATCCGGGGGACGGCTGCGGCCACAATGGGGCGCATGACCACGCGCATGACCAGCGACAGCGAGATCACCCCCGAGACGCCCGACTGGGAGAAGCGGTTCCGGGCACCGCGCGTCGGGCTCCCCGACTGGGCCGAGGACGCCCCGGACCGTTCCCTCTTCGTCTCCAACGCGACCGGCACGTTCGAGCTCTACGCCTGGGACCGCACCACCGGCGTGCAGCGGCAGGCCACCGACCGCCCCAACGGCACCACCGACGGCACCCTCTCCCCCGACGGGGAGTGGATCTGGTGGTTCTCCGACACGGACGGCGACGAGTTCGGCACCTGGGTGCGCCAGCCCTTCGCGGGCGGCCCCGACAAGCCGGCCACCCCCGGCCTGGAGCCCTCGTACCCGGCCGGGCTGGCCATCGGCCGCGACGGGACCGCCGTCGTCGGGCGCTCCACCGACGAGGACGGCTCGACGGTCCACGTGGTCCGCCCGGACGGCTCCGCGCCCACCGTGATCTACCGGCACCGGGAGTCGGCCGGCGTCGGCGACCTGTCCCGCGACGGGACCCTCGTGGCCGTCGAGCACACCGAGCACGGTGACGCGATGCACTCCGCCCTGCGCGTCCTGACCCTCGACGGGACCACCGTCGCCGAGCTGGACGACTCCCGGGGCGCCACCGAGGAGCTCGGCCTGGAGGTGCTCGGCTTCGCGCCCGTCGCGGGCGACACCCGGCTCCTCGTCGGCCACCAGCGGCGCGGCCGCTGGGAGCCGATGGTGTGGGACGTGGCCACCGGCGCGGAGCAGGACCTCGCGATCGACCTGCCGGGCGACGTCAGCGCCGAGTGGTACCCGGACGGTTCCGCGCTCCTGGTCGCGCACAGCTTCGAGGCGCGCAGCGAGCTGTGGCGCTACGACCTGGACGCGCGGGAGCTCGTACGCGTGGACACGCCGCCGGGGTCGGTGTCGGGGGCCACCGCGCGGCCCGACGGGACGGTGGAGTACCTGTGGTCCTCGGCCGCCGAGCCCTCGACGGTGCGGTCGACGGCGGGCGGGATCGTCCTGGACCCGCCCGGCTTCCGGGCGCCCGGCTCGCTGCCGGTGGAGGACGTGTGGGTCGAGGGCCCGGGCGGCCGGATCCACGCGCTCGCGCAGCGGCCGGCGGGCCGCGGCGACGGCCCCTTCCCGACGATCTTCGAGATCCACGGCGGGCCCACCTGGCACGACAGCGACGCCTTCGCGGCGACCCCGGCGGCCTGGCTGGACCACGGCTTCGCGGTCGTACGGGTCAACTACCGCGGCTCCACGGGCTACGGCCGGGCCTGGACGGACGCCCTCAAGCACCGGGTCGGCCTGATCGAGCTGGAGGACATCGCGGCGGTCCGGGAGTGGGCGGTCTCCACCGGCCTCGCGGACCCGGCGCGCCTGGTCCTGTCGGGCGGCTCCTGGGGCGGGTACCTGGCGCTGCTGGGCCTGGGCACCCAGCCAGACGCCTGGGCCGTGGGCCTGGCCGCCGTCCCGGTAGCGGACTACGTCACGGCCTACCACGACGAGATGGAGGCGCTGAAGGCGCTGGACCGCACCCTCTTCGGCGGGACGCCGGAGGAGGTCCCGGACCGCTTCGAGGCGTCGTCGCCGCTGACGTACGTGGACCGGGTGTCGGCCCCGGTGCACATCGCGGCGGGCGTCAACGACCCGCGCTGCCCGATCCGCCAGATCGACAACTACGTGGACCGGCTCGCGGCGCGCGGAGCGGTCCACGAGGTGTACCGGTACGACGCCGGGCACGGCTCGCTGGTGGTGGAGGAGCGGATCAAGCAGGTCCGCATGGAGCTGGAGTTCGCCCTCAAGCACCTGCCCGCCTGACCCTGCGGGACGGCGACCGGTGCACCCCCCGTACGGTGGTGGGGTGCACCGGTTTCTCCTGACCCCGCGTTGGTGGGGGATCAACGTCTTCGTCGCGCTCGCCGTCCCCTTCTGCCTGTTCATGGGGACCTGGCAGCTCGGCCGCTTCGAGGACCGTGTCGAAAGCCACCGGGAGGCGAACGCCGAGCGGCCCGCCGACCAGGTGGCAGCCCCCCTGGACTCGCTGCTTCCGGTCGACAAGAAGACCTCCGGACGGCTGGCCTCCACGGCCGGTGAGTACGGTGACCAGCTGCTGGTGCCCGAGCGCAGGCTCGACGGCGCGTCCGGCTTCTACGTGCTGACCCTGCTGAAGACCGACTCCGGCAAGTCCGTCCCGGTGGTCCGGGGCTGGCTGCCGGGGGCGGCCGACCCGGCCAGGGCACCGGAGCCGCCGACCGGCCGCGTCGAGGTCACCGGGGCCCTGCAGGCCTCGGAGAACTCCGGCACGAAGGGCGTCCACGCCCAGGGAGGCCTGCCCGCCGGGCAGCTCGGGGTCATCGCGGCGGCCACCCTGGTCAACATCGTCCCGTACGACCTGTACGACGCCTGGCTGACCGTGCAGACCCCCGCGGACGGGATGGTTCCGGTGCCCGCGCAGGCGCCGACCAACACCGGGCTCGACCTGAAGGCCTTCCAGAACCTCGGCTACACCGGCGAGTGGTTCGTCTTCGTCGCCTTCGTCCTCTTCATGTGGTTCCGGCTCTACCGCCGCGAGGTGGAGACCCTCCGCGACGCCGAGGCGGGCCTGCTCGACTCCGCGCCGCAGCCCGCGCCGCAGCCCGCGCCGCAGCCGGTCCCGGCCGACTAGTCCGGCGGACGGGTCGGCCGGACTGGGCGGCCGTATCGGCCGGACTGACGGGCGTATCGGCCGGCTAGTCGGTCGGGATCGCACCCGTCCGGTAGACCGTGCCGCCGCACACCTCGGGGATCGTCGTCTGCGTGGTCGCCGCACCCGCCTGAGGGGTGTGGGACACCGCGACTCCGGCCGGGACCGGGGGCTCGCCCGCCGTCGGGTCGGAGCCGCTCGCCGCACCGCCCGAGGAGTCGGACTGCGGCGGATTCGCACCCGCGTCCGGCTTCGTCGCCGTGCAGGCCTCCCCCGACGGCACCCACGCGAAGCGGACCTCGTACGACGTGTTCGGCGTGAGGACCAGGGACGGCGCCGCCGCCGACGGATCGGGCAGCAGCCCGGTCGCGGCGTCCCCCGGCTTGTGGCCCACCACGGCGACCGAGGAGCCCGCGCCGACCTGGGTCGCCGCCGAGGCCGCGACGGTGTCCTGGCCGGTGACGGCGCAGCCGTGCGCCGAGACGTTGGTGACCCGGAAGCTGCCGTACACCCGGCCGTCGGCCTCGGGGGCCCTGGACCAGCCCACCACCAGCAGCTGGTCCGCACCGCACCCGGGCACCCCGCTCGGCGGGGCCGGCGGCAGCGGGCCCGAGCCCGCCACCGAGCCGGGGCTCGTGCCGAAGGTGCCGGTGCCCGAGGGGCCCGCCGTGACACCGCCGGCCGGGGAACCGCCCGCCGTCGCGTCCGGCTGCCCGGTGGCGCCGCCCACGGCCCGGGCGTCGCCGAAGGAGTGGGTGGACTTCGGCTGGACGCCGTGCCCGTTCTGATGCGGGTCGGAGGCTCCCCCCGACTTCTCGCCGGCGTGCGCGCCGTGCCCGGCCACGGCCGGCCGGTCGGCGGACGCGCCCTCGCCGCCCACCAGGTGCAGGACGGCCGGGATCCCGGTCCCGGCGAGCAGCGCCGCCGCGGCGGCGCCAACGACGACGGCCTGGCGTCTGCGGCGGACCTGGCGCGCGGGCACGGCGCACCGCAGGCGCTCCAGCGCGTCCGCGGAGGGCTCCAGACCCTCGACGGCCCCGTGGAACAGGCTCCGCAGTGCGTCTTCCTCGCCTGCTCCGCCCGGTTGGGTGTGGTCGTCCATCATGACTGCGCAGCCTCCATCGCCACCCGCAGCGCGGCAATGCCCCGCGATCCGTACGCCTTCACCGAGCCGAGCGATATCCCGAGCGTCTCGGCGACCTGGGCCTCCGTCATGTCCGCGAAGTAGCGCAGCACCAGCACCTCGCGCTGGCGGCGCTGAAGCCCCCGCATCGCCTTGATCAGGTCGTCCCGCTCCAGCTGGTCGTACGCGCCTTCCTCGGCGCTCGCCATGTCCGGCATCGGCTTCGACAGCAGCTTGAGGCCGAGGATGCGCCGGCGCAGGGCGGAGCGCGAGAGGTTCACGACGGTCTGGCGCAGGTACGCCAGGGTCTTCTCCCGGTCACGGACCCGGTTGCGGGCCGAGTGCACCCGGATGAACGCCTCCTGGACCACGTCCTCGCAGGAGGCGGTGTCGTCGAGGAGCAGCGCGGCCAGGCCCAGGAGCGAGCGGTAGTGCGTCTGGTAGGTCGCCGTGAGGTGGTCGACGGTGGTTCCGGCCACCACCTCGGCCGTCTCGCTCTTGCCGCTCCCGTCCGCCTCAGCGCTGTCGCGCGGTGCGGGCACGAGGCCGCCCCGGATCGGTACGGCGGTCCGTACGGGCGCCTCTGACGGCCCCGCCGGCGGGACGGGCACGATCACGGGAAGACCGCCGCCGGGTACGCGCAAGCCCCGGCGCGGCGGGATGATCCCGGTACGCGCCGGTAGGACGGCCAACTCCAGCACTGCCTCTGCCACGCCTGTAGGACACGCGTCCCCCCGTCAGGGTTGTACGCGTGAGGCAGCCTCACCAGCAAAATCCCTCTTGCCCTCATGCGTACCCGCTCTTCCCGATTGCCCCGTCTTATCGAGACGGCAGTCGGGCCATCACCTTGATCAAGGGATCAGGACCGATCCTACAAAGCGAATTACGCAAATTCACCCGCGATCAGTTCCGCGATCTGCGTGGCATTCAGGGCGGCACCCTTGCGGAGATTGTCGGCGCACACGAAGAACTCCAGGGCGCACGGGTCGTCGAGCGAGGCCCGCACCCGTCCCACCCAGGCCGGATCCGTCCCGGCGGCGTCCGCGGGGGTGGGGAACTCCCCGACCGCGGGGTCGTCCACGAGCACCACGCCGGGCGCGGCCTCCAGGATCTCCCGGGCGTGCGGGGCCTCCACCTCGCGCTCGAAGCGGGCCCGCACGCTCAGCGAGTGCCCGGTCAGCACCGGCACCTGTACGCAGGTCACCGACACCGGGAGCCGCTCCAGCTGCAGGATCCGGCGCGTCTCGCCCCGTACCGCCAGCTCGTGCGAGGACCAGCCGTCCTCGCGCAGCTCGCCGGACCAGGGCACGACGTTGAGGGCGAGCGGGGCCGCGAAGGGGCCGGTGTCCTCGCCCACGGCACGGCGTACGTCCCCGGTCTGCTCCCCCAGCGAGGTCCCGGCGACCAGCGACAGCTGGCGGCGCAGCGCCTCGGAGCCGGACCGGCCGGCGGCGCTCGCGGCCTGGTACGAGGAGACGACCAGGTCGCACAGGGAGTACTCGGCGTGCAGCGCACCGAGGGCCGCGATCATGGCGGCGGTCACGCAGTCCGGGCCGGCGACGATCCCGCGCGGCCGGATCCGTACGGCGTGTCCGTTGACCTCGGGCACCACCAAGGGGACCTCCGGGTCGTCCCGGAAGGCGGCGGACTGGTCGACGACGACCGCGCCGCGCGCGGTGACGATGGGAGCCCACCGGGCCGAGACCTCGGCCGGGGTCAGGAAGAGTGCGACGTCACCCGGCCCGAGGCCGTCGAAGGCGTCCTCGGTGAGGGCGAGCACCTCGCACTCCTCCGCGCGGACGGTCAGCATGCGGCCGGCCGAACGCGCGGAGGCGATCAGGCGTATGTCGCCCCAGACGTCCGCCCGCTGGGACAGGATCTGGAGCAGGACCGAACCGACCGCTCCGGTCGCCCCGACCACGGCGAGCGCCGGGGCGGACGACCGGGTGCGGGTCATCGTCCGGTGCCTCCGTAGACGACGGCTTCGTCACTGTCGGAGTCGAGGCCGAAGGCCGTGTGCACGGCGCGGACGGCCTCGTTGACGTCGTCCTGGCGGGTCACGACCGAGATGCGGATCTCGGAGGTGGAGATCAGCTCGATGTTGACCCCCGCGTCGGACAGCGCCTGGAAGAAGGAGGCGGTGACGCCCGGGTTCGTCTTCATGCCGGCGCCGACCAGGGAGATCTTGCCGATCTGGTCGTCGTAGCGCAGGGAGTCGAAGCCGATCGCGCCCTTCGCCTTCTCCAGGGCGTCGATGGCCTTGTGGCCCTCGGACTTCGGGAGCGTGAAGGAGATGTCGGTGAGGCCCGTCGAGGCCGCCGAGACGTTCTGCACGATCATGTCGATGTTGATCTCGGCGTCCGCGATGGCGCGGAAGATCGCCGCGGCCTCACCCGGCTTGTCCGGGACGCCGACGACCGTGATCTTGGCTTCGGAGACGTCGTGAGCGACTCCGGAGATGATGGCGTGCTCCACCTGCTCGTCCCCTTGCGGATTCTCGTTGCTGACCCACGTGCCCGGCAGTCCCGAGAAGGACGAACGGACGTGGATCGGGATGTTGTATCGGCGTGCGTACTCGACACAGCGGTGCAGCAGCACCTTGGAACCGGAGGCGGCGAGCTCCAGCATGTCCTCGGAGGAGATCCAGTCGAGCTTCTTGGCCTTCTTCACGACGCGGGGGTCCGCGGTGAAGACGCCGTCGACGTCGGTGTAGATCTCGCAGACCTCGGCGTCCAGCGCCGCGGCCAGCGCGACGGCGGTCGTGTCCGAGCCGCCCCGGCCGAGGGTGGTGATGTCCTTGGAGTCCGCGGACACGCCCTGGAAACCGGCGACGATGGCGATGTTGCCCTCGTCCAGCGCGGTGCGGATTCGGCCCGGCGTGACATCGATGATGCGCGCTTTGTTGTGGACCGAGTCGGTGATCACGCCTGCCTGGCTGCCGGTGAACGACTGGGCCTCGTGGCCCAGGTTTTTGATCGCCATGGCCAGCAGGGCCATGGAGATCCGCTCTCCGGCGGTCAGCAGCATGTCGAATTCACGTCCGGCAGGCATGGGAGAAACCTGCTCGGCGAGATCGATCAGCTCGTCCGTCGTGTCGCCCATCGCGGACACCACGACGACCACTTGGTGGCCGTTCTTCTTGGCATCCACGATCCGCTTGGCGACACGCTTGATGCCCTCGGCATCGGCTACGGAGGAGCCTCCGTACTTCTGCACGACAAGGCCCACGTGCGCTCCTCGCTCAGTCCGTCTCATTGCTGGTGCAGTGTAACGAGCGACCGCGATCCGACCGCTTCGTACCACATCATGAGACGAACAGATCAAAGAATGAGTTCCCGCGCCGGGCGATCACTTGCGGCCGAGTCCGCCCAGCTCCTGCGCCATCACCTGTCCGGCCTGCTCCGCGAGGTCGTCCTCGGCCATCTCCTCGTCCGTGTCCAGGCCGTCCAGGGCCTCCAGCGGCTGGTTCAGCCGTACGTGCGAGATCAGCGACTGGAGGGCACGCAGGGTGGCCGAGGCCGTCGGGCCCCAGTTGGTGAAGTACGAGAACTGCCACCACCACAGCGCCTCCGTGATCCGGCCCGACTGGTGGTGGATGAGCCCGTGCCGCAGGTCGGCGACCACGTCTGCCAGGTCGTCGGAGATCCGGTGGGCCACCGGGGCCTTGCGGGGCTCGTACGGGTCGAAGACCTCGGAGTAGACGTCGACCGGCTCCAGCATGATCGCGAACCGCTCGCGCAGGTCGTCCACGTCCGGCTCCGGGCCGAGATCGGGCTCGTAGCGCTCGTCCGGCAGCACGTCCTGGTACGCGCCCAGCCGGCCGCCCGCCAGCAGCAGCTGGGACACCTCCAGGAGGAGGAAGGGCACCGCACTGTCGGGGTCCTCGCCCTTGGCCACCTCGGTGACCGCAACGATGAACGACTCGATCTGGTCCGCGATCGAGGCGGCGAAGTCGTCCGGATCCTGGCCGAGGGCGTGCAGCGTTGCGTCAGACATCGAGAAGTCGCCTTCCTTCAAAGGCCCGCCCGAGCGTGACCTCGTCCGCGTACTCCAGATCTCCCCCGACGGGGAGCCCGCTGGCCAGGCGGGTGACCTTCAGGCCCATGGGTTTGATCATGCGGGCGAGGTAGGTGGCGGTCGCCTCGCCCTCCAGGTTCGGGTCGGTGGCGAGGATCAGCTCGGTCACCTCGCCGTCCGCCAGCCGCTTCAGCAGCTCACGGATGCGCAAATCGTCCGGGCCGACGCCCTCGATCGGGCTGATCGCGCCGCCGAGGACGTGGTACCTGCCCCGGAACTCGCGGGTCCGCTCGATCGCGACGACGTCCTTGGGCTCCTCCACGACACAGATGACCGTGGTGTCCCGGCGCGGGTCGCGGCAGATGCCGCACCGCTCCTCCTGCGCCACGTTCCCGCACACCGCGCAGAACCGGACCTTGTCCTTGACCTCAAGCAGCGCGTGCGCGAGGCGGCGGACGTCGGTGGGCTCGGTCTGCAGGATGTGGAAGGCGATCCGCTGCGCGCTCTTGGGCCCGACGCCGGGCAGCCTGCCCAGTTCGTCGATCAGGTCCTGAACCACGCCTTCGTACAACGGACTGCCTTCTCTCTGTGTGGGGTGTCGCGGGGACTAGAACGGGAGGCCGGGGATGCCGCTGCCGCCGCCCAGGCCCTGGGCCAGGGGGCCCAGCTTCTGCTGCTGGAGCGCCTGCGCGTTCTCGTTGGCCGCCTGGACCGCCGCGACCACCAGGTCGGCGAGCGTCTCCGTGTCCTCGGGGTCCACGGCCTTCGGGTCGATCACCAGTGCCCGCAGTTCACCGGAACCGGTGACGGTCGCCCTGACCAGACCGCCGCCGGCCTGACCCTCGACCTCGGTCCGGGCGAGCTCCTCCTGCGCGGCCGCGAGATCCTGCTGCATCTTCTGGGCCTGCTGGAGCAGCTGCTGCATGTTGGGCTGGCCACCACCGGGAATCACTGGGCACTCACTCCATACGTCATACGCCGATACGATCGCGACCTTCGGAACGCTTGGTCAATCCGAGCCTACGTGCTCCCCGCGCGCTGCGCCCTACGCCGTGAGGACCAACTCTTTCGAGTGAGAGACGAGGCGTACGCGTACCTGATGGAGACCTCCTTGCGGGCGGAAATCCCGGGAATCGTCGCCCATCGCTCGTCATTCGAAGGTAGGAAGAGCATGCGCATCATTGCGCACACGCGCACCACCACACGTCAGCGCAGGCAGAGGGAGTGCCGGGTGAGCCAGCCGGAGATGCAGCCCGAGGGGCCACCCCGGGATCCCCGGGAGGAAGGCGACGGACCGATGGCGGCGGGCGATCTGACCGGCCGGCCGTTCCCCCTCGGGGACTGGGGCGAGCCCGCGGAGCGGCTCGACGAGCTCTACCGGCGGGTCGAGGCCGATGCGCTGCGCACCGCCGCGTGGTACCTGTCCGACCGGGCCTGGAAGCGGCGCGGTGCGCGCGTGCTGCGCGCCGGGGCGGCCGTGGGCGCCGTCACGGGCGCCTCCATGCCGCTGCTGGAGCTGACCGGCTCGCTGGCGGGCGCGTCCACGTACGGCTACCTCGCACTGCTGCTGGGCGCGGCCGCGCTGGCCTGCGACCGGTTCTTCGGGCTGACGTCCGGGTGGATGCGGGACGTGGCCACGGCGCAGGCGGTGCAGAGGCGGCTCCAGACCCTCCAGTTCGACTGGGCGTCGGAGAACGTACGGGAGGTGCTCGGCCCCACCGAGGGCACGGCCAGCGAGGCCGCCGAGCGCTGTCTGACCGTGCTTCGCCGCTTCTCGGAGGACATCACGGAGCTGGTGCGCTCGGAGACGGCGGACTGGATGGTGGAATTCCGGGCCGGGCCCGCGCCGCTGGTGATGCAGTCCCTGGGCGCCTCCGGGGGCCGCGCGGACGCGTACGTCCCCCCGGCCCGCTTCCCCCTCCCCCCGGGCACCCGCCCGAACATGCCCCGCCAACGCCCCCCGGAACAACCCCGCTGACGGCCGGCGGGGCCAATGCAGCCCCGCCCCCATCTCCCGTTCCCACTCTGCCGGAACCAAATCCGGCCCCGCGGCGGAGCCCAATTCCAGCCCCGCCGACGTTTGAGGCGCGGGGTCCGGGGCAGAGCCCAATTCCAGCCCCGCCGGCGTTTGAGGCGCGGAGCCCGGGCAGCGGCCCCGCCCCCGACCGCCCCGCTCAGCTGAAGATGATCATCGAGCCCTGCCCGAGGCTCCGCGTGGCCGCCGCGTGCAACCCGAGCCACACGTGCCGCTCACGCGCGAAGGGACTGTCGTCGTAGGGAATCGGCCCCGCGGGCTCCTCCAGCAGCGTCGGCCGCCCCGGCGGAGCCGGCGCCGCGGGCGGGTTCCCCGGGTCTATCCCGATCGCGGGGGCCACGAACAGCAGCTCCCGCAGCAACCCCTGCGCGGACCCCAGCGGACCGCCCCCCGCCAGCAGCTCCTCGTTCGCCAGCGGCACCGCGAAGTCCACCGGGACGTACGCCCCCGCGTGGTCGTAGTGCCACACCAGGTGCGACTGCTGCGCCGTGGGCTCGAACATCTCCAGCAGCTGCTCGTAGTCCCCGCCCAGCTCGTCCACCGGGGTCACCGGCAGCCCGCAGATCTGGAGCAGGTACGCCCTCCTCAGGAAATGCAGGGCGTCGTAGTCGAAGCCGGCGACCGGGGCGACGTCCCCGCTCAGGCCCGGCATGTACGCGAACACGGGCACGGACGGCAGTCCGGCCGCGCCCAGCGCCTTGTCGTACGAGGCGATCTCTTCCGCGAAGGGGTTGTCGGGGCTGTGGCACAGCACGTCGACAAGGGGGACCAGCCACAGGTCACAGGCCACACGGCCTCCGATCAGTCGTTGCCGCCGATCGGGCCAGCGTAGTGCGCCGAACACCCTCCGCGAAGAGGTGCGCAGAACCTCGGGCCCGACCTGATCGCCCGGCCTGACCGGCAGGACGCCTCTAGATGCGGGCGGCCCAGTCCAGCGCGTGCTGGTTGTAGCCCCGCACGATGCGGCGTACCGCGTCGGCGTCGGCCAGCGTCACCGCGTCCACCAGCTCGCTGTGCCCGTCCCACAGCGCCGCCCGCAGCTGCGGCTCGCGCTGGAGGTGGGGGACGGCGAAGACCCAGCACTGGACGCGGATCCGGTGCAGGAACTCGGAGATGTAGGTGTTGGCCACCAGCCCGCTCAGCTCCCGCCAGAAGCGCAGGTCGTAGCCGATCAGCACTTCGAGCGAACCGCTGTGCGCGGCCCGCCGCGCCTCCTCGCCCCGGCGGCGCACCGACACCAGCAGCTCGCCGGAGCCGGGGGCCGTGCCGCGCTCGGCTAGCCGGCGGAAGATCCCGTCCACGACCAGCGAGCGGGCCTCGATCATTCCGCGGAAGTCGTCCACGGAGAAGATCCGCACGCGAAAGCCCCGGTGCTGGACCAGTTCGAGCAGCCCCTGGGCCGAGAGGTCGACGAGCGCCTCGCGCACCGGCGTCGCCGAGACCTCGTACTGCTCGGCGATCTGCTTGACGGTGAACTCGGTCCCCGGAGGCAGGCGTCCCGCGAGCACCTCGTCACGCAGCGCGTCCGCGATCTGCTGGCGAAGTGTGTTGCGGGTGACAGCGCCGCTGCCTGGCATAGGGGTCCGTCTCCTGTCGTAGAGCTCCGGACACCATAGGCCAGACAGCGAGGCCGAAACCGATCGGTAGGTGGCCTGTATGCGGATTCACAACCCGCTATCCGGACGCGACCCGGCCACCGGCCCCGCACGTCCCGTCCTGGGCGGCTAGCCGGCCGTGGTGTGGCGGTCGGCGACCGTCAGCGCCTCGTCCAGCAGGGCCAGTCCCTCCTTCGCCTCGGCCTCCGTGATGGTGCACGGCGGGACGACGTGGGTGCGGTTCATGTTGACGAAGGGCCACAGGCCGGAGGCCTTGCAGGCCGCGGCGAATTCGGCCATCGGCGCGTTGTCCGCACCGGCCGCGTTGTAGGGGACGAGCGGCTCGCGCGTCTCCTTGTCCCGTACGAGTTCCAGCGCCCAGAAGGTGCCGAGGCCGCGGACCTCCCCGACCGAGGGGTGGCGCTCGGCGATCTCGGCGAGCGCCGGGCCGATCACGTTCTCGCCGAGGTGGGCGGCGTGCTCGACGACGCCCTCCTCCTCCATGGTGTTGATCGTCGCGACGGCGGCGGCGCAGGCGAGGGGGTGGCCGGAGTACGTCAGTCCGCCCGGGTAGGGACGCGTGGCGAAGGTGTCGGCGATGGCGGCCGAGATGGCCACGCCGCCGAGCGGCACGTATCCGCTGTTCACGCCCTTGGCGAAGGTGATCAGGTCGGGGGTGACGCCCCAGTGGTCGGCGGCGAACCACTGGCCGGTGCGGCCGAAGCCCGACATGACCTCGTCCAGGATGAAGACGATGCCGTGGCGGTCGCAGAGTTCGCGCACGCCCGCGAGGTAGCCGGCCGGCGGGGTCATGATCCCGGCGGTGCCGGGCACGCTCTCCAGGATGATCGCCGCGATGGTCTGCGGTCCCTCGAAGGCGATGGTGTCGGCGAGGTGGGCGAGGGCGCGGGCGCACTCCTCGGCCTCGGTGGTGGCGTGGAAGGCGGAGCGGTAGAGGTACGGGCCCCAGAAGTGCACGACGCCGGCGGCGGCCGTGTCGGAGGGCCAGCGGCGCGGGTCGCCGGTCAGGTTGATCGCGGCGGCGGTGGCCCCGTGGTACGAGCGGTAGGTGGAGAGCACCTTGGCGCGGCCCGTGTGCAGACGGGCCATGCGGACGGCGTTCTCGACGGCCTCGGCGCCGCCGTTCGTGAAGAAGATCTTGTCCAGGTCGCCGGGGGTCCGCTCGGCGATGAGGCGTGCGGCCTCGGAGCGGACGTCCACGGCGAAGCCGGGCGCGAGGGTGCACAGCCGGGCGGCCTGCTCCTGGATCGCGGCGACGACCTTGGGGTGCTGGTGGCCGATGTTGGTGTTGACCAGCTGGGAGGAGAAGTCGAGGAAGCGCTTGCCGTCGTAGTCCCAGAAGTACGACCCCTCGGCCCCGGCGACGGCGAGCGGGTCGATCAGGGCCTGGGCGGACCAGGAGTGGAAGACATGCTTCCGGTCTGCGTCCTTCACTGCGGCAAGAGTGTGCGGGGTGTGCGAGGTGACATGAGGGGTCATGACGTCACGCTAGAAGTGCGCAGGTGGGGAGGGATATCGGCGGACTGTATGGGGGTGGGGGGCAGGCCTCGGCAGTCTGTCTGCGCGCGGTCGCCCTCGCGAACCATTGACAGCATCCTGTCGTCATGACAGTCTTATGTCATAAGAGCTCGCCGCAGGCCGGATCTCACCAGCGGGAACGCGCAAGCCGCGAGAGCTCGTCGCAGGACCTTGTCACCGGAGCCCGATCCGACGCTCGACAC
The DNA here is from genome assembly GCF_035917235.1 of Streptomyces sp. NBC_01294. Taxonomy (NCBI): domain Bacteria; kingdom Bacillati; phylum Actinomycetota; class Actinomycetes; order Kitasatosporales; family Streptomycetaceae; genus Streptomyces; species Streptomyces sp. NBC_01294. The sequence goes on from NZ_CP108423.1 coordinate 3,762,266, forward strand.
TGGAGGCGACCACCATGAGCGAGACCCCGCGCAAGCCCGTCCACCTCGCGGTCTACGACACGTACGCGGACTGGGAGACCGGCCACACCACCGCGCACCTGAGCCAGCGCGGCCACGCCGTACGGACCGTCGGCCACGCCGCCGGGCAGCCGGTCACCACCATGGGCGGTGTCCGCATCCAGCCCGACCTGGCCCTGGCCGACCTGCGGCCGGAGGACTCCTCGCTGCTGATCCTCACCGGCGCCTCGCTGTGGGACACCGGCGACGAGCTGGCGCCGTTCGCGGCGAAGGCGAGGGAGTTCCTGGCCGCCGGGGTGCCGGTCGCGGCGATCTGCGGGGCCACCGCCGGCCTCGCCCGCGCCGGGCTGCTGGACGGCCGGGCCCACACCAGCGCCGCCTCCTTCTACCTGGCGTCGCAGCCGGGCTACGGGGGCGCCGAGAGCTACGTCGAGGCCGACGCGGTGACCGACGGCGACCTGATCACGGCCGGGCCGACGGAGCCGGTGGCCTTCGCCCGCGAGGTCTTCGCCCGCCTCGACATCTACAAGCCGGACGTCCTGGACGCGTGGTACCGGCTCTTCCACGACTCGGACGAGAGCGCGTACCCGGTCCTGATGGCGGCGGCGGAGGCCGGCGATGCCTGAGCCGCTGCCGCTCGGGGCCACCCGCGCCCAGCAGGACCTGCTGAGCCGCACCGCGCTCGGGGTGTTCCGGCTGAACGGCCAGTTCCTCTCCGTCTCGGAGGAACTGGCCAGGCCGGCCGGGCTGACGGCCGCCTGGTGGCAGGTGCTCGGCGCGGTCCTGCGGGAGCCGCTGCCCGTCGCGGGCATCGCGCGGAGCATGGGCATCACCCGGCAGAGCGTCCAGCGCATCGCGGACCTGCTGGCCGCCAAGGGCCTGGCCGAGTACGTCCCGAACCCCGCCCACCGCAGGGCGAAGCTGCTGCGCCCGACGGAGGAGGGCCGCGCGGCGGTGGCCCGGATCTCCCCCGGCCACGCAGCCCTGGCCGCCCGCCTCGCCGCAGAACTGGGCGACGCCGCCTTCGCCGAAACGGTCCGCACCCTGGAACGCCTGGCCAAAGCCCTGGACACCCTCACCACCCACCCCACCGAAACCTGAACTAGACCATCCCCACCCCGGCAGCCAAATCCAGCCCCACCGGCGCCCCTCCAGTCCCGCCCGCCCTCTTCCAGCCCGCCTGCAATTCCCCCGCCGGGCAAATCCCAGCCTCGCCGGGCAAAATTCAGCCCCGCCGGCGTTTGAGGCGCGGGGCCCGGGGCGGAGCCCCGATCTTTCACCCGCCCGGCAATCCCAGCCCCGCCGGGCCAAATCCAGCCCCGCCGGCGCTTGAGGCGCGGGGTCCGGGGCTGCGCCCCGCAGTCCACCCCTGCGGCAGGCAACCGGCCGCCACCCCCAACCGTCCTTCCCGGCAGAGCCGTTCCGCACGGCCCCCGCAGGGGAGGACCACCCGGCATGGAACCACTGCACCCGCACGACCCCCACCACATCGGCCCGTACCGCCTGCTCTCACGCCTCGGCGCCGGCGGCATGGGCCAGGTCTACCTCGCCCGCTCCGACCGCGGCCGCACCGTGGCCGTGAAGCTGGTCCACCACGACCTCGCCGCCCGCGAGGAGTTCCGCATCCGCTTCCGCCAGGAGGTCGCCGCGGCCCGTCGCGTCGGCGGCGAATGGACCGCCCCGGTGCTCGACGCCGACACCGAGGCCCGGACCCCCTGGTTGGCCACCGGCTACGTCGCCGGGCCGAGCCTCCGCCAGGTCGTGGCCCACGACTTCGGCCCGTTGCCCGGCCGTTCCGTACGGATCCTGGCCGCCGGCCTCGCGTACGCCCTCCAGGACATCCACCGCGCCGGCATCGTCCACCGCGACCTGAAGCCCTCGAACGTCCTGCTCACCCTCGACGGCCCCCGCGTCATCGACTTCGGCATCGCCCGCGCCCCCACCGGGTACGACGCCGGCCTGACCCGGGTCGGCGAAGTCATCGGCTCCCCCGGCTTCATGGCCCCCGAGCAGATCCGCGGCGAACCGGTGACCGCCGCCTGCGACATGTTCTGCCTCGGCTCGGTCCTGGCGTACGCGGCCACCGGACGGCTGCCGTTCGGCGACGCGGAGCAGCCCGGCGGCTTGGCGGCACTCCTGCTCCGCAGCACCGAGGCCGAACCGGACCTGGCCGGCGTACCGGCCGAGCTGCTGGACCTCGTACGGGCCTGCCTGCACGGGGACCCCGCCGCCCGGCCCGGGCCCGCCGAGGTGCTGGCGCGGGTCGGCGCGGGGGACACCGTGGCCGACGGCAGGGCCCTGGAGCCCTGGCTTCCGGCCCCGCTGGTGGCCCGGCTCGGGCGGCACGCCGTGGCGCTGCTGGACCGCGAGGACGCCGGCCCGGACCGCGCGGCACCCCCGTCGCCCCCGTCGCCCCCGGCACTCCCCGCTCCGCCGGCGACGCCACCGCCCTCGTACTCCGCGTACCCCACCCACCCGCCGTACGCGCCGGTGGCACCGGGGCCTTCGCCCCGCACCCGCACCGCGTCGACCGCCCTCCTCCTCGCGCTGGCCACGGTCGTCGCCGTCCTGTCCGCCGGCACGGTGTACGCGGTGATGAGCGGAGCCGAGGACCCCCGGCCCCCAGTCGGCACGTCCCGCATACCGACCACGGCCGCGGCCACGGCCCCGACCACCACTGCCACCGGCGCCGCCACCTCCCCCTCCGGCGCCTCCGGCTCCACCGGCTCCGGCTACGCCACCACCGGCCTCCCCGAGGCCTACCTCGGCACCTGGCAGGCCACCCACGGCACCCAGACCTGGCGCCTCACCCTCACCCGCGGCGCGGTCGGCGACCCGGTGATGTCCCTCGCCGTCGAGGACCCCGGCTTCGCCTGCGCCTGGACGGCGCCCCTGCGCAGCGCCCCCGACCCGGTGGAACTCGGCGCCTCCACGGTCACCTCGGGCGCCCCGCCGACCTGCACACCGGGGCCCTGGAGCCGGCTCCGGCTGCTCCCCGACGGGAGCCTTTCAAGGGAGCTGGCGGGCAGCGACAACCCCCCGCTCACCTACCGCAGACAGTGACCGGGAACCGATTGTGACGAGGTCAATAAGCCTGCGGGCAAAGGTTGTTACGTATTACGGGGCTGTCGGACACTGCGGCGCATGGAGCCGTTGAAGGTAGTGGCACGACTGTGGGAGCGGATCGAGGCACGCGACTGGGACGGCGTGGCCGCGCTCATCGCCGAGGACGCCGTCATCGAATGGCCGGTGAGCGGCGAGCGCATCGTCGGGCGCGCCAACTTCATCGCCGTGAACAGCGACGACGCCTACGCGGACGAGAGATCGGTGGAACTGCTGCGGATCCTGGCCGACGGGGACCTCGTCGTCACCGAGGTGGAGATACCTCAGGACCACGTCGTCTACCGGGCCGTCTCGCTGTGGACCGTGGTGGGCGGGGAGGTCGTGGCGGCGAGGGAGTACTGGACCAGCCCCGGCCAGGACCCGGCACCCCGCTGGCGGGCGGGCCACGTCGAGCCCCTGGTGGCAGACTGAGCCGGTGCTCACCGCTCTTCTCGGCGCGACCGGGGTCCTGGCGCTGCTCACCCTCGTTCCCGGACCGGACATGGCGATCGTCACGAAACGGGCCGTCACGCGGGGGCGCGGCGACGGGCTGCGCACGGTCGCCGGGATCGCCGTCGGGCTGCTGATCTGGGGCGCCCTCACCGTGGCGGGCCTCGCGGCGCTGCTCGCCGCCTCGGCCGAGGTGTACCTGGTGGTGAAGCTCGCGGGCGCCGCGTACCTGTGCTGGCTGGGCATCCGGTCCCTGTGCCGTCCGGGCGCCGAGCCTGCCGATGAACGGCCGGAGGCGGGCGGCTCAGCGCCCGGACGACCGAAGGCGGGCCGCGGCGGGGCCTGGCGGACCGGCCTGGTCGCCAACGTCCTCAACCCCAAGATCGCCGTCTTCTACACCGGGCTGCTGCCCGCCCTCGCCCCTCCGGACCTGGGCCCGGCGCTCGGCATGGCGCTGCTCGTCCTGGTCCACGTACTGCTGACGGTGGTCTGGCTGGGCTCGTACGTGTACGTCCTCTCGCGGGCCCGGCGGTTCTTCGCGCGGCCGCGGGTCCGGCGGGCGCTGGACCGGACGACGGGCGTCGTCCTGATCGGCTTCGGCGTGCGCGTGGCGGCCACGTGACGCCTGCCGTCATGGCCGGCGTGGTGGTCTGAGGAACCGCGCGCGCCTATCCCTCAGGCTGCCGAACCTCAGGCTGCTGCTCCTCAGGCTGCCGCTCCGAGCCGGTCCAACTCCTCCCCGATGGCGGCCCGCAGGGCGTCGTGGCGCGGGCCCAGCGCGTACTGCCCACCGCGCCAGTACTCCTCCCCGTACAGCCACACGGGCAGCCTGACGCGGTCGGCGGGCTCCCAGTCGTAGCGGGGCCAGACGTGGGTGTGGAGGTACGGGTCGGTGTTGCCGAGGATCTCGATGTTCACGCGGCGGAAGGCCTGGTCGAGGCGCGCGCAGGCCCGCTCGACGGCCTCGGCGAGGCGCTCGAGATCCGAGAGGTACGCGGCCCTGCGCGCCCGGGGCAGGTCGGAGAGCCGGGTGACGGCCGGGTCGTCGGTGAGCAGCACCGCGTACCCGGGCAGGAACTGCCGGTCCCCGATGACGGCGAATCCGGAGTCGAGGCGGCGCAGGACGGTGGGGTTCTCCCCTCGGTGCGCGCTGCCGATGCGGTCGCGGCGCCAGTCGTCGTCGATCACTCCAGCACCCTAACCGACCGCCGTTGTGGCGGTGTTCGCGTATGCGGTGCCTCTCAGGTATCCCCCGTCATACCTGAGAGCTACGCGTAAACACCGCTCCATGGCGTGACGCCGACCACGGGCTCGGATTTCTAACTTCGGTAGCAGAGAGGGCCGCTGACGGCTCCTCCGGACGACCGAGGGAACACACCATGACGACGGGGACGACGGGGACGACGGGGACGGCAGGCACGGCAGGCACGGGCGGCGGTACGGCGGGGACGACCGGCGCGGCGGGGACGGCACTCGCCACCGGCCGGGCGGGGTCCGGCACGGGCGGGTCCGGCACGGGCCGGCTGCGCCGGACGCTGCTGGCCGCGCTCGTCGCCACGGCCGTGGTGTTCCCCATATCCGCCGCCGCAGCCTCCGACGTGCCCGCCCCTGTGCCCCCGGCGTTCGCCGAGGACGCCGCGCCCCAGAGCCGGTACGCCGCGAACCGCGCCAACCTGGCCGAGGCGGCCCGTATGGCCCAGGACGCCGACCGTCCGGGCCGGGCCGCCAGGCTCCGCTCCATGGAGGCGGCCGGAGCGGCGCAGTTCCTCACCTTCGACGGCCGCGGCACGGGCCGGGCCGTCGAGGTGGTCGGCGAGCTGGAGACCGCCGACCGGGTCACCGTCCTGGTGCCCGGGTCCGACACCACGCTCGACACCTACGAAAGGTTCCGGGCCGGGGCCGTCGCCCTCCAGCAGCGCCTCCAGGCCGAGCATCCGCGCTCCGCCGTGGTCGCCTGGCTCGGGTACGACACCCCCGGCACGGTCAGCACGACCGTCCTGACCGCCGGCCGCGCCGACGAAGCCGCCGGTGAACTGGCGCCCTTCCTGGACCGGTTGTCGACCATGGCGGCGCCCGGCTCCCGGCTCTCCCTCCTCTGCCACTCCTACGGTTCCGTGGTCTGCGCCCGGACCGGTACCGGACCCACGGTCAGCGACATGGCCCTGTACGGCAGTCCGGGTACGGGGGCCGGATCCGCCCGGGAGCTGCCGACCGGCGCCCGCGTCTGGGCCGGGCGGGGCAGCGCCGACTGGGTGGCCAACGTCCCGCACGTCCGGCTCGGCGGGATCGGCTTCGGCACCGACCCCGTCGACCCCGCCTTCGGGGCGCGGGCCTTCACCGCCGGCGCCGCCGGGCACAGCGACTACCTGACGCCGGGCACCGAGTCCCTCGACAGCCTGGCCGCCATCGTCCTCGGCACCACTCCCGCCCCGGAGGCCACCCATGCATGAGCTCCGCGCCCGCTGGTCCGCCCTGGCGGCGGGCATCGACGCGGCCACCCCGGCCGGCCGGGACCGGACCGTGGACGCGCTGCGGGCCTTCGCGATCCTCGGTGTGGTGCTCGGCCACTGGCTGGTCACCGCCCTGACCGCCGGCGACGGGGCCCTGAGCGCCGACAGCCCACTCACGTACATGGCCTGGCTGGCCCCGGTGTCCTGGGTGTTCCAGACGCTGGCCGTCTTCTTCCTGGTCGGCGGCCACGTCGCTGCCCGGGGCTACGCAACGGCGCGCGAGCGGGGACTCTCGTACGGCACCTGGGTCGGGCAGCGGCTGGGGCGGCTGTTCCGTCCGGTCGCCGCGGTGCTCGTCCTGTGGGTGGTGGTGGCGGGCGGCATGCTGATCGGCGGGGCGGAGCTGGACACCGTCCGGACGCTGGTCAAGCTGGTCCTGTCGCCGCTGTGGTTCCTGCTGGTGTTCGCCGCGCTCACCGCCGCGACGCCGCTCGTGGCCCGGCTCAACCCGCTGTGGCCACTGGCCGTGGTGGCCGGCGTCGACGTGTGGCGCTTCGGGCTCGGCGGGCCCGAGTGGGTCGGCTGGGTCAATGTGGCCGCCGGCTGGCTCGTCCCCTTCACGATGGGCGCCGCCTGGTCCCGCGGGGCCTTCGCCCGCCGCGGGCCGGCGCTGGTGCTCCTCGGTGCGGGCACCGCGGCCACGGTCGCGCTGATCCTGTGGGGCGGGTACCCGGCTTCCATGGTGGGTGTTCCCGGGGCCCCGATATCGAATCTGAACCCGCCGACGCTCGCCACAGTCGCGTTCGGACTGGCCCAGTGCGGGCTGGCGCTGCTGGTGCGCGAGCCGCTGGCCCGGGCCATGCAACGGCCGGGAGCCTGGGCGAAGGTGGCCCTGGTGAACCTCTCCGCCATGACGGTCTTCCTGTGGCACCAGACCGCCATGATGGCCGTCACCGCCCTCGGGCTGCTGGTCTCGGCCGACCTTCCCGGACTGCACACCGTGCCCGACTCGGTGGGCTGGATAGCGGCCCGACTGCTGTGGCTTCCGGTGTTCGCCGCGGCACTGGCGCTCTGCTGGGCGGCGTTCCGTACGTACGAACAGACCTCCCGGCGTCCGAAGCCCGGCCCCGCCATGGCCCAAACCGCCCCCACCGCCCCCACCGCCCCCACCGCCCCCACCTCCACCGCAGACGTCCCCCGCCCCCGGACGGCCGCCGCCACCAAGGAAATCGCCCATGTCCAGGGCCGGCCTTAGCCTGAACGACGTGAACCAGCAGACCGCACCGCCCACCGCCGAGCACCGCAACGACCTGCCGCGCGGCCTGGCCCGGGAGCTGTTCACCGTGAAGCGGGATCCCCTCCCGAAGATGTCCCGGCCGCGCTGGATTGCCTGGCTGCCGCATGTGATCCTCGGCTACGCGGCCATACCCAGCGGTGTCCTGACGGGGATGCAGCTGAACGACCACTACAAAGTCTTCGGCGCGGCCGTGCTGGGACTGTCGCTGCTGACGTCCGCGTCCGTCCTGCTCAGCATGTTCCGGCCGATCGCCGCCTGGTGGCTCGGCCTCGTCACCGCGGCTCTCGTCGCCTGGGTCATCCACGACCACGTCGGTCACGGACAGTCCTGGCCCTGGACGCCCGCCGGGCCGTTCACGCTCGCGCCGCTGATCCTGATGGTCGCCCTGCGCGTGCCGCCCCGGGTGACCGTCTGGGTCATCGGCATCACGCTCGCCCTCTCCGGGCTGGCCGAGGCCGTCCTCAGACCGCCGCAGAGCGGGACGATCCTCGCGGGCGTGGCCATCCTCTTCGGGTTCGTGGGAATCCTCGGCTACGCCCTGCGGGCCACCCGCCTGGCCCGCGGCAAACTCGTCGAGCAGGAGACCCTGACCGAGGAGGAGCGGGCCCGGCGCACGCTGCTCGAGGAGCGCAGCCGGATCGCCCGCGAACTGCACGACGTCGTCGCGCACCACATGTCGGTGATCTCCATCCAGGCGCAGGTCGCCCCGCACCTCGTGGAGAACCCGTCCGAGGAACTCAAGGAGAACCTGGCCGGCATCCGGGAGAACGCGCTGGAAGCTCTCACGGAGCTGCGGCGGGTGCTGGGCGTGCTGCGCTCGGAACAGCCCGACGATCCCGCGAACCCCCATCATCCGCAGCCCACCCTCGCCGAGCTGGACGGCCTCGTGGACAACGTGCGGGGGGCCGGTCTGGACGTGACCACCGAGACCGCGGGCATCCGGCGCCCGCTGACCCCGGGCGTGGAGCTCACCGCGTACCGGATCGTGCAGGAGGCGCTGAGCAACTGCCTGCGCCACGCACCCGGTTCGCGGGTGGAGGTCGGCGTCGCGTACGGCCCGCGGGACCTGCACCTGTGCATTTCCAACACCGCGCCCACCCGGCCGGCCCCGCCCTCGCACGGGGCGGGACACGGACTGCTGGGGATGCGGGAGCGGGCAGGCATGCTGGGAGGCGAACTGGCGGCGGGTCCGCGCCCCGACGGCGGGTACGAGGTGAGCGCCGTCCTCCCGATGGATCCGCAGGGCCTGCCCGCCGGGCCCGCCCCCGAGAGTAAGAAGATGGCCCCATGAGCTCCCCGATCAAGGTGATGATCGCCGACGACCAGATGATGGTCCGGCAGGGCTTCACCGTGCTCCTCAACGCGCAGCCCGACATCGAGGTCGTGGGACAGGCGGTGGACGGGGCCGACGCCGTGGCGAAGGTCTCCGAGCTGGCCCCGGACGTGGTTCTGATGGACATCCGCATGCCGGGGATGGGTGGCATCGAGGCCACGTCCGTGATCACGAGCGGGCCCGATGCCGCCGTGAAGGTGCTGGTGCTGACCACCTTCGACCTCGACGAGTACGTGTACGAGGCCCTGCGGGCCGGGGCCTCCGGGTTCCTGCTCAAAGACGCGTCGGCCGACCAGCTCGCCGAAGCGGTGCGGGTGGTGGCGGCCGGTGAGGCGCTGCTCTCGCCGAACATCACGAAGCGGCTGATCACGGAGTTCTCGCGGCTGGGCGCGCCGCGCGCGCCCTCGCGGGCCCGCATCGACGAACTGACCGAGCGGGAGACCGAGGTGCTGTCGCTGATCGCCCAGGGCCTGTCCAATGCGGAGATCTCGGAGCACCTGGTCCTGGCCGAGCAGACGGTGAAGACCCATGTGAGCCGGATCCTGGTGAAACTGGGGCTGCGGGACCGGACGCAGGCGGCCGTTTTCGCGTACGAGACGGGTCTGATCCGCCCGACGGGCTACTGACGGGCCCGTGTAGTACTTGAGAGGGACCCCGGGATATCCCCATCAGCGGCGACGCAGACGACGGCGGTCCGGACCTACGGTGGTGTGTATGACCGAGACGACCACCGGGGGGACAGCCCGGACGCCTGAAATCCGAATTGCATCGGAGGTGATCGCGACCCTGCGCAAGGACCTCATCACCGATGCCTTCGCCTACCGGCCGCTGCCGCTGGTGCAGACCCCCGGCCGCATCGCGCGAAGGCTTCCCCAGGGGATCCGGCGGTACGCACCGTACAAACGCCATGTGGCGGTGGCAGCCCTGGCCTTCTTCGTCGGGCTGGTCACGCTCAACACACAGTCGGGCGCTTGGGGCGATCTCGGGCAGATCACCATGGCGCTGCTGGCCGCGACTCCCGTCCTCATGACGCTGGTGCGGCCGGTCGGCGCGTGGTGGGCGGCCATGGTGATGACGGTGGTGCTGGCCGGCGTCAGCGGTGGCTACAACTGGCCGTGGACCGGCGGCAGCTTCCTGTCGTACATCGCGGTCATGGTCCTGGTCACGCTGCGGACCGGGCCCCGGGTGGCGGCCTGGATGTGGGCGCTCACCCTCGCGCTGGGAACGGCGATCTCCATCCTGTTCAACGGCCAGTGGGGTTCGAACCTGCCGGAGATGGCGGTGACCTCGGCCTTCGCCCTGGCGATCGCCAGCAGCATCCAGATACGCCGGCACGCGAAGGCGGAGGTGAGCGCACAGCAGGAGGTCACGGCCGTCGAGCGGGACAAGCGGACGCTGCTGGAGGAGCGGACCACGATCGCCCGGGAGTTGCACGACGTGGTGGCCCACCACATGTCGGTGGTGGCGATCCAGGCGGAGGCCGCTCCGTACCGGGTGAAGAACCCGCCGCCGGAGCTGGAGGCGGCGTTCGTCACCATCCGGGAGAACGCGGTGGCTGCCCTGACGGAGCTGCGGCGGGTCCTGGGTGTGGTGCGCTCCGCCGACTACGAGGCTCCGGACGCCCCGCAGCCGACGCTGGCCTCGCTGGACGGGCTCCTCGCCAATGTGCGGGAGGCCGGGCTGCATGTGGAGAAGACGGTCACGGGCGCGGTGCGGGAGCTGCCGCAGGGCGTGGAGCTGTCGGCGTACCGGATCATCCAGGAGGCCCTGAGCAACACCCTGCGGCACGCGCCGGGCGCGGCGGCCGGGGTGGAGGTGTCCTACGTGCTGGGCGGCCTGGGGATACGGATCGTCAATGAGGCGGCGACCGGGGATGCGCGGCCCTCGCCGGGGGCCGGGCACGGGATCACCGGAATGCGGGAGCGGGTGGCCATGCTGGAGGGGGAGATGACGGCCGGACGGACGGCCGCGGGCGGGTACGAGGTGTCGGTGTTCATACCGGTGCCCATCCGTCCGGAGCCGGTGACGGAGCCGGATCCGCGGGAGGGCTCGGTATGACGATCAGGGTGCTGATCGTCGATGACCAGATGATGGTGCGCGAGGGCTTCTCCGTCCTGCTGAACGCCATGGACGGCATCGAAGTGATCGGCGAGGCGGTCGACGGCCGGGAGGCCATCACCCAGGTGGCGGCGCTGCGGCCGGACGTGGTGCTGATGGACATCCGGATGCCGCAGATGAACGGCCTGGAGGCGACGCGGGAGATCGTGGCCTCGGACACGGACGCGAAGGTGCTGGTCCTGACGACCTTCGACCTCGACGAGTACGTGTACCAGGCGCTGCGGGCCGGGGCCTCCGGGTTCCTCCTCAAGGACGCGTCGGCCCGTCAGCTGGCGGACGGGGTACGGGTGGTGGCGGCCGGCGAGGCCCTGTTGGCGCCCTCGGTGACCAAGCGGCTGATAGCGGAGTTCTCGAAGATCTCCGAGGCGCGCAAGCTCGCGGACCCGGCGGGAGTGGGTGAACTGACGGAGCGGGAGACGGAGGTGCTGATCCTGATCGCGCAGGGGCTGTCCAACGCGGAGATAGCGAACCGGCTGATCGTCGCGGAGTCCACGATCAAGACCCATGTCAGCCGGATCCTGGTGAAGCTGGGGCTACGCGACCGGACGCAGGCGGCGGTGTTCGCCTACGAGACCCGCCTCGTGACACCGGCCTGATCCGGCGGGACAGCGCTTAGTCTGCGGGGATGGGCTTTGATCCGTGGGATGCCGCGTTCGTCGCCGATCCGTATCCGGCGTACCGGGAGTTGCGGGAGCAGGGGCGGGCCGTGTGGTGTGAGGCCACCGGGCAGTGGCTGGTGCCGCACTACGCCGATGTGAGTGCGCTGCTGCGGGACCGGCGGCTGGGGCGGACCTACCTCCACCGGTTCTCGCACGAGGAGTTCGGGCGGCAGGCGCCGCCGCCGGAGCACGAGCCGTTCCACGTGCTCAACGGCAACGGCCTGCTGGACCTGGAGGATCCCGCGCACGCGCGGGTGCGCAGGCTGGTGGCGAAGGCCTTCACTCCGCGCACGGTGGAGCAGCTCGTGCCCGCCGTGCGGCGGCTGGCCCAAGGCCTGGTGGGACAGTTGCTCGCGGACGGCGGCGGGGATCTGCTCACCACCGTCGCCGAGCCGCTGCCGGTGGCCGTGATCGCCGAGCTGCTCGGCGTGCCGGAGGCGGACCGGGGGCCGCTGCGGCCCTGGTCGGCGGACATCTGCGGGATGTTCGAACTCCGTCCGGACGAGGAGACGGCGCGGCGGGCGGTACGGGCGAGCATCGAGTTCAGCGACTACCTGCGGGATCTGATCGCCGAGCGGCGCAAGAACCCGGGCGAGGATTTGATCTCCGGGCTGATCGCCGCCCACGACGAGGAGGGCCGGCTCAGCGAGCAGGAGATGATCTCCACCTGCGTCCTGCTGCTGAATGCCGGACACGAGGCCACCGTCAACACCACCGTCAACGGGTGGTGGGCGCTGTTCCGCAATCCCGGGCAGCTCGCCGCGCTCCGCGAAAACCGCGATCCCGAAAAGTTGTCCACAGCTGTGGATGAACTCATGCGGTACGACACTCCCCTCCAGATGTTCGAGCGCTGGGTGCTCGACGACATCCGGATCGGGGACACCGAGATCCCCCGCGGAGCCGAAATCGCACTGTTGTTCGGGTCGGCGAACCGGGATCCCGCTCGGTTCGAGGATCCCGACGTGCTGGACCTCGTACGGGCCGACAATCCGCACCTGAGCTTCGGGGCCGGGATCCACTACTGCCTGGGGGCGCCACTGGCGCGGCGGGAGCTGGAGGCCTCGTTCGGCGCACTGCTGGCGGACGGAGTCCCGCCTCTGCGGCTCGTCGAGGAGCCGCAGTGGCAGGACGGCTACGTCATCCGGGGGCTGAAGCAGCTGCTCGTCGCGTTCTAGGCGACGGCGACCGGGCGGGCCCGGAGCCAAGGCGTCAGCGCGCCGCCTCCCGCGCGCGGGACGGGCGTAACCCACGGCGCGGGAGTGCGGGGCCCACAGGATCCCGCCCACCGCCGGGTCGCCCGCCAGCCGCACCACCTGCACGGAGGGGGCCGGCGTCGCCGTACGGGGCCACGCGCGGGGCGGCAGGACCCGCCGGCCCAGTACACCCAGGGTCAGCACGTGCCGCCCGTCCTCCAGGACCAGCACCGGCGGGCGCCACCGCGCACGGACCACCACGGCCTCGTACGGGGTCCAGCGCACCGCCGGGTCCCGCAGCACCCGCCGGACCCGCCGCACGGCAGCCAGCTCCCGCACCCCGAGCGCCACCGGACTCAGCAGCACCACCAGCGAAACCACCAGCAGCATCACCGGCCGGGTGAGCGCGGCAGCGACCACCGCCGGCCAGCAGAGCACCGGCAGCAGGCACAGGAGCAGCCCGTCCCGCCGCCAGTCCCCCAGCGCGTCCCGCAGCCCCGCCGCGTCCCCGATCGCCGCGTCACCCAGCGGCGGCGCGTCACCCAGCGCCGACGCGCCCGGCACCACCGCACCCGGCACCGGCACCGGCGCCGCCGCGTCCCCGGTCCCCCGCTCGTCCCGCCCCCGCGTCATCGGGGCAGCGTGAGGGTCCAGGCCCCGGGCCGCAGGGTCCACGTGCGGCGGCGGACCGGGCCGGTCATCGCCGCGTCGGCGCGGTAGCGGAAGTCCGCGCCCGACACCGTCACCGTCTTCGCCCGCACGGTCACCGTCGAGCCGGCGGTGCCACCGCCCGTCCGGACCACGACCTCCGCCGGACCGCCGTCGTCCCGGATGCGAACCGAGACGTCCTCCACGGGCTGGTCCACGTCCGCCAGCAGCACTCCGTCGGCCTCCACCCGCAGCCGGTGGTGGCCCGCGCCCGCGCCGCCGGCCGCCGCCACCGGGCGGGTCAGCGTCCGCACCAGCGAGCGGTACGCACTCCACACCGACGGCCGGGACGGTCGCGCGGCCCGCAACGGCGGGATCCGCAGCCCGCCCAGCACCACCCCGTCACTGTCGTCGACCAGCAGGTCGCACATCCGGACCGACCCGTCGAGCACCGCCCGGGCCGCGGTGACCGCGGACTGCGGCACGCCGAGGGACCGGGCCAGCCCGAGGGAGGCGACGGGCCCCACCGGGATCAGAGCCAGCGCACCCTCGCCCAGCCCGCGCTCCCGGTGCAGCAGCCCCACGGCCCGCACCAGGGCCCGGTCGTCACCCACGATCACCGGCTGCCGATGGCCCCGGCGGGCCAGAGCCCGCGCAAATTCCTCCTGCGAATCCGGGAGGCAGATTTTCGCTGCCGCGCCCGCTGACAACACATCTTTCGCGATCCGCACGGACTCGCCGTCCAAACGGCGGGCGACCGGGTCGACGAGCACGAGCAGACCGCCTACCGGCGCGCCCGCATGGCTCATGGTGGGCTCTGGAGCCGACACCTCGGTCCTTCCTCGGGTAGCATCTTTGTGCAAGAGGCCCTTGCGCTATTGCGCCAGGGCCTTCGTCTATTCCGGGGTACCGGTCCGACGGCTCAGCCTGCGTACATCGTCGTACGCCCCCTGACCTTGGACATGCCCCATCCGGAAGAGGTGTACGCCTGTGCCCGCTCTTGTGCTGCTCGGAGCTCAGTGGGGTGACGAGGGCAAGGGAAAGGCCACCGACCTGCTCGGTGGATCCGTTGACTATGTAGTGCGCTACCAGGGCGGCAACAATGCCGGCCACACGGTCGTCGTCGGCGACCAGAAGTACGCGCTGCACCTTCTCCCTTCCGGCATCCTCTCCCCCGGATGCACCCCGGTCATCGGTAACGGAGTCGTCGTCGACCCGGCCGTCCTGCTCTCCGAGCTGCGCGGTCTGAACGAGCGCGGCATCGACACCTCCAAGCTGCTCATCAGCGGCAACGCGCACCTGATCACGCCGTACAACGTCACCCTCGACAAGGTCGGCGAGCGCTTCCTCGGCAAGCGCAAGATCGGTACGACCGGTCGCGGCATCGGTCCGACCTACGCGGACAAGATCAACCGCATCGGCATCCGCGTGCAGGACCTCTACGACGAGTCGATCCTCACCCAGAAGGTCGAAGCGGCTCTGGAGGGCAAGAACCAGCTCCTCGCGAAGCTGTACAACCGCCGCGCGATCGACGCCGCCCAGATCGTCGAGGAGATGCTCCAGTACGCGGAGCAGATCAAGCCGTTCGTCGCCGACACCACCCTGATCCTCAACAACGCGCTGGACGAGGACAAGGTCGTGCTGTTCGAGGGCGGCCAGGGCACCCTGCTCGACGTCGACCACGGCACCTACCCCTTCGTCACCTCGTCGAACCCGACCGCGGGCGGCGCCTGCACCGGTACCGGCGTGGGCCCGACGAAGATCAGCCGTGTCATCGGCATCCTCAAGGCCTACACAACCCGAGTCGGCGCGGGCCCGTTCCCGACCGAGCTGTTCGACCAGGACGGCGAGGACCTGCGCCGCATCGGCGGCGAGCGCGGCGTGACCACCGGTCGCGACCGTCGCTGCGGCTGGTTCGACGCGCCGATCGCACGTTACGCCACCCGTGTGAACGGCCTCACCGACTTCTTCCTCACCAAGCTGGACGTACTGACCGGCTGGGAGCAGATCCCGGTGTGCGTCGCGTACGAGATCGACGGCAAGCGCGTCGAGGAGCTCCCGTACTCGCAGACGGACTTCCACCACGCGAAGCCGATCTACGAATACCTCCCCGGCTGGTCCGAGGACATCACCAAGGCCAAGACCTTCGAGGACCTGCCGGCGAACGCCCAGGCCTACGTCAAGGCCCTGGAGGAGATGTCGGGCGCCCCGATCTCCGCGATCGGCGTCGGCCCCGGCCGCACCGAGACCATCGAGATCAACTCGTTCCTGTAGGCAGGACACGCACCACCGGAGGGGCGGGACGCGCACGGCGCGCCCCGCCCCTCCGTCGTACCCGCCGTACCCGCTGACGCTGACGCGGGCGGCACTGATAAGAAACTTTCCGCATCCGGTCACATTCGTGCCGGGCCGTCCGTCAGTGCTGTGGAGACGCCGATCCGAACGATCCGAAGGAGACAGCAGCCATGACGGACACCCAGAACGCCTCGGACAACTCGAACACCTCGAACACCTCGATCTCGCGGATGCCCAACCCGGCCGAGTTCGTCCCCGAACTGAACGACATCAGCGCCGCCCTCTTCCGGGCGACGGGCAACCGCTCGGTGCCGCGCAAGACGATCAGCCTCGTCCACCTGCGCGCCGGGCAGATCGTCCACAACACCTACCTGACCATCCTGAACACCGGCTTCCTGCGCAAGGCCGGGGAGACCGAGGAGCGCATCACCGCCGTCTCCTCCTGGCAGGACGCCCCCTACTTCACCGAGGCCGAGCGCGCCGCCCTCGCCCTGGTGGAGGCCACCCTCCAGCCCGCCCCGCGCGGCACGGAGCGCGTCTCCGACGAGCTGTACGCCGAGGTGGCCAGGCACTACGACGAGAAGGCCATCGCCACGCTCACCATCGCGATCGGCCAGATCAACTTCTACATCGCCCTGGCGGTCATCGGGAAGCCGCAGCCGGTCACCTCGCTGGCCGACGAGCAGTGGGACTGAAGAACCCGGCAGACCCCGGTGACGCCGGAGGGGCGGCACGCCCGCGCGTGCCGCCCCTCCGCGTACTCACCGGTGGATCAGTTGGATTCGTAGACCCCGAAGAGGTCGACGATCAGGTCGACGTCCTTCCAACCCTGGTTCCAGTAGTGGACGATGGCGTGCTCGCCCGCGCTCGCCTGCACCAGGTTCGGGACGGTCTTGCCCGCCGTCCAGTTCAGGACGGAGGAGTTGGGACGGGGCGGCTGCGGCGCGTCGGGGTGGTCGTTCAGCAGCCACGGGAACGGGCTCGGGGCGACCGAGAGGAACCCGGCCTCCTTCGTGTTGGTGACCGTGGTGTTCAGCGCGATGGCCTCGACCCCCTCGGCGTCCGAATCCGGGGCGAACCACTGCGCGATGTAACCGCGGGCCGGCACGGGCCCTTCGCCGTACCAGCTCTCGGGGTCGCGGGTGTCGATCGTCCGCACCGGGGCGAACGGCGTGAAGGCCGCCTTGCCGGCCGGGCTGTAGTAGCCGACGATGTCGACGACCACGTCGGCGCCGGCCCAGGCACCGTTGCGGATGGAGATCTTCCCGTCCGGACCGACCGGCACGATCACCGCGTTGGCGACCGTCTGACCTGCGGCGAAGTTCACGTTGGACGTGACCGGCGCCTGCTGGCCGCTCGGGTAGGCGCTCAGGTGACCGTCCTGCCGCGGGTTGGTGACGGTCATGTTCAGCGCCACGGCGGTGATCCCGGCCGGGACACCGTTCTTGCCCGAGATCTGCACGTCGAACGCGCTCTGCCCAGCGACCTGGCCCTTGGCCGCGCCGAGGCCCTCGCGGGTGTCGACGGCGCGGACCGGGGTCAGCGAGGTGTAGCCGCTGGCCTCGGACTGGGTGAAGTAGCCGGTGACGTCCGCGATCAGGTCGACCGAACCCCAGCCGCCGTTGAAGAGCTCCACGTGGCCGTCGGTGCCCACCGGCACGATGACCAGGTTCGGGACGGACTGGCCGGCCGTGTAGTTGAGGTTCGACGTGATCGGCCGCTCGGAGCCCGCGCCGGGCCAGGCCGTGACGTGACCGTCGGCGACGGTGTTGGTGACGGTGACGTTGAGGACGACCGCCTGGACGCCGGCGGGGACCTTGGCGTTCCCGGCCACCTTCACACGGGCCGTGCCGCGGGGAGCGACCTTGGCCGCCACCGCGCCGGTGCCGTTACGGGTGTCCAGCAGCCGGGTCGGGGCGTGCGGGGTGAAGTCGCTGCCCCGCGTGAGGAACGGGAGCGTGTTGACGGCCTTGACTCCATTGGCGGCGTCGGTCACCGTCACCGTGACCTTGTACTCGCCGAGCTTCGCGTACGTGTGGACGTGCTCCACCACGCCGGAGCCGTTGGCGGTCGACTTCTCGACCTTCCCGTCGCCCCAGTCGATGACGACGTCGAGCGGGACGTCCTCGCTCGTGATCTCCGACTGGAGCACCACGCCGTGCGCGGTGATGGCCACGCCTTCGACACCCACGGCGAGGCCCGGGTTCCCCGCCACGGACTGCGCCTGGGCCCCCGCGGCCTTGTTCTTGCCCGCCGGCAGCGCCGTGCGGACGGTCCGGTCGGCAGGGCTGCGGAAGGTCTGGGCGGCAGCCGCCCTGGCCTTGTCCAGAGCGCCGGCGGCGGGCGAGGACGCCCCACCTGCGGCGGGCCCGGCAGCGGGCCCGGCAGGAGCGGCCTGAGCCGTGCCCGGCAGGAGCCCCACACCCGCCGCCACGAGGGCAGCGGAAATCACGAATCGGCGATTGCGCACCGAATTCCCCCCAATTTTGCTGTTGACAGCCAAACAATCGAACAAGTTCGAAACCTTGTTCAGGGTACAGATGATCACGGCCTCGACGGTCTCGGGGGGCGGGTTCCGGGTGGCCGGAAATATGATGTCCACGGGCTGTGCGCGCAGCGGAAGCAGGGACGGACGGACGGATGGATGCACCTCGGAGCGTTCCGTGACTCCGCGCCGCGCACCGCGGGGAGCCAGCGCCGACCTGCTCAGCACCCTCGGGCGGCTCGCGGCCCAGGCACGCGCAGGGGTCGAGCTGCAGCAGGCCCGGGTGGAACTGGCCGAGGCGCTGCAGCGCGAGCTGCTGCCGGCCACGCTGCCCGCGGTGCCGGGGCTGCGGACCGCCGCCCGGTACGCGCCCGCCCGCAACGGTCTGGACATCGGCGGCGACTGGTACGACGGCTTCCGGCTGCCCGGGGGCCCTCTCGCCTTCTGCATCGGCGACGTCCAGGGACACGACGTGGAGGCAGCCGCCTTCATGGGGCAGGTCCGGATCTGTCTGCGCGCCGTGGCCGCCGTCATCACCGATCCGGGCGAGGTGCTGAGCCGGGCCAACGAGGTGCTGATCTCCATGGACCGCGAGCTCTTCGCCACCTGCAGTCTGCTCCGCTTCGACCCGGACACGCGTGAGCTGGAGAGCGCCCGGGCCGGCCACGTGCCCTCCGTCTGGGCCACGGTCGACGGCCGCTACGGGATATCCGAGGACGCCGGCGGGCTGCCGCTGAACCTGATGCCCGGGTCGGGATACGCGGTGACCCGGCGGCGGCTGACGACCGCGGGCTCGATCGTCCTGCTCACGGACGGCGTGGTCGAGGGGCCGAAGTTCCCGATCGAGAGGGGGCTGGAGCGCGTGGCCCGGGTCGTCAGGGAAGGGGCGGGCACCGATCCCGACGAGCTGGCCGCCGAGGTGATGAAGGTGGCCGACTCCACCGGCCACTCCGACGACGCGGCGGTACTCGTCCTCAGCCACGACGAGGCCGCACCCCGCTAGCGCGTGTCACGCCCGGCCCGGGCCGGGGCTGTTGTCTGATGCTGTGGTGCGCATCGAGGAATGGCGACGTTTCCCCGCGGTCCTTCTTCCGATCCTCGCCGTCGCCATCGCCTACTACGCCAGCGGATGGCTCGGCCTGCACCAGCGCGTGGTCGTCGACGGCGCCGAGGTCACGCCCCTGTGGCCGCCCACCGGCATCGCCGTCGCCGCCCTGCTCTGGATGGGCCTTCGGGTGTGGCCGGGGATCGCCCTCGGCGCGTACCTCGCCATCGAGCGGATCAGCGACGTCGACTTCCCCAGCCTCGGCATCATCGCGGGGAACACCCTCGCCCCGGTATGCGCGTACCTGATGCTCCGCAAGGCGGGCTTCCGCATCGAGATGGACCGGCTGCGGGACGCCCTGGCGCTGGTCTTCCTGGGCGGTCTGCTGCCGATGCTGATCAGCGCGACAGCCGGAACCTGGACGCTGGTGCTCTCCGGCGACATGCCGATGATCCGGTTCTGGCCGGTCTGGTCGGCCTGGTGGGCCGGAGACGCCATGGGGGTGCTCGTGGTGACCCCGCTGCTGCTCGTCCTGGGCAGGGCCCGGCGGCTTTGGGACGGCTACCGAGCGGCCGAGGCGGCGGCCCTGATGGCCACGACCGTGATCGTCGCCCTCGTGGCCACCCGGAGCTCCATCTCCCTGCTCTTCCTCGTCTTCCCGGTGATCATCTGGGCCGCCGTGCGGTTCCAGCTCGCCGGGTCCGCGCCGTGCACCCTGCTGGTGTCGGTCCTGGCGATCGCGGCGGCGACCGAGCGCGCCGGACAGTTCTCCGAGCACAGCCTCCTGGGGATCATGGTCAACCTCCAGGCCCTCAACGGGGCGGCGGCCCTGACCGGGCTGCTGCTGTCGGCGCTCGTCACCGAGCAGAACAACGTCCGCCTGAAGATCGAGCAGGTCTGCGAGGACCTGGCCGAACTGGTGGAACACCTGGCACAGGGCGGCAGACCGCCCGAACGCTGAGCGCTCGAACACTGAGTGCCCGAACGCCGGGTGCCCGAACGCAGGGTGCCCCGGGGGCGGCGTCCCCGGGGCACCCTGCGTTGGGCTACTTGGTCTCGTAGTAGCCGAAGACGTCGACGACGAGGTCGGTGTTGTCCCAGCCCTGGTTCCAGAAGTCGACGACGCCCGTGTTGCCAGAGCTCGTCTGGACCAGGTTCGGGACGGTCCGGCCGGCCGTCCAGTTCAGGGTCGACGCGGTGGGACGCGCCGGGAAGACGGACGTCTTGTCCTTGTACTGCTGCCACGTGTTCGGGTCCGGGGCCACCGACAGGAAGCCGGTGCCGGCCGTATTGGTGACCGTGGTGTTCAGCACGTACCCGGCGATGTGGGGCTCGTCCGGGGACAGCGCCAGCCAGACGTAGCCGCGGGCGCGCAGCGGGCCGTGGATCCAGCTCGCCGCACGGGTGTCGAGCAGCCGGCCGGGCTTGAGCGGCATGAAGGCGCCCTTGCTGTCGGCGCTGTAGTAGCCGACCACGTCGACGACGACGTCGGTGCCCGCCCAGGCGGCGTTGCGGACGTTGATGCTGCCGTCGGGACCGACGGGCACGATCACCGAGTTGGCGACCGTCTGGCCGGCCCTGAAGTTCACGTTCGACGTGGTCGGGATCGACCCGCCGCTCGGGAAGACCGTCAGGTGACCGGCCTCCTTGGGGTTGGTCACCGTCACGTTCAGGGCCACGGCGCTGATGTTCTGCGGAACACCGCGGAGCCCGCCGATCCGGGTCCCGAAGGTCGTCTGGCCGGGGAGCTGTCCCCTGGACGTCCCGAGGCCCTCGCGGGTGTCGACGAAGCGGGCCGGGGTCATCGGCGTGTAGCCGGCGGCCTCGGTGCGGGTGAAGTAGCCGGTCACGTCGGCGATCAGGTCGACCGCGTCCGCACCGCGGTTGGCCAGCTCCACGTAGCCGTTCTTGCCGACCGGCACGATCACCAGGTTCGGGACGGACTCGCCCGCCTCGAAGTTGACGTTCGAGGTCGTCGGACGCTCGGTGCCCTCGGGGAACGCCGTGATGTGCCCGGCGCCGGTGGTGTTCGTGACGGTCACGTTGAGGGCCACGGCGGTGACCCCCTCCGGGATCGCGCCGTTGCCACCGACCTTCACGCGCGTCGAGCCGTACGGGGCGACCTTGCCCTGCGCCGCGCCGGTCCCGTTACGGGTGTCCAGGAGGCGGGTCGGGGTGTACGGGACGAAGTCCGAACCGGCGGTCATGACCTGGAACGCGTTGACGACCTGGGCCTGGTTCGCCGGGTCCGTCACGGTGACCGTGATCGTGTACTCGCCCAGCTTCTCGTACGCGTGGCTGCTCTTCAGCACGGTCGAGCCGAACGCATCCGACTCGTCCTTCGGACCACCGTCGCCCCAGTCGACGGAGATGCTGAGCGCGGCGTCCGCGCTGATGACGGAGGTCTCGAGGTTCAGCGCATGCGCCGACGTGCTCGCGGCGTTCAGGACGATGGCCAGGTCCGGGTTGCCGGCGGCCTGCTGGGCGGCGGCCCCGGTCTTGCCGCCGGGCAGGGCCTTGCGGACCGAGCGCTCGGCGGGGCTCTTGAAGGTCTTGAGGTTCGGCGCCGCGGACTTCCCCGGGCCCACGACGGGAGCACTCACCCCCGGCGCGACCGGTTCGGCCGCCTGCGCCAGCCCCGGCGCGAGACCGATGGTGGCCGCGATGACGGCAACGGAAATTACGAGACGGCGACTGCGCACCGGCCCCCCCATTTTTTGAACGTGCTCAGGATTGAGGGTCCAGAGTACATAGATCATCACGGAACGATCGCCGAATATCCCTGAGAGAAGGGGGAGTTGGCGGGTTTCCGTCCCAGGCTGAGGCGAATGCCAGGGGGTGGGACGGGACGGGGCGGGGCGGGGGCTTCGAGGAGCGGGAAGCCTGAGCCACTCGACCGGAATCAGGCCCAGGCCGCCAGGCCGTCAGGCCGTCACTCCGTCAGGCCGCGCTGTCGGAGAGCTGCTCCGCCACCGTGAACCGGCAGTGGAAGACCTGCCAGGTCCCGTCCAGGACCAGCAGGAACGTATCGCCGTCCCGGTACAGGACCCGTCGCTTCGGCCGGTACGGATGCTGCGGCTTGTACTGCTCGGCCTGTTCCCGCAGCGCGGCGACCGCTTCCTCGCGCGTCCCCTCGACGTGCCCCAGGACGCTGATCGACCACTGCTTGCCCTCGCCGGTGCCCACGTGCTGTTCGGCGAGCAACCCCCACCGGGGCACTACGGGCACCCCGACCGGCCGGCGAGGACGGCAGGAGCCCTGCCCTCGGGGCCACTGGGGCCGGACTTGAACCGTCGGATGGTTTCGCTCAACGCCTTGCTCCCCAACTCACATACAAGGCCCGGCAGTTAACCCGAACGCAGAGCCTGCGCCCGGATCTTCGCACACCGCCGGGAGCGCATCCACACCTCCGCCCGGCTCTACCAGGCCAGCTGTGAGATCTCCTCCGCCACCACCGCGCAGGCGTCCGCCGCCGGGTCGATGAGGGGGAAGTGGCCGACCCCGTCGAGCAAGGTCAGCCCCACCATCTCCCCCGCCTTCGCCGCCGCGGCCACGTACGCCTCGGCCACCTCCTGCGGGACCACGATGTCGTCCCGCCCCTGGACCACCGCCGTGGCGATCCCGGTCGGCAGCAGGGCCGCCGGATCGGCGTATGGCAGGCGGTCCGCGAAGGACTCCTCGCCCCCCAGCAGCTGCGCGCTCGCGCCGCCGCACACGCCCAGCTCCTCCGCCACCGTGAAGTCCGCGATCGGGGCCAGTGCCACCACGCCGCGCAGCACCGGCGGGGACGGCAGCCTCCACGGGGAGTCGGACGGAAGCACGTGCCGGGCGGCGGCCCACAGCGCGAGGTGGCCGCCGGCCGAGTGGCCGGTGACGACCACGCGCCGGACGTCGGCCTGCGGGAGCGCGGTCGCGGCGAGCCCCGGGAGGGCGTCCATCGCGGCGGCGACGTCGTCGAAGGTCTCCGGCCAGCGGCCGGCGACCGGCCCCTCGGCGTGCTGGCGCGGGAGCGAACTTCCGCGCCGGTACTCGACGTTGGCGACGGCGAAGCCGCGGCGCGCCAGGAAGTCCGCGAAGGGCGTGATGTGCTGCCTGTCGTACGGGGCCCGCCACGCTCCGCCGTGCAGGACCACCACCAGCGGGACCGCCCCGCCCCGGGTGTCGCCGCGCGGGGCGTAGAAGTCGACGACGTGGTCGGGGTGTTCCCCGTACGCGGCGGTCGCGTCCGGTGCGACGGCCGGGTGCGAGAAGGCCGAGGCGGCCTCGGCGGCGTCCCGTTCCACTGCGGCGGGGTCCGTCATCGGCTCAACCTCTCGGTAACGCGTGGGACAGCGGGGACAGATGTTCCGGTGTTCCGGCAGAGCGGGACCGTATCAGTCTGGAACGGGGGGTTCCGTGCGGGGTCCGGGATGTGACCGGGCGGACGGGGCCGTAGCCCCGCCCGCCCGGTGATGTGACGTTTCGCTACCGGTTCACCCGAAAATGTGACCCAGCGTGCGTGCCGCGCGCTCCGCGTCGGCGTAGCCGACGTACAGCGGGGTGAAGCCGAAGCGCAGGACGTCGGGCGCGCGGAAGTCGCCGATGACCCCCCGGGCGATGAGTTCCCGCATGACCTCACGGGCGTTCTCGGTGCGCAGCGAGACCTGGCTGCCGCGCCGCTCGTGCTCGGCCGGGGTGACCGACTCGACCCGGCCCTGCGGGACGTACGCCGCCACGCATGCGAGGAAGAAGTCGGTCAGGGCCAGGGACTTGGCCCGTACGGCCTCGACCGAGACCCCGTCCCAGGCGTCCAGCGCCGACTCCAGGGCCAGCATGGACAGGATGTCCGGGGTGCCGACGCGACCGCGGGTCGCACCCTGCGCCGCCTCGTAGGCCGGGGTCATCGCGAAGGGATCCGCGTGGCCGTTCCAGCCCGGGAGCGGGGAATCGAAGGCGGCCTGGTGCCGGGCGGCTATGTACAGGTACGCGGGCGAGCCTGGGCCGCCGTTGAGGTACTTGTACGTGCAGCCGACCGCGAGGTCGACGGCGTGCGCGTCGAGGCCGACGGGGAGGGCCCCCGCCGAGTGGCACAGGTCCCAGACCGTGACCGCCCCGGCGGCGCGGGCCGCCGCGGTGAGGGCGGGGAGGTCGTGGAGCCGGCCGGTGCGGTAGTCGACGTGGTTGAGGAGCACCACGGCGGTGTCCGCGTCCATCGCCTCCGCCGCGTGCGAGGGGTCCACCGGGACGACGGTCAGGCCCGTCATCCGGGCCGCCGACTCCGCGATGTAGCCGTCGGTGGGGAAGGTGGCGGCGTCGACCAGCATCCTGGTCCGGCCGGGCGCCGCGAGACGGGCGGCGCCGACCAGGGCCTTGAAGAGGTTGACACTGGTGGAGTCGCCGACGACCACCTGGCCGGGGGCCGCGCCGATGAGCGGGGCGATCTTGTCGCCGATCCGCTCGGGCGCGGTCCACCAGCCGCTCTCGTCCCAGGAGCGGATGAGGAGCTCGCCCCACTGTCGCCGGACCACGTCGGAGGTGGTGTCGGCGACGCCGGCCGGGAGGGCGCCGAGGGAGTTGCCGTCCAGGTAGACGACCCCGTCGGGCAGGGTGAACCGTTCGCGGAGCTTGGCGAGCTCGTCGGCGGCGTCCAGGGCTTCGGCGCGGGCCGCCAGGTCCGTCGCCGGATCCGCCGACAGGTCCGCCGGCGGGGCCGGAGTCGTCGCGTCAGACATGGCTGCGCGCCGTCCAGAGCTCCGGGAAGACGTTCTTCGTCGCGCGCTTCTCCAGCCAGGTCACACCGGCCGAGCCGCCCGTGCCCGTCTTCGCGCCCATCGCGCGGCGGGTGGCCACCAGGTGGTCGTTGCGCCAGCGCCAGACGAGCTCCGCGACGTCGGTGAGGACCTCGCCGAGGCGGTGCAGGTCCAGCTGCTCGTCCGGGGCGGCGTAGAGGCCGGTCCAGACGGCCTCGACGTCGGCCGAGGGCTCGTAGCGCAGCGACAGGTCGCGGTTCAGGACGGCGTCCGGGACCGGCAGGCCGCGGCGGGCGAGCAGGCGCAGGACCTCGTCGTAGAGGCTGGGCTCGTGGAGGGCCTTCTCCAGCTCCGCGTGGACGCGCGGGGCGCCGCGGTGCGGGACCAGCATGGAGGAGGACTTCTCGCCGAGCAGGAACTCCATCCGGCGGTACATCGCCGACTGGAAACCGGAACCCTCGCCGAGGGCGGCGCGGTAGGCGTTGAACTGTCCGGGCGTGAGCTGGGCGAGCGGGCGCCAGGAGGCGTTGAGGGCCTCCAGCTCGCGGAGGGAACGTTTCAGCGCGTCCATCGCGACCGGGATGCGGTCCTCGCGCAGGGCCTTCGCCGCGGTTTCCCACTCGTGGACGATGACCGTGAACCACAGCTCCATGACCTGGGTCGTTACCAGGAAGACCATCTCGCCCGGGTCGTCCGAGCGCAGGTGCTGGAGGTGGGTGAGGACGTCCGCCTGGACGTAGTCCTCGTACGGGGTGGTGCCGTCGAAGTCGAGGTTCGGGGTTGCCGACCCGCCGACTCCGGAGGCATCAAGGGTGTTCGACATTTCTGTCTCCTCGACACGTGCTTCCGGGTAGCGGTCCGCTCCTTCCGTGAGGTGAGTGGAGCCCCGGTCCCCTGCCCGCAGCATAGGACACCCTCGCGCCGGCGCTCCAGCGGTGAGTGACGCAAGGCACACATTTCCGGCCCGCGTCACTCCCCGCTGTACGGCCTCAGGCGCTCAGCGTGTCCGCCGCCGTCGGGGACGAGTCGCGCAGGAAGGTCGAGCAGCGCTCGTACTCCTCCTTCTCGCCGATCGCCTCGGCCGCGCGGGCCAGGGCGTGCAGGGCCCGCAGGAAGCCGCGGTTCGGCTCGTGCTCCCACGGGACCGGGCCGTGGCCCTTCCATCCGGCGCGGCGCAGGGCGTCGAGGCCGCGGTGGTAGCCCGTACGGGCGTAGGCGTACGACTCGACCGTGCTGCCGGCGGCGAAGGCGTCGTCGGCGAGGACCGCCCAGGCGAGGGAGGACGTGGGGTGCGCGGCGGCCACCTCGACGGCGGGGGTGCCGGCGGCGATGGCCTCGCGGCCCGGCTCGTCGGGCAGGTGGGTGGGGGCGGGGCCCCCGAGCAGGTTCTGGTGAATGGACATGCCCCCAGTCTGCCGGGCCGCCGCCGCTGGACCGAGCCGTGGTGTGTCGCACTCCGGTACGGGTACGCGGACGGCATCCCTCCGGAGGAACGGGCCGGTGCGCCGGGGTCAGCCGACGGCGGCCGTTTCGACGGGCACGGACCGCGGTGCGGACCGGGGCGCGGGCTGCGGCGCGGACCGGGGCGCGGGCTGCGGCGCGGACCGGGGAGCGGGCTGCGGCGCGGACCGGGGAGCGGGCTGCGGCGCGGACCGGGGAGCGGGCTGCGGCGCGGACCGGGGAGCGGGCACGGCCACGGACACCGGGGCCGGGGGCTGCGGGCTCGAACAGTCGCAGCGGTCCGCCTCGTTCGGGCCGTGCAGCGCCCTGCCGCCGCGGCCGGGCGCGGTGTCGATCCGGCTCGCCACCGCCGGGACGAACAGGCTCGGCAGCACGCTCGCGTAGAGGGCCGAGACCTCCCGGTCCAGTTCGAGCCCGAGCGTCTGCGACATCACGTTGAGCCCCGCGAAGGCCCCGACCACCAGCCGCGCGGGCTCCGACGGGTCCACGTGCGGGAAGAGTTCGCCGCGTCCCTTCGCCTCGACCAGCAACGCGGTGTGCAGGTCGATCCACCCCTGGTACGGCGCCGCCCGGTCCAGTTCCCGGCCGTTCTGCTCCAGGGTGAGCCGGGCGCTGCCGCGCATCAGCACGTCGTGCCGGAGGCGGTGCGAGAAGATCATGCCGATGTCGACGAACTCCTGCGCCTTGAACTCCTGCGGAGTGAACGGCGCGTGCATGCTCACCTGGGCGTCGATCACGGCCTGCGCCAGGTCTTCCTTCGAATCGAAATGGAAGTAGAGCGCCCCCTTGGTCACATGGGCGAGCTTGACGATGTCCGTCAGTTTGGCCGCGTCGTAGCCGCGCTCCTCGAACACCACGGCGGCGGCTTCCAGGATCGCCCTGCGGGTGCGCACGGCACGGTCCTGTTTCACCTGCGGTCGTTCGGCCCTCATGTGCACCTGTCCCTCTCGACGCCCCCGATCGATGGACCGTACGCGCCCCCGCGGCGTACGCCGGGTGCAGTTCACACCATCGTGAAGTCACCGTCCACCGGCGCCGCCTCCTCCCCCGCCGGGGAAGACGCCGAAGGGCCCGGCCCCCGTCGTGAGACGGGGACCGGGCCCTTCGGGACAGCGCCGGTGCGGCCGGGTGCGGCCCAGTGCAGCCTGGGTACGGCCCGGCGCGGCCGACTACTTCAGGCGGGTACCGGTGGAGCGCAGGTTCGCGCACGCCTCGGCGACGCGCGCGGCCATGCCGGCCTCGGCGGCCTTGCCCCAGGTGCGGGGGTCGTACTTGGACTTCGTGCCGACCTCGCCGTCGACCTTCAGCACACCGGCGTAGTTGCTGAACATGTGGTCCACGACGGGGCGGGTGAAGGCGTACTGGGTGTCGGTGTCGAGGTTCATCTTCACGACGCCGTTCTCCAGCGCGGTGGCGATCTCCTCGGCCGAGGAGCCCGAGCCGCCGTGGAAGACGAAGTCGAACGGGGAGGCCTTGCCGAACTTCTCGGCGACACCCGCCTGGAGGTCCTTGAGGAGCTCGGGGCGCAGGACGACGTTGCCCGGCTTGTAGACGCCGTGCACGTTGCCGAAGGAGGCGGCCAGCAGGTAGCGGCCCTTCTCGCCCAGGCCCAGGGCCTCGGCCGTGCGGATGGCGTCGTCGACGGTGGTGTACAGCTCGTCGTTGATCTCGTGGCTGACGCCGTCCTCCTCGCCGCCGGTCGGGGTGATCTCGACCTCGAGGATGATCTTCGCGGCGACGGCCTTGGCGAGGAGCTCCTGGCCGATGGCCAGGTTGTCGGCCAGGGTCTCGGCGGAGCCGTCCCACATGTGCGACTGGAAGAGCGGGTTCAGACCGCGGCCCACGCGCTCGGCGGAGATGTCCAGGAGCGGACGTACGTAGCCGTCCAGCTTGTCCTTGGGGCAGTGGTCCGTGTGCAGCGCGACCGTGATGTCGTACTTGGCCGCGACGATGTGCGCGAACTCGGCCAGGGCGACCGCGCCGGTGACCATGTCCTTGTTGTGCTGGCCACCCAGGAACTCCGCACCACCGGTGGAGATCTGGATGATGCCGTCGCTCTCGGCCTCCGCGAAGCCACGCAGTGCAGCGTGCAGCGTCTGGGACGAGGTCACGTTGATGGCCGGGTAGGCGAACTTGCCTGCCTTCGCCCGGTCGAGCATCTCGTTGTAGACCTCGGGGGTTGCGATGGGCATCTGTCCGCTCCTTGGATGTGCGGGGAGTGTGCTTATTGCGGGCCCTGACCTGGGGGCGACGTCATCGTCGCGCCTATCTTTCCAGACTCCGCCGGGCGGTCCACCCTGCCGGTCTCACGTGGTGGTCGAACGGCCCGGGATGTTTCACGTGAAACATCCCGGCCTCTCGGGAAAGAGCAGGTCAGGACCCTTCTCCTGAGCTGCCGAGGACCTTCGCCACCAGTTGTCCCGGTGGCCGGTCCCGGACGTCTAGGACAGGCCGAGGTCCTGGAGGTGGTAGCCGGTGAGGTACGGCAGACCGGCCTCGGCGATCGCGCCGGCCGCACCGCGGTCGACGATCGTGGCGACGGCGACGACCTCGCCGCCGGCCTCGCGGACCGCCTCGACGGCGGTCAGCGGGGAACCACCGGTGGTCGAGGTGTCCTCGACGACCAGGCAGCGCTTGCCCTTCACGTCCGTGCCCTCGATGCGGCGCTGCATGCCGTGCGCCTTCTGGGCCTTGCGGACGACGAAGGCGTCGAGGCGCTGACCGCGCGCGGCGGATGCGTGCAGCATCGAGGTCGCGACCGGGTCGGCGCCCAGGGTCAGACCGCCGACGCAGTCGAATTCGAGCTCTGCGGTGAGGTCGAGCATGACCTGGCCGACCAGCGGGGCCGCCTCGCCGTCGAGGGTGATCCGGCGGAGGTCGATGTAGTAGTCGGCCTCCCTGCCGGAGGAGAGGATCACCTTGCCGTGCACGACGGCCTTGTCCTTGATCTGCTGCAGAAGCGCATCCCGTACGTCACTCATGCCCCTGAGCTTAGAGGGGGGCTAGCGCAGCCGCCGCCACGTCCACGTCGTGGAGACCTCCAGCGGATCCACCGGCGTGACCAGGCGCGGCAGGGTGTTCAGCCCGTTCGGCGGACCGGACTGCGGCTCCACGCAGACGGCCTCGGTCTCCTCGTCGTAGACGACCACCCATTCGGAGCGGCTGGTGACCCGCAGTTCCAGCGCGCCGGGCCAGGTGAGCGTGACGTCGACCCCGTGCGGCATGCCGAAGCAGTCGTCCCGGGGGCCGGGCCGGGGGTCGATGCGCTTGCCGGTGGGCAGGTGGTCGGCGCCGCGCTCCTCCTGCCAGGCGGGGTCGAAGGCGATCTGGACGTCCCCGCCGCCGGCCCCGAGGTCGCGCCGGAACCAGGGGTGCCAGCCGGCCTGGGCAGGGAAGGAGTTCCCGTACGTCTCGACGCCCATGGTGAGGGTCAGCGCGTTCTCGGCGAGCTCGACGACCTGGGTCACCCGGCCGGGGTACGGCCACGGGTCGGCGAGGTCGTAGGTGAAGGCGGCCTCGGTGGCGGTGGCTCCCGCCGGACGCCAGGGGGCGTCGCGGCCGAACCCGTGGAGAGCGTGCGGCGGGTGGTTGACCGGCATCTGGTGGACGGTCGCACCGTCGTGGAAGCGGCCGTTCTCGATCCGGCCGCACCACGGGACCATCGGGAAGGCCCCGAACCTCGGCCCCTGGCGCAGCAGCTCCGTCCCGTCGATGCGCAGGCTGCTGATCCGGCAGCCGTTCTCCTGGTCGACCGTCACCTCGGCGCCGCCGGCGCTCAGTTGCGTACTCATGCGGTCGACCCTAATGCGGGCCGGGTCCGCAGGTCAGCGACGACGGCGCAGGGCTCGGCCGATGACGACCGCCGAGGCGAGCGCGAGGGCGGCGGCCGGGGCGATCCAGCGCAGGCTGTCGCCGGCGGTGGTGGTCGCGGGCGCGGGGACCGGGGCGTAGCGCCCGCGCGGGGGCGCGTGGTCCACCTCCTCCGCACTGCGGCCGATCATGGTGCGGCGGGCGTGGGCGGCCTCGGCCGGGGGCCGCGGGGTTCCGTCGAGTTCCTCGAACTCCCCGGCCAGGAAGGGATCCAGGGAGGGCGGCGGCACATCGGTCTCGAACAGCGAGGCGGAGACCTCGGTGACGTCGTCCCCGGCGGACCCGGGACCGTCCGCGCCCTCGGCGTCCTCTGCGTCCTCGGCCTCGGCCACCGGGTCGCTGACGGCGGACCCTGCGGTCAGCCGCCCGACGGCCCGGTCCAGCAGTCGCCGCACGGAGGTGGCGGCGGCCTCGGGGGTGAACGCGGCGGCGCGCCCGTCGGCGGTGCCCCCGGCGGTGAAGTCCAGCCTGGTCCCGCCCTCGGCCGGGGTCAGCCGCAGGTCGAGGGAGAACTTCACGGTGCCGCTGCCCCGGACTTCGGTGCCCTCACCGTCGACGGTGAAGTGCCCGGGGTCCCGCTCGGTGACGGCCAGGGACCCCCGGTAGGTGACGGTGCTCCCGCCGACCCGGACCTTCAGCCGGCCCGAGACCGGCCCGGACTCGGTGTCGGCGTCCTGCTGGAGTCCCGGTACGCACCGGGCCACCCGGGCGGGGTCGCGCAGCACGGCGCGGAGATCGTCTGCCGGTACCGGGACGAACACCTGATGCTCCATGCGGTCGAGCCTACCGACGACGGGCGCGCCGGTCACGAATACCGGGGGTGCGGCAGGGTCGACGGCGGAAGTCCGGGCACCCGGGTGCGTTCCGCGTCGCGCGCGGCGTCCTGCAGGGAGCGGCTCGACAGCGAGCGCAGCGCGGGCGTGTCGCGGTCCACGTGCAGCTGCGGGACCTGCTCGCGGGCGGCCAGGACGAAGCCCCAGTCCTGCGGCGGCGCTTCGTCCACACCGAGGGGGGTGCGGTCGGGTCCGGCGGTCAGGCCCGAGAGGCGGCCGCCCGCGCTGTAGGGGGCGGTGCGCAGGCCGGCCGCGCGCAGGGTGGAGTCGACGGTCCAGTACGCACGCGGACGCGTGGCCAGCGGCCCGGCGTGCACGGCCATCCGGCCGCCGGGGCGCAGGGCCCGCGCGGCCAGCCCGTAGAACTCCTGCGAGTACAGCTTCGTGCTGGGGGTGATCCCCGGGTCGGGGAGGTCGGAGACGATGACGTCGAAGCGGTCGCGGGCGGCCGGACCCCGCAGCCAGCGGAAGGCGTCCTGCGTGACGACGGCCAGCCGCGGGTCCTCGTACGCCCCGGCGTTGAGCGCGGAGAGCATCGGGTCGGTGCGGGCGAGGCGGACCACGCCGGGGTCGAGCTCGACGACGGTGACGGAGGCGACGTCCCGGTAGCGGAGCACCTCGCGGGCGGCGAGCCCGTCGCCGCCGCCGAGGACCAGGACGCGGGCGTGCGGGCCGGTCATCGCGGGGTGCACGAGGGACTCGTGGTAGCGGTACTCGTCGTATCCGCTGACCCGCAGCCGGCCGCCGAGGTACAGGTCGAGGGAGCGCGGGGAGCCGGTCGGGGGCCCGGTGAGCACCAGCTCCTGCACCCCGGTCTGGACGGCGACCCGGACCTCCCCGCCGTAGACGGCGCGCCGGGCGACCCGCTCGAAGTCGTCGGCGAGGACGGTCGCGGAGGCCAGCACCGCAAGGACCGTCACGTTCGCGGCGATCAGCACCCAGCGGCAGCGCCGGCTCAGGTCGCGGCGGAACAGCCACAGGACCAGCCCGCCGCCGACAGCCGCGTTGACGGTGCCGGTGAGCATGGCGCCGGTGAGCTGGCCGAGCATCGGGAGCAGCAGGAACGGGAAGGCGAGGCCGCCGACGAGGGCGCCCACGTAGTCGGCGGCGAACAGGTCCGCGACGGCCCCGCCCGCGTCCTGTCTGCGGACGCGCTGGATGAGGACCATCAGCAGCGGGATCTCCGCGCCGATCAGCACGCCGATGGCGAAGGAGAAGGCGACGAGCGCGGGGCGGGACTCCCCCAGCCAGGCGAAGCTCGCGTAGAGAGCTATGGCCGACAGCCCGCCGAGGAGCGCGAGCCCGGCCTCGATGGCGGCGAAGCCGAAGGCGGGCCGGTGGCGGAGGCGCTTGGCGAGCAGGGAGCCGACGCCCATGGCGAAGACCATGACGGACAGCACGACCGACGCCTGGGTGACGGAGTCGCCGATGAGGTAGGTGCCCAGGGCGAGCAGCTCCAGCTCGTACACGAGCCCGCAGGCGGCGCAGACGAACACGGTGGCCAGGACGAGGAGTCGGCCGGTCCGGGGCCTAACGGGCAGGGCGGCCGGGACGGTCGCGGCGCCCCGCGGCTCCGGAGCCGGGAGTACCCGGCGCGGGACGGAACGGTCGATCATGAAGCGAACCGTACGTCACCGCCCACCTGCATCCGGTCACCCACATGGGTGTAAGTGGCGCATTGATCCGGCCAGTTGGCGTAACGGCGTCACAATGTCCGCGCCCCGGAGCGCCGACCGCCCGCCGGCCCGCCCCGGTCGCCCTCCGAACGCCCCGCGGCGGCCCCGCGACCACCCGCCGGCCGCTCCCCGGTCGCCCCCGGTCGCCCCCGGTCGCGCTCGACCACCCGCGGTCACCCTCGACCGCCCCTCGGCCGACCACGGGGCGGCCCCGCCCGGCCCCCGCCCGGCCCCCGCACGTCCCCGCACGGCCCCGCACGGCCCCGCACGGCTCCCGCTACATCAGCGCGGGCGATTCCAAGGCCGCCGCCGCGGCGGCCCCCATCCGCACCCCGACCCGCGTCCGGGTGGCCACGAGCTGGCCCTCCTGCGGGTACGCGTGCCAGGTCCGCCAGCGCACCTGACCCTCGTACCGCTGCGCGAGCATGGCGGTGAAGGCGTGCGGACTTCCCGGAAAGGTCCCCGCTAGCCCGTTCGGGTGGTCCGCCACCAGCGCGAGCAGTTCCTGCGCCCTCCCCGCGAACGACCCGCGGGACAGGGTCTCGACGCGCGCGGCGAATTCGTACTCCCAGTCGCCCACCCGCTTGGCCACGCCGAGCGGCAGCGGCGTACTGCTGCCGGGCATGCAGGCGACCGTCTCCGAGCAGAGCACCTCCCCCTCCTCCAGGAGAACCTGATGGGAGGCCCCGAGCAGGCGCAACTCCACCTTGGCGCCCGACAGTTCGAGATTCAGTACGGCCAGGGCGGGCAGCCGGTCCCGACCCAACGCCCAGGCGAGATCGGCGGCACGCGTGTCGGTGTATGAGGTCTGGAGGGTCGTGAGCATGAGTCGGCTCCGCAAACGCGCGAGGGAGATGGGCCGGGGCCCGCCAGCGGTAGTCAACGGGTGGGGGGACACCGGCACGGGTCCACAGGAAGTCCAGGAAAGGTCCGAGGACTGGTCTACTCAACCGAGGGAATCATGAAAGGCACGGCACTCACAGCGTTTTTACCCAACTTGAAGGGGTTTACATCCCCCCGGGGGCTCCACAGTTCACGTGTTCAACAAGTTGCGTCCCGCGCGTCGGCATGCAGGGGCGAACGAGAGGACGTCCGACGGAAATCGGACCGCCGGGCGCCCTCGTCCGGACGGTGTCAGCTGCCCCGTGTCAGCTGCCGCCGCCACACCCTCCTCCGCCCCCGCAGGAGGAAGACGATCCGCCGCAGGACGAAGAAGAGGACCCGCAGCCGCTCCCGGACGACGAGCCGCCGTCGCCGGTCCACCAGCTGTGGCGCCTGCCGCTGTGGCGACGGGTCGACCGGGTCGACCGGGTCGACCGGATCCCCAAGGCCACGACGAATGCGATGAACGCGATGAACAGAACCCCGATGACAACAATCAAAGCGAACACGATGCCCGCCCTTCTCTCATGCCCCGGTCCTCCCGGGGAGCGGGATCCCCGCGTCCCGCGTGAGGGGGAGATGCCCCCGGCCCGCGCGGCCCAAAGCACACTTGAGCAAGTCCAGAGGTTGCCCGCAGGATGACGCCCATGAGCGCATCCGTGAGCAGCGACCGCCCCTTCCTGAACCGCCGCCTGGCGGCCTTCGGCACGACGATCTTCGCGGAGATGTCGGCCCTGGCCGCCCGCACCGGTTCGATCAACCTCGGCCAGGGCTTCCCCGACACCGACGGCCCTGCGGAGATCGCCGAGGCGGCCTCCCGCGCGGTCCTCACGGGGCTCGGCAACCAGTACCCGCCGGGCCCCGGCGTCCCGGAGCTGCGCACCGCGATCGCCGCGCACCAGCAGCGCTTCTACGGCCTCGGCTACGACCCCGCCACCGAGGTCCTGGTCACGGCGGGCGCCACGGAGGCCATCGCCGCCGCCCTCCTGGCCCTCCTGGAGCCGGGCGACGAGGTCATCGCCCTGGAGCCGTACTACGACTCGTACGCGGCCTGCATCGCGATGGCCGGCGCGGTACGCGTCCCTGTCACCCTGCGCCCGCACGCCGGCGCCTTCACCCTTGACCTGGACGAACTGCGCGCCGCCGTCACCCCGCGCACCCGCCTGCTCCTGCTGAACACCCCTCACAACCCCACGGGCACCGTCCTCACCCCGGCCGAGCTCACCGCGATCGCCGAGCTGGCGGTCGAGCGCGACCTGCTGGTCGTCACGGACGAGGTCTACGAGCACCTGGTCTTCGAGGGCGCCCACACCCCCCTGGCGGGCTTCCCGGGCATGCGCGAGCGCACGGTCACCATCGGGTCGGCCGGCAAGACCTTTTCGTTCACGGGCTGGAAGGTCGGCTGGGTCACCGCGTCCCCGGAACTGGTCGCGGCGGTCCGCTCGGCGAAGCAGTTCCTCACCTACGTCTCCTCGGGCCCCTTCCAGTACGCGATCGCCGAGGCCCTCGCCCTCCCCGACACGTACTACGAAGCCTTCCGCGCCGACCTGGCCGTCAAGCGCGACATCCTCGCCGACGGCCTCGCGGCGGCCGGCTTCGAGGTCTTCCGCCCGCAGGGCACGTACTTCATCACCACCGACATCACCCCCCTAGGCGAGAAGGACGGCCTGGCCTTCTGCCGCGCCCTCCCCGAACGCTGCGGCGTCGTCGCCATCCCGAACCAGGTGTTCTACGACGACAAGGCCGCCGGAGCCACACAGGTGCGCTGGGCCTTCTGCAAGCGCGAGGACGTCCTGCGGGAGGCCGCCGACCGGCTGCGCCGCCTGTGACCGGCCGCCCCTGACCACGGGCCTGCCCCGGCCCGACCCCGTTCCTGCCCCCGGGCCCGCTCCGCCGTGACCCGGCCCCGCGATGCCCCCTGCCCTGCCCCTGCCCTGGCCGGATCGTGTCGGCTACCGCGTGTGGTTGCGTGGTGGCTGAGGCCGGTGTGAAGCTGACCGCCGTACACGTGCCCGAAGCCCTCACCGTCGGGTGAGCGGACCCACCGAGAGCCGGAGAGTCGGGATACATGGCAACGGGCAGAGCGACCTTGTCCGCGTCGCCCCTGGAGATGCGCGCGGTGCGGGCCGTACGGTCGGCGGCGCCGACGACGGTGATCGCGCTCGGGGTGTTCGCCGCCGTCCGCGGGGCCGGGGTGCTGGTGCTCGCCGTCGGGTCCTGGTGGGCCGGACGGGATCCGGTGCGGGTGCTAGGCAGGTCGTGGGACTCGGACTGGTACCTCGGGATCGCCGCCAACGGCTACGGGCGGACCGTGATGTCGGCCGACCGCATCACCGGCACCGGGCCCGTGCAGAGCGACTACGCCTTCTTCCCGCTCTATCCCACGCTGATCCGGATCGTCTCCGACGTCCTGCCCGGCGGGCTCGTCCCCGCCGCGCTCCTCGTCTCCTGGGTCTGCGCCGCCGTCGCCGCCCTCGGGATCTACCGGGTCGGGGAGCGGGTGATCGGGCCGCGCGCCGGGCTGCTGCTCGTGGGGCTGTGGGCGGCGCTGCCGCACGCGGTGGTCCTGACCCTCGCCTACACCGAGGCACTGCTGGCCGCGTTCGCCGCCTGGGCTCTCTACGCCCTGCTGCGCGAGCGCTGGCTGTGGGCCGCCGGCCTCGCCGTGCTCGCCGGGCTGACCCGCCCCACCGGACTCGCCGTCGCGGCCGCCGTATCGGCCGTGGCCCTGTACACGCTCGTCATACGAAGATCCCGGGCACCCGAGGTGTGGGTGGCCGGGCTGGTGGCGCCGGCCGGCTGGGCCGCGTACGTCCTGGCCGTCGGGGTGAAGGTGGACGACCCGTTCGGCGGCTACTTCGCCGTGCAGCGCGGCTGGGGCTCCCGCTTCGACTTCGGTGCCGGGGCGCTGCGCTCGGCGGAGCGGGTGCTGACCGGCGGGCACGTGCCGTTCGCCACCACCGTGACGGTGATCCTGCTGGCCGTGGCCGGGCTCCTGGCGGTGCTGCTGGTCCTGGACCGCACCCCGCTGCCGCTGCTCGCGTACACCGCGGTCCTGCTGGTGATCACCTTCGGCGGGGCGGGGTACTTCGAGTCCAAGCCGCGCTTCCTGCTGCCGGCCTTCCCGCTGCTGCTGCCGCTGGCCGCCGTCATGGCGAGAGCCCGGCCGCGCACCGCGGTCGTGGTGACCGCGGTGGTGGCCGGGCTCGGTTACGGCTACGGGCTGTACCTGCTGCTGGTGGCCCGCGTACCGCTGTAACGGCTAGTTGGTCTTGTCGCCGTTGTCGTCACCGTTGTCGTCGCCGTCGGTGGAGTCGATGTCCTTCTCCAGGCCGAACTGCTCGACGAGCCACTTGTCGAACTCGATGGACGCGCGGACCCAGCTGACCGTGGAGGACACGAAGTGCTCCAGGTTGACGCCGGTGCCGATCAGCATCTGCGCCTCACCGATCAGGCGGACCGAGCCGTCGTCGTGGGTGTGGCTGTAGACCTTCGGCCACAGGGTGCGGCGGTTCCAGTCGTCGATCGACTCGAGAAGCTGCGGCTTCTCGTCGATCTTGTGCGGACGGTCGTAGAAGGTCCGCACGGAGAAGACCTGCTGCTCGTCCTCGCCGCGGAACATGAAGTACGTGCGGAAATCCTCCCACGGCGCCGCGAGGTCACCCTCGTCGTCGACGACGTACTTGAGCTCCATCTGCTCCAGAAGCTGCTTGACCAGATCCTGGTCGGGGACGACGGGGCCCGCCGGTCCTGTGGCCTGCGGTTCGGGCTGCTGCCCTCCGAAGTTCGGAATCGAGGCCGGGTCGATGCTCACCGTGTACTTCCCTTCGTGCGGATACATGCATCCTCCCCCATCCCGCCCACCCCGTGTCCAGCCCCGGCCACCCGATCCGCTGCGGGCGGACACGAAGGGCGGACACGAAGGCGGACACGAAGGCGGACAGGAAAACGGACACAGGGTCCGGCACCAGGACGGAGCCGGGGGGCTCCGGGGTCAGAGCGCCTTGCCGACCAGCAGGCCCTCGCCCGCCACGTCGACCCGCACGGTGTCGCCGTCCCTGATCTCGCCGGACAGGATCTCCTTGGCCAGGCGGTCGCCGATCGCCGTCTGGATCAGGCGGCGCAGCGGCCGGGCGCCGTACGCCGGATCGTTGCCCTTGTCCGCCAGCCAGGCCAGTGCCTCGGGCGTGACGTCCAGGGCCAGGCGCCGGTCGGCCAGGCGCCGGGCGAGGCGGCCGATCTGGAGCTCGGCGATGTGCGCCAGCTCGTCGCGGCTCAGGGCGGAGAAGACCACCAGGTCGTCCAGGCGGTTGAGGAACTCCGGCTTGAAGCTCGCCCTGACCACGTCCAGGACCTGCTGCTTCTTCTGCTCCTCCGGCGTCACCGGATCCACGAGGAACTGTGATCCCAGGTTCGACGTGAGGATCAGGATGGTGTTGCGGAAGTCCACGGTCCGGCCCTGGCCGTCCGTGAGGCGGCCGTCGTCCAGGACCTGCAGCAGGATGTCGAAGACCTCGGGGTGGGCCTTCTCGACCTCGTCGAGGAGCACCACGCTGTACGGGCGGCGGCGGACCGCCTCGGTCAGCTGGCCGCCCTCCTCGTACCCGACGTAGCCGGGCGGGGCGCCGACGAGACGGGCCACGCTGTGCTTCTCGCCGTACTCCGACATGTCGATGCGGACCATGGCCCGCTCGTCGTCGAAGAGGAAGTCGGCGAGCGCCTTGGCCAGCTCCGTCTTGCCCACGCCCGTCGGGCCGAGGAAGAGGAAGGAGCCGGTCGGGCGGTCCGGGTCGGCGATGCCGGCGCGGGTGCGGCGCACGGCGTCCGAGACGGCCCGTACGGCCTCGCCCTGGCCGATCAGCCGGCGGCCCAGCTCGTCCTCCATGCGCAGCAGCTTCTGGGTCTCGCCCTCCAGGAGGCGGCCCGCGGGGATGCCGGTCCAGGCGCCCACCACGTCCGCGATGTCGTCGGGGCCGACCTCGTCCTTGACCATCGTCCCCTTGGACGCCTCGGCCTCGGCCTCCGTGGCCTCCGCCAGCTCGCGCTCCAGGGTCGGGATCTCCCCGTAGAGCAGCTTGGAGGCGGTGTCGAAGTCGCCGTCGCGCTGCGCGCGCTCGGCCTGTCCGCGCAGGTCGTCCACGCGCTCCTTGAGCTCGCCGACCCGGTTGAGGGACTGCTTCTCCTTCTCCCAGCGGGCGGTCAGGCCCCGCAGGTCCTCCTCCTTGTCGGCGAGGTCCTTGCGGATCTTCTCCAGGCGCTCCATCGAGGCCGGGTCGGACTCGTTCTTCAGCGCCAGCTCCTCCATGCGCAGGCGGTCGACCGAGCGCTGGAGCTCGTCGATCTCCAGCGGGGAGGAGTCGATCTCCATGCGCAGCCGGGACGCGGCCTCGTCGACGAGGTCGATGGCCTTGTCGGGGAGGAAGCGGGAGGTGATGTAGCGGTCGGAGAGGGTCGCGGCGGCCACGAGCGCGCTGTCGTTGATGACCACCTTGTGGTGGGCCTCGTAGCGGCCCTTGAGCCCGCGCAGGATCGCGATGGTGTCCTCGACGGACGGCTCGGCGACCAGCACCTGCTGGAAGCGCCGCTCCAGCGCCGGGTCCTTCTCGATCCGCTCGCGGTACTCGTCGAGGGTGGTCGCGCCGACCATGCGCAGCTCGCCGCGGGCCAGCATGGGCTTGAGCATGTTGCCCGCGTCCATGGCGGAATCGCCGCCGGCGCCCGCGCCGACGACCGTGTGCAGCTCGTCGATGAAGGTGATGATCTGGCCGTCGCTCGACTTGATCTCGGCGAGCACGGTCTTCAGCCGCTCCTCGAACTCACCGCGGTACTTGGCGCCGGCGACCATGGCGCCGAGGTCCAGGGCCACGAGGCGCTTGTTCTTCAGGGACTCGGGGACGTCGCCCTTGACGATGCGCTGGGCCAGGCCCTCGACGACGGCCGTCTTGCCGACGCCGGGCTCGCCGATGAGCACCGGGTTGTTCTTCGTGCGGCGCGAGAGGACCTGTACGACGCGCCGGATCTCGTGGTCGCGGCCGATGACCGGGTCGAGCTTGCCCTCGCGCGCGGCCGCCGTGAAATCGGTGCCGAACTTCTCCAGGGCCTTGTACTGACCCTCGGGGTCGGGGCTGGTCACCCGCCGTCCTCCTCGTGCGTTCTCGAATGCGGCGAGCAGCTTCTCCGCGGTCGCGCCCTGGGCGGTGAGGACCTCACCGGCCGCGCCGCCCTTGGCCGCGATGGCGATGAGCAGGTGTTCGGTGGAGAGGTATTCGTCGCCGAGCCTGCCGGCCTGGGCGTCGGCCTCGGCGAGTACGGCGAGCAGGTCGCGGGTGGGCTGCGGGGGCGCGACCGTGGATCCGGTGACGCTGGGCAGGGCGGCGAGCAGCCGCTCCGCGCCGCCGCGCACGGCGGCCTGGTCGGCGTCGGCGGCGACCAGCAGGTCGATGACGTTCTCGTTGTCCTCGCCGGCGAGCAGGGCCAGCAGCAGGTGCGCGGGGGTCAGATCCGCATGGCCGTCCTTGACGGCCCTGCTGGTGGCCGCGTTCAGCGCGTCCCGGCTCTTGTTGGTCAGCTCGGCGTCCACTGCGTCTTCTCCTCTCCGGAGGGTACAGAACTCACTCTGACGAACTCTGACAGAATCAGCGTATGCAAAGTTGAGTCTATTCCACTCAAGGCAGCTGAGGACACCATCGGGCCGTACCCTTCGGGCCATGTCCCCTGACGTACTCAACCCGACGCCCGAGTACCTCGCCTTCTGGCGGGAGCGGCACGTCTGCACGCTGACCACCCCGCGCCCCGACGGCACCCCGCACGTGGTGCCGGTGGGCGTGACGTACGACCCGGAGGCCGGGCTGGCGCGGGTGATCAGCAACAAGCACAGCAAGAAGGTCCGCAACGTCCTGGCGGCGCAGGCCGCGCAGCCGGGCGGGGCGCGGGTCGCGGTCTGCCAAATGGAGGGGCGCCGCTGGGCCACCCTCGAAGGGCGTGCGGTGATCCGCACGGACGCGGCGTCGGTCGCCGACGCGGTGGCGCGCTACGCGGAGCGCTACGGGCGCACGCCGGCACCCAATCCCGACCGGGTCGTCATGGAGATCATCCTGGACCGGGCCATGGGGCGCGCCTGAGCCGTTGATCCTTCATCTTGTCCGGTTCAGGCACTGGACGCGGACATCACAACGGCGCCATCGTGGTCAGGTCCACGATGGCGCCGTTGTGTGGGGGTAGCGCCTGAGCGATCTGCAACGACGGGGGAATCGCTTCAGGCACTGCGGGGGGTGGCGGTGGTGATATCGGGTTCGAAGAGCTGGTGATCGCGCTGATCGAGATTGACGAAGACCATTCCGTAGCGCACCTCGCAGCGGACGGGCTGCGGCGCGCCCCGCGGGCGGCGCAGGCACCGGTAGGCACGTACGTCCTCGTCCTCCTCGCGCACGACGACGATCGGTTGGCCGAACAGGGTGACCATCACCGAGTCGCCGGGGTGGGGGATGGCCGTGGCGAGATCGATGAACTGCCAGCCCGATCGGTAGGCGGAGGCCATCTCGCGGCGGAAGCCGCGATCGTCGGGGGTCATGCGGACACCGTCACAGGAGCGTCGGTCCAGCCTGTATCGGCCTTCCCGTCGTCCAGCGGGCCGCTGGTCCAACCGGTGTCCGCGTACTTGCCCACGGGCGCCGTCGTCCAGCCTGTGTCGAACTCCGTGCTCGTCAGGCTCGATCCCTGACCGTCCCTAGCGCTCCCCGCGTCACTTTCGACGGCGCTGACTGCCCCAAAAACCGCAACGGCGGAGAAACCTATGGCAAGCACCGAGCGAAGCATTCTCTTGTACATGGTCGGCTTCGTCCTCACTTGATGGAATCCTCTCCCCCGCG
The DNA here is from genome assembly GCF_035917235.1 of Streptomyces sp. NBC_01294. Taxonomy (NCBI): domain Bacteria; kingdom Bacillati; phylum Actinomycetota; class Actinomycetes; order Kitasatosporales; family Streptomycetaceae; genus Streptomyces; species Streptomyces sp. NBC_01294. The sequence continues at coordinate 3,803,678 of NZ_CP108423.1, forward strand.
TGACAGACGATGGCTCATTCAGGCACGTCAATGCCACAGGGACGATGCATCATGTTCTTGCATGTTCAGGACCCTGGGGGGTGGAGATTTGACACGGAACGACACAAACCCGACACATCCCCACCCCGTCACGTCCATGTGCACCGAGGGAACGAGGCTCTACGCGACTGCACTGAGCACCGGCCGGATCGCCCGGGGCGAGATCCAGAACGCCCCCTGCCTGCTTGAATTCGCTCTTCTGCAGCCCGACCCGGATGACGCGAACCAACTGCGTCCGGTTCCCCCGTCCGTCGCTTTGGCTCAACGGCTCCATCCGATTGAACGCGAGATCCAGGACCGCCGACGCAGCGCTGTAGATCTCACCGACACTTTCGAGCCTTTCCTCGCCATCAGTGCACAGAGCCCGGCCAACACCCACGCCATCACGGTGCTGGAGGGCTTCGAGCGGATCAACGCCGCCCTGAACCTCGCGACGGCCGAATGCCACACCGAGGTCCTGACGGTCCAACCGGGCGGCGCCCGGCCCTCCGTGGCCCTCACGCAGGCCCTGGAGCGGGACCAGCCGCTGATCGACCGCGGGGTCAGCATACGGACCCTCTACCAGCACACCGCGCGGCACAGCCAGGGCACGCTCGCCTACGTGGACCGGATCTCCACGGGCAAGGTGGAGATCCGCACCCTCGAAGAGCTGATAGAACGCCTCATCATCTTCGACCGCACGGTCGCCTTCATCCCGGTGAGCGACGACCGCCGGGTCGCACTGGAACTGCGCCACCCGGGCCTGGTCGACTACCTCATCAAGGTGTTCGAGCAGCTGTGGCACCGGGCCGTGCCGCTGCAGGAGGAAGTGACCTACCGCAGCACCCCAGGCGGGATCTCCGGCGTGCAGCGGACCATCGCCCAGCTCCTCATCGAGGGCCACGTCGACGAGGCCATCGCCCGCCGCCTCGGCATGAACGTCCGCACCTGCCGCGCCCACATCGCCAAGCTCGCCACCACCCTCGGCAGCGGCAGCCGCGCCCAGCTCGGCTACCTCATCGCCCAGTCCGGCATCCTGGGCCGGCCCTCCGGCCCGGACACGGACGCGCATGCGGACATGGACGCGGACGCGCACCAGGAGCACGACCGGGAGCCGGAGCAGGACCGGGACCCGGACCGGGACCGGGAAGGCCTCTAGAAAGCCCTCAGGCCCCGCCCTGGGAGGGGCGGAGCCTGGAGGAGTGCACAGGGACCGGGTGCAGCGACCGGGTCAGTCCATCGGGCGCTTAGGGCTGGGCCGCCAGACCACCAGGGCACTGCCCGGCTGCGGAGGCTGGTACGGGACCAGGTCGCGCCGGTACGAGGCGTGCACCTGGGCCTCGCGGGCCTGCAGCGTGGCCGCCGCGCCCTCCACCGCCGCGGAGAGCTCGGCCACGCGCTGCTGGAGCGCGGCGACCTGGTTCTCCAGTTCGATGATCCTCTTGATGCCCGCCAGGTTGATGCCCTCGTCCTGGGACAGCGCCTGCACCGTGCGGAGCAGTTCGATGTCGCGGGCCGAGTAGCGCCGGCCGCGGCCGGCCGTACGGTCCGGGGAGACCAGACCGAGACGGTCGTACTGGCGCAGGGTCTGCGGATGCAGGCCCGAGAGCTGGGCGGCCACCGAGATCACGTAGACCGGGGTCTCGTCGGTGAGCTGGTAGCCCCCGCCCAGGCGGGAGGACTGTCGTCGGCGGCCGTCCATGGTCATGCTCCCTTCGCGGACTCGAACAGCGCGGAGCGCGGGTCCTCGGACTCCGTCGCCTCGCGGTACATCTCCAGCGCCTCGCGGGCCTTGTCGGACAGCTCGGTCGGGACCGCGACCTCCACCGTCACCAGCAGGTCGCCGCGGGATCCGTCCTTGCGGACCGCGCCCTTGCCGCGGGCCCGCATGGTGCGGCCGTTGGGGGTGCCCGGCGGCAGCTTCAGCGTCACCGAGGGGCCGTTCAAGGTCGGGACCTTGATGTCGGCTCCCAGCGCCGCCTCCGCGAACGTCACCGGCACGGTCACGGTCAGGTTGTCGTCCTTGCGGCCGAACACCGGGTGGGCGCCGACGTGCACCACGACGTAGAGGTCGCCGGCGTGACCGCCGCGCTCGCCCGGCGCGCCCTTGCCGCGCAGCCGGATCCGCTGGCCGTCGGAGACGCCCGCCGGGATCCGGACCTGCATGGTGCGGGAGCTGCGGGCGCGCCCGCTGCCCTTGCAGACGTCGCAGGGGGTCTCCGCGATCAGGCCGCGGCCCTTGCAGTCCGCGCAGGGGTCGGTCAGCGAGAAGCCGCCGCCGCTGCCCCGCGAGACCTGTCCGGTGCCGACACAGGTCGGGCACACCCGGGGGGTGCCGTTCTTGTCGCCGGTGCCCGAGCACGCCTTGCAGGGGGCCTGGGAGGACATCCGGAGCGGGACCGTGGCCCCGTCCACCGCCTCCGTGAAGGAGAGGGTGACCTCCGATTCGACGTCCTGGCCGCGGCGCGGCTGGGTACGGGTGCCCGCACCGGCGCCGGCGCCGCGGTTGAAGAGGCCGCCGAAGACGTCGCCGATGCCGCCGCCGAAGCCGCCGGCCGCGCCGCCGCCCTGCTGCGTGCCCCCGAAGAGGTCGCCCAGGTCGAAGTTGAACGAGCCGCCGCCGCCCGGCCCGGGGCGGAAGCCACCGTTGCCGAACAGGGCGCGCGCCTCGTCGTACTCCTTGCGCTTCTTCGCGTCGCCGAGGATGTCGTTCGCCTCGGAGATCTCCTTGAAGCGCTCCTCGGCGGAGGCGTCGCCCTTGTTGGCGTCCGGGTGGAACTCGCGTGCGAGCTTCCGGTACGCCTTCTTGATCTCGGCCTCGGTGGCGTCCTTCGGGACACCGAGGACCTTGTAGTAGTCCTTCTCGACGAAGTCCTTCGTGCTCATCCCCGGTGTCCCTCCTCTCGTGCCTCTACATGTGGTGCATCAGCCCTTGTCGGGGGCATCCGCGTCCTTGTCCGACGGCGCTTCGCCTTCCGCGACCGCTGCGTCGGAGCCCGGGGACTTGGGGGCCGCACCCGGCTGGGGCTCGGCCACCGCGACCCGTGCGGGGCGGATCGTACGCTCGCCGATCCGGTACCCCGGCTGAAGGATCGCCACGCAGGTGTCCTCGGTGACATCCGGCGCGTACGAGTGCATCAGGGCCTCGTGGATCGTCGGGTCGAAGGGCTCGCCCTCCTTGCCGAACTGCTGCAGACCCATCTTGGCGGCGACCGTCTCCAGCGATTCGGCCACCGACTTGAAGCCGCCGACCAGCTCGCCATGCTCCCGCGCCCGGCCGATGTCGTCCAGGGTCGGGAGCAGTTCCGTCAGGAGGGAGGCGACCGCGATCTCCTTGACGGTGATCCGGTCCCGCTCCACCCGGCGGCGGTAGTTCTGGTACTCCGCCTGGAGCCGCTGGAGGTCCGCGGTGCGCTCGGAGAGCGCGGTACGGGCCTGGTCCAGCTGCGCCAGCAGGGCTACGTCCTGCGCGATGTCCCCGGCCGGGGCCGCCCCCTCCGCCTTGTCGGCGGAGTCGGCGGCCTTCGGTTCGGCGTCGTCCTGAGCGGCGTCGGCGGGGACTTCGGGCTTCTCATCGAAGCCCGGGGTCTCCTCCGACATCAGGCAGCGCCGCCCTTCGGCTTCTCGTCGTCGACGATCTCGGCGTCGACGACGTCGTCGTCGGCCTTGGCCTGGCCCGCGTCACCGGCGGCGCCACCGGCCGCCTGGCCGGCCTGGGCGTCGGCGTAGATCGCCTGGCCGAGCTTCTGGCTGACTGCGGCGAGCTTCTCCGTCGCGGTGCGGATCTCGGCCGTGTCCTCGCCCTTGAGCGTCTCCTTCAGCTCGGAGACGGCGGTCTCGACCTCGGTCTTGACGTCGGCCGGGACCTTGTCCTCGTTGTCCTTGAGGAACTTCTCCGTCTGGTAGACGAGCTGCTCGCCCTGGTTGCGGGACTCGGCCGCCTCCTTGCGACGGGAGTCCTCGTCCGCGTACTGCTCCGCCTCCTGGCGCATGCGGTCGACCTCGTCCTTGGCGAGGGAAGAGCCGCCGGTGACGGTCATCTTCTGCTCCTTGCCCGTGCCGAGGTCCTTGGCCGTGACGTGCATGATGCCGTTCGCGTCGATGTCGAAGGAGACCTCGATCTGCGGGACGCCACGCGGGGCCGGCGGCAGGCCGGTCAGCTCGAACATGCCGAGCTTCTTGTTGTACGCCGCGATCTCGCGCTCGCCCTGGTAGACCTGGATCTGCACGGACGGCTGGTTGTCCTCGGCCGTCGTGAAGATCTCGGACCGCTTGGTCGGGATCGTGGTGTTGCGCTCGATGAGCTTGGTCATGATCCCTCCCTTGGTCTCGATGCCGAGGGACAGCGGGGTCACGTCGAGGAGCAGGACGTCCTTGACCTCACCCTTGAGCACGCCCGCCTGGAGGGTCGCGCCGAGGGCGACGACCTCGTCCGGGTTGACGCCCTTGTTGGCGTCCTGACCGCCGGTGAGCTCCTTGACGAGCTCGGCGACGGCCGGCATGCGGGTGGAGCCGCCGACCAGGACGACGTGGTCGATCTCGGACAGGTTGATGCCCGCGTCCTTGATGACGTTGTGGAACGGGTTCTTGCAGCGGTCGAGCAGGTCCGCGGTCAGCTGCTGGAACTGGGCGCGCGTGAGCTTCTCGTCCAGGTGCAGGGGGCCCTCGGCGGAAGCCGTGATGTAGGGCAGGTTGATCGTGGTCTCCGTGGAGGAGGACAGCTCGATCTTCGCCTTCTCGGCGGCCTCGCGCAGACGCTGGAGCGCCATCTTGTCCTTGGACAGGTCGACGCCGTGGCCGTTGGCGAACTGCTTCACCAGGTAGTCGACGACGCGCTGGTCCCAGTCGTCGCCACCGAGGTGGTTGTCACCGTTGGTGGCCTTGACCTCGACGACACCGTCGCCGATCTCCAGGAGCGACACGTCGAAGGTGCCGCCACCGAGGTCGAAGACGAGAATGGTCTGGTCGTCCTTGTCGAGACCGTAGGCCAGGGCGGCGGCCGTCGGCTCGTTGACGATGCGCAGGACGTTCAGGCCGGCGATCTCACCGGCCTCCTTCGTCGCCTGACGCTCGGAGTCGTTGAAGTAGGCCGGGACGGTGATGACCGCGTCCGTGACCTTCTCACCCAGGTACGCCTCGGCGTCGCGCTTCAGCTTCTGCAGGATGAAGGCGCTCATCTGCTGCGGGTTGAAGTCCTTGCCATCCAGGTTGATCTTCCAGTCAGTGCCCATGTGGCGCTTGACGGAGCGGATGGTCCGGTCCACGTTCGTGACCGCCTGGCGCTTGGCCACCTCGCCGACGAGGACCTCACCGTTCTTGGCGAAGGCGACGACGGACGGCGTGGTCCTGGCGCCCTCGGCGTTGGTGATGACGGTGGGCTCGCCGCCTTCCAGAACGCTGACGACGGAGTTAGTGGTGCCCAGGTCGATGCCGACCGCACGTGCCATTTCGATTCCTCCAGCTGACTTGAGTGGAACAGACTCAACCATGCCGCATCGCTGCGCTTGCGTCAACAGAGCTGAGTCGGGTCGGCTCAACCTTTAGGTCGCACTTACGCGCAATCTTGAGGACCCGGGCGCGGCCCAGCCCTCCTGGGCTCCGCCCCAGACCCCGCTCCTCAAACGCCGGAGGGGCTGCATTTCAGCCTCGCCGGCGTTTGAGGAGCGGGGTTCGGGGGGCGGAGCCCTGACGGCGGAGCCGGGGCCGAACGGGGCACCCCGGCCGCGCGCCACCGCAAGACCGCCGGAGGCGTACGGCACGGTGCTGGCATGCCCCTCACACTCACCGCTCCGCGGGTACGGGTACCCGCCGCCCCACCGGCGAAGCGGGTGCTCGACCTCGTCGGGGCAGTGGTCCTGCTCGCCGTGCTCGGCCTGCCACTCGGTGCCATCACCGCACTGCTGTACGCGACCCAGGGCGGCCGGCCTTTCATCCGGGACCCCGCCGCCGGCCTGGCCGGACGGCCCTTCCGCACGTGGCGGCTGCGCACCGCCGACACCGGCCGGCTCGGCGCGGCCCTGGACCGCTGCGCCCTCGACGGCCTCCCCCAGCTGCTCAACGTGCTCCGCGGCGAGATGTCACTGGTCGGGCCGCGCCCGCAGGCCCGTACGGACCGCCCCGACCGGCTCTTCGTACGCCCCGGAATGACCGGCTTGTGGCAGGTGAGTGCGCGCTCGGACCTCCCCTGGGAGGAGATGGCTCTGCTGGACCGGCATTATGTGGAGAACCACTGGCTCGGGATGGACCTCGCGATCCTGGCGCAGACCCCGCGTGCGGCGTACCGGCAAAGGGTCGCCTGAGCGACACAGATCACCGCACGCTCAGCTACATTGCGGCGTCGGGAATGGGTAACCTCAAGCCTTGACTTCATAAGTTACCGCTTAGTAAGTGCCGCCCGAGGAGCCCTCCCATGCAACTCGCCGCGATCATCGTGTCGCTGGTCCTGACCGTGGTCGGCGTCGCGCTGCTCGCCCGAGCCGTGGCGCAGATCTACCGCTTCGTGAAGCTCGGCCAGGCCGTGCCGGCCGGCAGCCGCACGGACGACCCGAAGGCCCGAACGCTCACCCTCGTCCGGGAGTTCCTCGGCCACAGCCGCATGAACCGGTGGGGCATCGTCGGCTTCGCGCACTGGTTCGTCGCGATCGGCTTCCTGACGCTGCCGCCGACCCTGGCGCAGGCCTACGGCCAGCTCTTCGAGGCCGACTGGGTGCTGCCGATCCTCGGCGGCTTCCTGCCGTTCGAGATGTACATCGAGTTCATCGGCCTGATGACGGTCGTCGGCATCGTCGTCCTGATGGTGATCCGCCTGCTCAGCCTGCCCTCGCGGGCCGGCCGCAAGTCGCGCTTCACCGGCTCGAAGGCCTGGCAGGCGTACTTCGTCGAGTACGTCATCCTCACCATCGGCCTCGCGATCCTGTGCCTGCGCGGCCTCGAGGGCGCGATCCACCACGTGGACTCGTACGAGCCGGCGTACTTCGTCTCGTACCCGCTGGTCCTGGCCTTCGAGGGGCTCTCGGCGAGCGCGCTGCAGAACGCCATCTACTTCACCGCGATGATCAAGATCGGCACCTCGCTGATCTGGATGATCGTGGTCTCGCTCAACACCAACATGGGTGTCGCCTGGCACCGCTTCCTCGGCTTCCCGAACATCTGGTTCAAGCGGAACGCGGACGGCGCGGTCGCGCTCGGCGCGCTCCAGCCGATGACCAGCGGTGGCAAGGTCATCGACTTCGAGGACCCGGGCGAGGACGACGTCTTCGGCGTCTCGCAGGTCGAGCAGTTCTCCTGGAAGGGCATCCTCGACTTCTCCACGTGTACGGAGTGCGGTCGCTGCCAGTCGCAGTGCCCGGCCTGGAACACGGGCAAGCCGCTGTCGCCGAAGCTGCTCATCATGTCGCTGCGCGACCACGCGCACGCCAAGGCCCCGTACCTGCTGGCCGGTGGCGGCAAGGACATGGAGGGCAACGAGAAGGCCACGGCCGAGCAGCTGAAGGATGTCCCGGCCGCCGCCATCGCCGAGGCCGAGCGCCCGCTGATCGGCACGGCCGAGGAGAACGGCGTCATCGACCCGGACGTGCTGTGGTCCTGCACGACCTGCGGTGCGTGCGTGGAGCAGTGCCCGGTCGACATCGAGCACATCGACCACATCGTCGACATGCGCCGCTACCAGGTGATGATCGAGAGCGCGTTCCCGTCGGAGGCGGGCACGATGCTCAAGAACCTGGAGAAGAAGGGCAACCCCTGGGGCCTGGCGAAGAAGCAGCGCGTCGAGTGGACCAAGGAGGTGGACTTCGAGGTCCCGATCATCGGCAAGGACGCGGAGGACCTCTCCGAGTTCGACTACCTCTACTGGGTCGGCTGCGCAGGCGCCCTGGAGGACCGGGCCAAGAAGACCACGAAGGCCTTCGCGGAGCTGCTGAACATCGCGGGCGTCAAGTTCGCGATCATGGGCGGCGACGAGAAGTGCACCGGTGACTCGCCGCGCCGCCTGGGCAACGAGCCGCTGTTCCAGCAGCTGGGCCAGGAGAACGTGGCCATGCTGAACATGGCGTTCGGCGAGGACGACGACGACCCGGAGACGAAGAAGCCGAAGTCGGCGAAGCGGATCGTCTCGACCTGCCCGCACTGCTTCAACACCATCGCGAACGAGTACCCGCAGCTGGGCGGCGAGTACGAGGTCATCCACCACACGCAGCTGCTCCAGCACCTGATCGACGAGGGCCGGCTCACGCCGATGACGCCGGTCGACGGCCTGATCACCTACCACGACCCGTGCTACCTGGGCCGGCACAACAAGGTCTACACGCCGCCGCGCGAGATCATGTCGGCCGTGCCGGGGCTGCGGCAGCAGGAGATGCACCGCCACAAGGAGCGGGGCTTCTGCTGTGGCGCCGGTGGCGCGCGGATGTGGATGGAGGAGCGGATCGGCAAGCGCATCAACAACGAGCGTGTCGACGAGGCCCTGTCCCTGAACCCCGACATCATCTCCACTGCCTGCCCGTTCTGCCTCGTCATGCTGACCGACTCGGTCAACGGCAAGAAGAACGACGGCAAGGCGAAGGAGTCCGTGCAGGTCGTGGACGTGGCGCAGCTGCTGCTGGAGTCGGTGAAGGCCCCGGAGCCGACGGAGGCGGAGCTCGCGGCCGCTGCGGCCGAGGCGGAGGCGGAGGCCGCTGCGGCCGCCGCTGCGGCGGAGGCGGAAGCCAAGGCGAAGGCCGAGGCGGAAGCCGAAGCCAAGGCGAAGGCTGCTGCGGAGGCCGCCGCTAAGGCGGAAGCCGAGGCGAAGGCCAAGGCTGAGGCAGAGGCGGAAGCGAAGGCCAAGGCGGAAGCCGAGGCCGAGGCCGACGCGGAGGCTGCCGTCGAGGCGGCTCCTGAGGCCGAGACGAAGGCCGACGCGGACGCGGAAGCTGCCGCCGAGGCGGCCCCGGAGGCGGAGACGAAGTCTGACGCCAAGCCGGAGGCGGAGGCCGAGACCCCGGCCGAGCCGGAGGCGGCCGAGGCGAAGCCCGAGGACGGCAAGTAGGTCATCCCGCAACACGCCGGAACGGCCGGTCCCCCACTCGGGGGACCGGCCGTTCCGGCGTTCGGGGACGGGCTCAGCCCCCGTCGCCCGCGCGGTGGCGCCGCAGCAGGGCGAAACCCAGCCCGGCCGCACCCGCCGAGGCCATGCCGCCGCCCGCGGCGAGCAGCATCGGGTTCTCGCCCTCCGACGGCGTGACCCCTTCCGCACCGGCCTTCACACCGCCCTTGGGAACGATGTTGACGTCCTTCCTCACGACGTCCTTCTTCGCCCCGTCGACCGTGTACTTCTCGATCAGCCGGCCGTTGAAGTCGTACACCCAGCTGTTCCCACCGCCCTTGCCGTCGATGACGACGAACTTCACGCGCTTGCCGTCCTGAACGAGCTTGTACGTCCAGCCATCGTTCTGCGTGCTCGGGCGCTTCAGGTCGATCGCGCCGAGGGCGCTGCCGTTCGGCATGGAGATCTCGACGCGCTTGCCGTTCGGTCCGTCGACCAGCTTGGCGATCCGCCCGTCGGGCATGCCGATCCGCACCGAGCTCTCCTTCTTCACCTCCGGCTGCTCGATGCCCGGCAGCACCTCCGGCTCCGGGACGGCCGGGAGTCCGCGAAGGCGGACCCGACCGGGAGGGCCAGGACGGCGGCCGCGCCGGTGACGACGGCGGCGGTACGGAGGGTGGTGCGGCGGCTGCTGCGCATGATGGGGCTCTTCCTCGTGCTCGTTCGTACGGTGGGGCGGCGACAGCCACGAAGCTACGGACTCAACATGTGCATATTCCGCCGGAAACGTAACGAAGAGCAGCAAACTGTTGCGCAGTCACTTAAACCGGACATGCGACGCGGCGCGGCAGGGGGTGGGGACAGCCCCTCGGGGATCCCCTAAGGGATGTCACAGGTCAGCCGCAAAGGGTGGCTCTTCCGGCCGCCCGGCCACCGGAGTCCGCCGGACCAGGTACGTTCGATCACGTGGCTGGATTCAGGATCGGACGCGGCCGGAACAACAACCGCTCTCCGCAACAACCCCCGCAGCAGCAGCAGTCGTACGGTCAGCAGCAACCGCCGCCGTACGGCCAGCAGCCCTACCCTCCCGTCGGCGGCCCGCCACCGCAGCAGCAGTGGCCGCAGCCGAACGCCGGAGGCCACGGCGAGCCGGAGTACTTCGACCCGTACGGGCAGCAGCCGCCGCACGCGCAGCAGCCCCCGTACGGCCACGGAGGCGGCGGGGGCTACACCAACGACAACCCGGGGCACACCCAGGTCTTCGCGGTCGGTGAGGACCCGTACGGCCAGGGCGCGACCTACCAGGCGGGCGCGGCCGCTGCGGCGCCGGCCGGGCCCCGGCTGCACTGGAAGGAACTGCTCCGCGGCATCGTGACGCGGCCGGGGCAGACCTTCCTGCAGATGCGCGACTACGCCGTCTGGGGTCCCGCGCTGGTCGTGACCTTCCTCTACGGGCTCCTCGCGGTCTTCGGCCTCGACGACGCCCGCGAGGACGTGATCAACGCGACCCTGTCGAAGGCCGTCCCGATCGTCCTCTCCGCCGGCGTGGCGTTCGTCATCTGCGGACTGATCCTGGGCGCGGTCACGCACACCCTGGCCCGCCAGATGGGCGGCGACGGCACGTGGCAGCCGACCGTGGGCCTGTCGATGCTGGTCATGTCCGTGACGGACGCGCCGCGCCTGCTGTTCGCCGTGTTCCTCGGCGGCGACAACATGGTCGTCCAGGTACTGGGCTGGGCCACCTGGGTCGCGGCCGGAGCGCTCTTCACCTCGCTGATCAGCAAGTCGCACGACCTGCCGTGGCCGAAGGCACTGGGCGCGTCCGCGATCCAGCTGATCGCGCTGCTGTCGATCATCAAGCTGGGCACGATCTAGCCCAGGCCCGCGCACAGACACACGACAGCGAAAGGGCCCGCCGCGCACTGTCTGCGCGGCGGGCCCTTCCCGTGTGCCGTTTGCCGTGTGCCGTAGGCGGCCTACGCGTCGAGGACCTGACCCTCGCGCTTCACGACGGGCGGTTCGACGGACCAGGGGAAGTTGATCCACTCGTCGGTCTTCTTCCACACGTACTCGCACTTCACGAGCGAGTGGGACTTCTCGTAGATGACGGCGGAGCGCACCTCGGCGACGTGGCCCAGGCAGAAGTCGTGGACGAGCTTCAACGTCTTGCCGGTGTCGGCCACGTCATCGGCGATGAGGACCTTCTTGTCGGTGAAGTCGATCGCCTCGGGCACGGGCGCCAGCATGACCGGCATCTCCAGCGTGGTGCCGACGCCGGTGTAGAACTCCACGTTCACGAGGTGGATGTTCTTGCAGTCGAGCGCGTACGCCAGCCCGCCGGCGACGAAGACCCCGCCGCGGGCGATGCTCAGGATGATGTCGGGCTCGTAGCCGTCGTCGGCGATCGTCTGCGCCAGCTCGCGCACTGCGCGTCCGAACCCCTCGTAGTCGAGGTTCTCGCGTACTCCGTCACTCATGCCTCGTGCCTCACCTGGGTGCGGTGGAAATTCTGGAAGGAGCGCGAGGCGGTCGGTCCGCGCTGCCCCTGGTACCTGGATCCGTACCGCTCGCTGCCGTACGGGAACTCCGCGGGCGAGCTGAGCCGGAACATGCACAGCTGTCCGATCTTCATGCCCGGCCAGAGCTTGATCGGCAGCGTCGCGAGGTTCGACAGCTCCAGGGTCACGTGGCCCGAGAACCCGGGGTCGATGAACCCGGCGGTCGAGTGCGTCACCAGGCCGAGGCGACCCAGGCTGGACTTCCCCTCCAGTCTGGAGGCGATGTCGTCGGGCAGCGAGACGACCTCGTACGTCGAGGCGAGGACGAACTCACCCGGATGCAGAATGAACGCCTCGTCCCCTTCGGGCTCGACCATCCGCGTCAGGTCGGGCTGCTCGACCGCGGGATCGATGTGGGCGTAGCGGTGATTCTCGAACACCCGGAAGAACCGGTCGAGACGTACATCGATGCTGGAGGGCTGCACCATCGATTCCTCGAACGGGTCGATGCGGACCCGTCCGCTGTCGATCTCGGCCCGGATGTCTTTGTCAGAGAGAAGCACGTCCCGAGGATACGCAGAGCGCGCGGGCCACCCCCAATCGAGAGGGGCGATCCGCGCGCCTGGCCCTGCCGCTATCGCTTCGTGCCACCCACGGGCACGGCGTGCCGCAACCGCGCGCACCGCGGACACCGCAGCAGCCGCCCGGGCCCGATCCGGCCGGCACCGAGGTGCTGCAGCGGGAAGGAGGCGGTACTGAAAACGTGCCCTTCGGCACAACGGACGACGGTGTGCTCCATCGAGTCCCTTTCCCCAACGAGCCGTACTGCGACGAATCGCCACATTAGGGGATGATCGGCACCCACTCCAGCCGCCGCTCCGCACCCCCACGGTACGCCCCAACTCCCGCCCCCACACGCCTCCGTGCACACCACACACGACAACGACCCCGCGGCAAATTCACCGGGGGTCGATCATGAGGTAGAGTGTGCAACGCTAGGGCTCCAGGCAACTGGCCCTCTGCGCGGATGTAGTTTAATGGTAGAACATGAGCTTCCCAAGCTTATAGCGCGGGTTCGATTCCCGTCATCCGCTCTTGAACGAAGGCCCAGGTCAGCGACCTGGGCCTTCTTCGTTGTCTAGACCCCTCCGGCCCGGCGTGCCATTCGCGTGCGATAAGTGACCCATTGGAGTGTCGGGTTGGGCATCGCACGCCTTCCGCTGTCATCTGAGTCCCGCCACAGCGGCTGCCCCGACAGGACAGCGCTCACCTCACCAGACACGTCCTGCCGCCAGAGCACCGTCAGCCTCCGGGAGCATGTCGGCGCTCGCTGCCATCGCCGCCCGGCCGGCGCCACGCCTCTGCCTCCAGCGCACTCCGGCAGTCGTCCTCGATGCACCTGGCAGGGGAGCGCGAAACCGCCGGGAGGACCCCCAGGCGGCTGGCCCTATAGTCGCTAAGTAACCACCGAGTAACTTCGAAGGGGCAAACGGGCGTTCGGAGCAAGCCGGCAGGTGAGGGCACCCCAGGCCCTGTGGCTGCTGCTCCCAGCGTGCGCCGCCACCGTCGACATCGCCGTCCAGTTGGAATGGGCGTACGCCGACACGAACGACTCCCGGAAGCTGTTCTGGGCGACGGTGGCCCTGTGCGCGCTGCCCGTGGTCGTGCTGGCCCGGCGTCGCTGGCCGATCGCCACGTTCCTCACGACCCTGCCCGGGATGTACCTGGACAGTTGCATCCCCAGCATGATCGCGCTGTACACGGTGGCGCTCATGACCACCCGTCGCAAAGTGGTCACCGTGTGCACCGTCGTGTTCCTCCTCTGGAGCGGCTACACGCTGAACCCCGAGGAAGCCACGTGGGACAACCCCACCGACTACTTCATCCTGATGGACGCCTTTGCCCAGGCCATCCTGCCGGTCGCGCTGGGCCTGCTCGTCAGCAGCCGCGCGGAACTCACCGCACGCGTCGCCGACCTCGCCGCGGCACGCTCGCGCGAGGACGCACTGTCGGCGGAGCGGCTGCTGGTGGCCGAGCGCACCCGCCTGGCCCGTGAGATGCACGACGTCGTGGCCCATCAGGTGAGCCTGATCAGCGTCGAGGCCGCCGCGCTGCAGATGACCACGTCCGACCCCGCGGTGCGGGATTCCGCCTGCGCCGTGCGCACCATGGCCGCCCGCACTTTGGACGAGCTGCGCCAGATGGTGGGGGTCCTGCGGGACGGCGGCAACCGCGCTGACACCGGTGCGCCCCAGCCCCGGCTCGCCGACCTTCCGCAGCTCATCCGCGAGTGCCAGCTCGAGGTCGAGGCGCGGATCGACCCTCGCCTCCTTCAGCCTGCCACCGGCTCCCCGAGCCAGTGGCCCACCTTGGTCCAGCACGCGGTGTACCGCACGGTCCAGGAAGCTCTGACCAACATCCGCAAGCACGCGCCGGGGGCCGTCGTCAGCGTGCGGCTCCACAAGTCGGACGGACACCTGTGCCTCCGGATTCACAACGGCCCGCCGGGCCTCCCCGACCCGCACCCGACCCGGACCTGCCCTCCGGCGGCTACGGCCTCATCGGGCTGGCGGAACGCGCCCACCTCGTCGGCGGTACCTTCGAGGCCCGCCCCACCGACGACGGCGGGCATCTCGTGACCGCCTCCTTCCCGACCCGGCACCCCGCACAGGCCACGTCCCCCTGAGTCGGCCTGCCCCCCGGCCCTCCCGCGCATCTCCGCGCCCGCTGAAGCCAGCTGGCGGGTTCGTCCGGCCAAGTGGCCGGTACCGAACGGCCAGACGGTGCCGAAATCATGATCGTCGAGTGGCGCCGGCGTGCTCCCGCACGCCGCTCACCCGAAGTTGTCCGCGCGGCGAACCTCACTTCGAACCGGGCGGGCAGAGATCCACGAGAGAGGCAGTTGAGGAAATGAAGAAGGTACTGGCAGGCATCGGTGTAGCCCTCGGCGGTGCGGCCCTGGTCGTCACCACCCAGGGGTCCGCGCAGGCCGCCACTGCGCAGGAGGTTCCTGCCACGGTCGCTTCCGTCGACGGACCCCAGAACGGCCCGATGGGCTTCGGTTCCTTCGTCGGCAAGGCTGCCGGCAAGTTCGCCGGCAAGGCCTGGGTGCACGCCAAGGCCGCCTGCCCGTCGGTGGCCGATGCCGCCGGACAGTTCACCGGCGGCGTCAGCCCGGCCGGCATCCCCGAGGGCACGTCCGTCGAGACGGTCTTCGACAAGTGAGAGATCACCGCTTGACCAGGAGGGCGGCACTGCTCATCGGTGCCGCCCTCCTGGGCCTTCACTTCGCCGCCGCGGCCTTCTCCCAGATGCCCCTCACACCGATGAAGATCCGGTACTACAACAAGGTCGCCACCTATCTGGAGCCGTACTCCGCCCAGAACTGGATGCTCTTCGCACCCGACCCGCTGTCGGAGAACAGGGGAATCCTGGCCCGGGCGCAATGCCGGGACGGCTCGGTCACCTCCTTCTACGACGTGACGGCGAAGTACATAGCAGCGGCGCAGAGCAGCAGGTTCTTCCCCTCGCGCATGTCTCGGCTGGTGACCGGGAACATGCAGCAGCTGAGCGGTTCGGACGCCGTGCTGGCCCGGCTGCGGGAGTCCGAGCGGGCGAAGAACAAGACCGAACTGCCCCTCATGCCCCACGAGAAGACCTCCCAGCAGGAAGCCCTGCGCTTCGTTTCCCGCTACTCCCTGACGCAGTTGCCGGCCAGCACGTGCGGCGACGGCTCCCCTCCCGAGCAGGTGCAGGTCCGCATGTACATCCAGACGCTCCCCCCGTGGTCGGAGCGGCACGATCCCGCTGCGGAAGGCCAGGTCGACGCCTACGACATGGAATGGATGAAGGCCGGGGATCTCCTGTGAGCCGTACCCGTACGAACCGGCTCCTCGAGCGGCTGGACGCGGTCGGCAGCCGACCCCTCAGCGTGCTGGGGGTGAGCGGAACCCGCATGCTGCTCGGCTTCGTCGGCTTCATGTACTACGCGAGCCAGTACGGCGACCGGCGGTTCCTCTTCGGTCCGGCCGGGGTGCTGCCCTGGGCGGACTTCACCGCCCAGATCCACGAGAACGGCACCTTCAGCCTCTACACCTTGAGCGACTCCACGCTGTGGTTCGAAATCGTCTTCCACGCGGGGATGCTGGCCGCGCTGGCGGTCACCTGCGGTGTCGGCGGCCGGCTCGGCCTCGCCGTTCACTGGGCCCTCCTGTGGTCCGTCTACCAGCGTCAGCCCGTACTGCTCGACGGCGGGGACAACCTCGCCTATCTCGTCATCCCGATGCTCCTGCTGACGCGCTGCTACGACCGCCTCTCCTACCCCACCGGTCTCGCCCGCGCGCTCGCCCGGCGCGTTCCCCCAGTGCTGCGGTCGCTGTCCACACCGCTGCACAATCTTGGTGTACTCGCCATCGCCGTCCAGATGTGCCTGGTCTACGTCGTCAGCGGGCTGTACAAGGTGCAGGGCCGCATGTGGCAGGACGGAACGGCGCTGTTCTACGTTCTGCGCGTGTCCGAGTTCAACCTCCCTGGCGTGTCCGAGCTGGTGTTCGGCAACGACTATCTCGTCTTCATCGGGACGTACTCCACCACGCTGTTCCTGGTGTACTTCTCCATGGGCATCCTCGTGCCGCGGCTGCGGCCCTGGGCTGCCGTCGTCTCCATCGGTTTCCATGTGTCCATCGGCGTCGTCATGGGCCTGACCGGCTTCGCCCTCACGATGGTGGCGTGCGACCTCGTGTTCCTGAGCGGGGCGCTGGAGACCGCCCTGGACCGGGCCCGCGCGGCCCTGCGCCGCCGCGAGCCCGTCCCGGCCGACGCCGTCCTGGCGTTCGACGGGGACTGCGGCTTCTGTCAGGCCGCCGTGAGTCGGATCACCGCCGGCGCTCGGCCCACGGTGCGTGCCGTGCCCTGGCAGTCACTCCCGGACGAGGTCACCGACCCGCATGTGGAGCGACTGGACCGGGAGGTACTACTCCTCCTGGACGGGCGTGTCCTGGCCGACGGGGCGCAGGCGCTGGCGGAATTCGTACGGGACTCGCCCGTACGCGGATACCGGCTGGCAGCGGCCCTGCTGCGCACACCCGGCATCAGGGCTTGCGCGGCAGTCGGTTACCGCTGGGTGGCGAACAATAGGCAACGTATGCCGGGCAGTTCGGAAGCCTGCGCCCTGCCCGGCCCCAGCACCCGCTCGTGAAAGGGGACCGTCCGTGTTCCGGACACCCAGCTGCCTTCTCGGCAGTGGAATCGAACCCCGTGTCACCCACGGCCACAGCATCTCCGGCTACGTCCAGATCGGATCGCTGACCAAGGTCGTCACCGGCACCGCGTTGATGCGCATGGCCGAGGCCGACGTCCTCGGCGTGGACGATCCCATCGAACGCTGGCTCGACACACCGCCCGGCAGCGGCATCACCCTGCGGCACCTGGCGGACCACACGTCCGGGCTGCCCCGCCTGCCCCCGGGCCTGCCGCGCAGGAACCCGTACGGCGGCTTCGACCAGGCCGCCCTGGACGCGCTGCTCGGCGGTCTCGGCGAGATGGCCACGGCTCCGCCCAGCGCGTCCGAGGAGTACTCCAACCTCGGTTACGCGCTGCTCGGTTCAGCCCTGTCCGTGGCGGCCGGGGTCCCGTATGAGGAGGTGGTACGCACCTACGTCCTGGAGCCCCTGGGCATCGACGAGATGACGGCATATCCCCCGGCCGAGCAGCGGCTGCTCGCGACGACCCGCCTGCTGAACCGCCCCCGGACGCCGTGGACCATGGATGGCGCCATCCTGCCCGCGGGTGGCCTCTGGGCCACTCCCCGGGCGGCCGCCCAACTGCTGACCGGGCTGCTCGTCGACAAACTCCTCGGGCCGCCCGCCCCGACCTGGCAGAAGACCGGCGCCGTGACCTGGCACAACGGTGCCACTGACGGAGCGTCCGTCTTCGCGGCAACGCTCCCCGACGGGCGATGGGTACTCCTTCACCGGCTCGGCGGATCCCCCACCGACACGGACCGTCTGGGCGGCCAGGCCCTCGCGGCCTCCCGCCTCTCGGGCCAGTGACGCTTCGGGCACCCGGGCCGCCAGTATGATCTCTGGCGTCATCAGGCCGGGCCGCCGGTGACACCGTGCTGGTGTGTGAGCGGAGTGCCTGGTGATCAAGGTCGTAATCGTGGACGACGAAGCACTCATCCGGACCGGGTTCCAACGCATCCTGTCGACGGAGAGTGATATCGATGTCATCGCTCTGACCAGCGGAGCAGGTGCTATCGAGGCCATCGCCGAACGGGCGCCCGACGCGGTACTCCTCGACATCCGGATGCCGGACGTCGACGGGCTCACGGTGTTGCGGCGGATCCGGGAACTCCCGGATCCGCCGGCTGTGTGCATGCTGACCACCTTCGACACCCACGAGCACCTCACCAGCGCCCTCCAGGCCGGTGCGGCGGGCTTCCTGCTCAAGGACACCGACCCCGAACACCTGGCACCGATGGTGCGCTTCATCGCCTCCGGCGGTGTCGCTCTCTCGCCCCGGCCGGGGAACACAGTCATCGACGGCCATCTCGCCCTGCATGGACGCCTGCCGTCGGGCGAACCCCGGCCGCAGCCGACAGAGCGCGAGCACGAAGTCCTAGGGCTGCTCGCCGCTGACCAACACCGCCATAGCCGTCAAGACGTACACGAGTCTCAGCACCGTGAAGGAACATGTCAGTGCCATCCTGGCCAAGCTCAGAGCGACCAACCGGGTACAGGCTGCCCTGGCGGCCGAGCGCAGCGGACTCCTGGTGAACAACGTGCCGGACCGGGGACACGACGACCTCACCAGCCCGTCCACGCAATGACGCTGGGAGCATGCCGGCTTCGCCACCCGTCACGGGATGGCAGGCAACTGCCAGGCTGAGTGGGCATCGCATGGCCTGCGCACACGACCGGGTGCCTGAGCGCTTCGAGCAGACCCAGCGCGACCGCGGCTGCGCGCTGGAGGGGCTGCCCGTCCGCCCGATCCGGCCGTGAGCGCAATCCTCGGCGGCCGACGACGGCAGCGACGGCAGCTCGCAGGCGACACGGACGCTAGGCGGGCGAAACGCCCGGTCGAATACTGCCAAGCTTGATAGTATCGCCGCCGATACTATCTTCGGCGGGAGCGTGTGGCGTGCGTCGATTCATCGGACGGGAAAACGAGCTGCGGGTTTTGGGCGCGGCCTTCGAGAAGGTCCGCGAGGGGGGCGGTTCCCAGAAGCCCGGCGAGTGCATCCTGCTGCGCGGACGCCGTCGAGTCGGCAAGTCGAGCCTGGTCGAGGAGTTCCTGAGCCGGGCAGAGGTCCCCTACCTCTTCTTCACGGCAGCAGGGGGATCAGCGGAGGACGAGCTGACGGAGCTGCTCGACGCCGCCGCCTCCTCCACCCTGCCGGAGCGGTCTCTGTTCGCCGAGGAGGCTCCGACCCAATGGAACGCCGCGTTCCGGCTGCTTGCGGAGATCCTGCCCGACGACAGCCCGAGCGTGGTCGTGATCGACGAAGTCCCGTACCTCATGGACCGGATCGACGCTTTCGAAGGCATGCTGCAGCGGGCGTGGGACCGGCTGCTCAGCCGCAAGCCGGTACTCCTGCTGCTCGTCGGCTCCGATCTGTCGATGATGGAGGCCCTGAACAGCTATGACCGGCCCTTCCACCAGCGCGGACGCGAGATGGTGCTCGGGCCGCTCAATCCCGCCGACATCGGCGACATGATCGGTCTGGACCGGCGGCCGCATTCGATGCCGCTCTGGTGACCGGCGGACTGCCGCTGATCTGCGCCGAGTGGCAGCAGGGGGCGTCGCTGTGGGAGTTCCTCCGCACCTCGCTCGACAATCCCATCTCCGCACTCCTGGTCTCCGCCGAACGGTCACTGGCCGCCGAGTTCCCTCCCCAGGCGATGAGCCGGGAAGTGCTGCGTGCGATCGGGAGCGGCGAGCGCACCTTCACCAACATCGCCCGGGCCGCCGGCGGAATCGCCCATACGACCCTCACCCGCGCCACGGACGTCCTGACGGATAAGCGCGTGGTCGCGGCCGAACTGCCTGTCTCGCTCAGGCCGTCGAAGGAGCGCCGCTATCGGGTGGCCGACCCGTACCTGCGCTTCTGGCTGGCGTTCCTCGATCCGCACATGGCGGAGGTCGAACGCATGCGCGGCGACCTAACTCTGCGCCGGATCAAGGAGCAGTGGACAAGCTGGCGAGGCCGCGCCGTCGAGCCGGTCGTCCGCGAATCCCTTGCCCGCCTCCTACCCGACGGCAACCTGCCCGCCGCCCCCGCCATCGGCGGATACTGGACCCGCAGCAATGACGTCGAGATCGACTTGGTCGGCGCCGACCGCCAGCCGGTGGCCAAACAGCTGCTCTTCCTCGGGTCGGTCAAGTGGCTGGAGAACTCGGCCTTCGACAGCCACGATCTCGCCGCCCTGCACAAACACCGGGCCGCGGTCACCGACGATCCCGTGCCGCTGATCGCGGTTTCCCGCAGCGGCGTCAACTGCGCCGGACTCCAGGCAACGTACGGCCCGGAAGAACTGCTCACCGCCTGGCGCGGAAACTGAGCAGCGTGCCACTACGTGCCAGTCAGGGCGGTAAGCAGCGGTCAACAGAGGTGCGGTACAGGATCCGGAAACGAGTTCCAAGTTGGACGTTTCCTCAGGTCAACACTCTTCCAGCGCCTCAAGTGCCGGGTGATTCCCAAGCTTATAGCGCGGGTTCGATTCCCGTCATCCGCTCTTGAACGAAGGCCCAGGTCACAGACCTGGGCCTTCTTCATTGTCTACACCTCTCAGCCCCTGCCGTGCCCCCTGCGTGCCCCAACTGGCGGAAATGCCCTGCTCGGAGGGCCCTTCACGCACCACTTGCACCACACGGGCCCCGCCGATCTCGGACCGCGAGGCGCATTCTCGATGACCTGCGTCACACGACCACCCCTGCCGCGTGAATTCGCTTTCCCAAAGGGGCGGTTGGCCGGAAGGGTCGGCGCAGACCTGCGGCGGGACTACCTAGTCCTCTTTCCCGGCCAACACGCGATCGGCGGCGTAGTGCGGGCAGGAAGGGAGATGCCACGTCACCGTCACCCGGCGCCGGTCGGCGGCGATGGTACGGGCCTGCCCAGTGGCTGGGCAGGCCGAACAGTGCGGGCACACGACGGTTTCGAACTTCAACTCAGCCATCACCTGCGCCACCCTTCCCCGCCAACGGTGCTCGCGACGAGAGTGCCACGCCTCTCAGCGGGACAGGCTTCACACACCGGTCTCCACTGATGCGAGTCTCGGAGAAAGCTGCGCACCGGGACTCGGGGGGCTTATGGTCCAGCCGCGCCGGCGAGATGGTCCTGGAGATCACCATTCAGCCGATCATCTCGTCAGGAGGTTCCCGCGGGTGCCGATGGATGAAGGCAGTGACCCTGAGCAGGAGACTCCGGCGGAGCGGCCGGGCAGGGATGGTCCTGCCGTTCACGTGTGGGCCACGGCCGGCCCACCATGCCTTCCCGCCGAGGCGGCCGCCACCGTCGAGGCCATCGTGCAGGCTGTGCGCCACGGCGATGAGGTACGTATCCGGATCCTGTTGGCAGCCCTGGTCGACATCGCCGACACCGAGGTTCTCCTCCACCTTCGAGAGCGGCTCCGCGAACGACCGCAGTGATGGTCAGGCGCTGTGGACAGACGTGTAGCGAGTGTGGGGGCTGGTCACGCCGCCTCGCCGTGAGCGCCCCCGAGACCGCCATGGAGCACCTGCGAGCTGCTGATCCCATCGGGAGGGCGCTGCGGACCCACCCCGCAGGCTCACGTTCCGATGGACCGCACGTCGCAGCTGGCGGACACCCTTGCTCCCGAAACGCTGCACTCGGGGGGAATCAATATCTATCCCCGCGGTCAGAGAGTTTAATGGACCCCGCAGGGAGAGTTTTTCCGCGCCGCACACGATGGAGATATTTCACGCACACCAACCGCTGCGGCATGCTACTGTCGATCTCGGTTGCAGTTTTGGTACCCAAAAACTTCAAGTGCTCCAGTCGGCCTTCGCGCCACTTTCGAGCACTTCATATTTCCGGTAGTTATCCGGCGGGGCATCATCGCGGCGACACGGTGTCCGTACAGTGCGGACGCTGGTGTACTGCCCCAAAGGAGATATGACATGGCATCTGGCACCGTGAAGTGGTTCAACGCGGCAAAGGGCTTCGGCTTCATCGAGCAGGACGGTGGCGGCGACGACGTCTTCGCCCACTTCTCGAACATCGCAGCCCAGGGCTTCCGCGAGCTGCTGGAAGGCCAGAAGGTCACCTTCGACATCGCGCAGGGCCAGAAGGGCCCGACGGCCGAGAACATCGTTCCCGCCTGACGCTGACGCGCATTTCGTAGCTGGGGCCCGCATCCCTCGGGGTGCGGGCCCCAGCTGCGCACATTCCCCGTAGTGGTGTCACCTGCGGGATGAAGCATTCAGGGTTACAGCCTCCTCGGAGCTTCACCCACTCGATTTTTCTGGATTTCGCGTCCCCATGACGCCACCCCATCTCAGTGCCTGCGACCGTACAGAATCTCTGTAGTCCAGAGTCGCTTTCGCATTCCATTCGGCCCGTTCTTGTGATTCCCTGCGCTGCGTTTCCGCTGCGGGAATTCCTTGATACGTGCCGTATCAAGGAAGGTTCTGAATGAACCGCACACGTACGAACGACCGTTCCTCCCGCACCCGCACCCGCACCGGCGGCCCCACTTTCGGCGCTGCCGCCGGTTCGGAACGGGGCAACCGGTTCGTGTCGTCAACCCCGAGCCGTTCCGGAGGTTCGAGCCGCTCGGGCGGCTACGGCCGCCGGCCCGCCGCGGTCCAGGGCGAGTTCGCCCTGCCGAAGACCATCACTGCCGCGCTGCCCGCCGTCGAGGCCTTCGCCGACCTCGCCATGCCGGCCGAGCTGTTGGCCGCTCTCGGCGCGCAGGGTGTGACCGTGCCCTTCCCGATCCAGGGCGCCACCCTGCCCAACACCCTTGCGGGCCGTGACGTGCTCGGCCGCGGACGCACCGGCTCCGGCAAGACCCTGGCCTTCGGCCTCGCCCTGCTGGCCCGGACCGCCGGGCAGCGCGCCGAGCCCCGCCAGCCGCTCGCCCTGGTCCTCGTCCCCACCCGCGAGCTGGCCCAGCAGGTGACCGACGCCCTCACCCCCTACGCCCGCGCCGTGAAGCTGCGCCTGACCACCGTCGTCGGCGGCATGTCGATCGGCAAGCAGGCCGGAGCGCTGCGCGGAGGCACGGAGGTCGTCGTAGCCACGCCCGGCCGGTTGAAGGACCTCATCGACCGCGGCGACTGCCGGCTGAACCAGGTCGCGATCACCGTCCTGGACGAAGCCGACCAGATGGCCGACATGGGCTTCATGCCGCAGGTCACCGCCCTCCTGGACCAGGTGCGTCCCGAGGGGCAGCGGATGCTGTTCTCCGCCACCCTGGACCGCAATGTCGACCTGCTGGTCCGGCGCTACCTGACCGACCCGGTCGTGCACTCGGTGGATCCCTCGGCCGGTGCGGTGACGACGATGGAGCACCACGTGCTCCACGTCCACGGCGCCGACAAGCACCGGACCACGACGGAGATCGCGGCGCGCGAGGGCCGGGTGATGATGTTCCTGGACACCAAGCACGCCGTCGACCGGCTGACCCAGGACCTGCTGAACAGCGGTGTCCGGGCCGCCGCCCTGCACGGCGGGAAGTCGCAGCCCCAGCGCACCCGCACCCTCGCCCAGTTCAAGACGGGCCACGTGACCGTGCTGGTCGCGACGAACGTGGCGGCGCGCGGCATCCACGTCGACAACCTCGACCTCGTCGTGAACGTCGACCCGCCGACCGACCCCAAGGACTACCTGCACCGGGGTGGCCGCACCGCCCGCGCCGGCGAGTCCGGCAGCGTCGTCACCCTGGTCACCCCCAACCAGCGCCGCGACATGACCCGCCTCATGCAGGCTGCGGGCATCACCCCGCAGACCACCCAGGTCCGCTCGGGCGAAGAGGCCCTGAACCGGATCACCGGTGCCCAGGCACCCTCCGGCGTCCCCGTCGTCATTGCCGCACCGGTCGTCGAACGTGCCAAGCGCAGCACGGCCTCCCGTGGCAGGCGACGGCCCGCTTCGACGGTCCGGCGTGTGAGCGTGCGGCAGTCCGCCTTCGATGCGGCGGCCTGAGAACCACGTGATCAGGAAGCTGACCCATCTCTGCAGGAGGCACGTTGTGACGCTGGTCCAGATGCAGCCCCGCTCGGCAAACGCCAACCCTGTGCACCGGACGGTGGGCGACGCGATGGAGGCGGCCGGTCCACAGGTCTGTGACGACATGACGGTCGAGGTGGCCCTGGCTGTCATGGCCAGTGCCCGCGCGGGTCATCTGCTCGTCTGCGACGAGGACGGCCTGTGCACCGGGCTGGTCACCCAGGCCAGGCTCGCCACCGTCCACGACAGCGCGGCGTACACGGACCAGGTCCGTCTGCGCGATGTTCTCGGCGGCCGCGGGCCGGTCACCTCGCCCGTGACCACGATGGCCGAAGCCGAGCACGCGATGCGCTACCGCAGGCTCGATGCCCTGCCGGTCGTCGACGAGCAGGGCAGTGCTCTGGGCGTTCTCGCCCTTGCCCGCTGAACCGCCTCACCGCGGAACGACCGTCCCCTTCTACTTCCTGTGAGGCAACATGCGCTGTGTCATCGCCCGTTTCCCGTTCGACCTGACCAAGAGCGGTGTCCTGGAGTCGATGAAGGGCGTCAAGCCCGAGCAGGTCGTCGGCGAGTCCGTGGTCATCGGGCGCCGTACCTACCCCGTCAAGCAGGTCGGTCAGGTCATCACCCGCCAGGACCGCCGTGACTTCAGCGCCGGTGAAGTCCTCCGGGCCATGACCCAGCTCGGGTTCACCTGCCGCGGCCTCCCCCGGGCTGCCGTGCCCACGCGTGTCCTCAGCCCGCTGCAGGAGGCTTCCGCGATGCTCGGCGTCCCGGTGACCGTCTGACGGACAGGACCGGCGCAAGCCGACACCCGAACAGCGAAGAGGGCCCGACCGGCACGCGCCGGTCGGGCCCTCCCGCGTACCCAGGGGTTTTTCGCGCGACGCGGGTCAGTGGTCGGAGTAGCTGAAGTCGCCCATGGTCCAGGCGCTGACGTCCGCGATCGAGACGCGGTACATCCCACCCGTCTCCGGGATCCCCACCGTTCCCTGAAGGATGCGGGCCACATGGAAGTGCAGATGGGTGGGCGGCCCTTCCCGGGGTGTCGTTGCGGTGAAGATGGCGGCGAACTCGCCCAGGCGGGCCGAGTCCGTCAGGACCTCCGACACCCGCTGCCTCCACACGGCTTCGGGAGCCAGCCGACCGGTGATGACAGCACCACCGGTGACCACGGTCAGGGACATCTGATTGCTCTGCCCGGACTCCACCAAGGTGGCAACGTCAACGAGCAGCTCGTCAGGCTTCGACATGAGAGCCGATTTTATGCACCGGTCGTCCCGCCCTCTCGACCGGTAGCACTACCGGTCGAGAAGAGCACTGACCGTCTTCCCGCCGGAGGCCCGACGGGTGACACCGGTTGCTCGGGCGATGCGGTGACCATGGGCCAGCCGAATCCACCGGTACGGCCGTACAGGACAGGGCGTCCGAGCCCCTGACCTGCTGTGCAGGCTGATCTGCACATCTGGTCCGACCGCGAAGGTCTAGCTCTCCTCGGCGGGCGCGAAAATCTGTGACGGCCGGAGTAGACATTGGGCTGTGGCGTGGTTATGGTTTCTCTCGTAGCCCAGAGAGACAGCAGGGCCTGGCAGAGACGAACTGCCGGGCAGCAGTACCCGCAGTTGCAGTTCGCATGACGGTGCGGTGGTGGAGTTCCGAAGCCAGGGTTGTTGCAGGACGGCGACGGGACTGACGACCGGACCGGGCGGCCCGCAGCGATCAGGGGCCGCCGTGAGCAGGACCGCAGTTAACGCAGTGGCAGTACCCATAAGTGCAGTTCGCAGTACCCAGCAGTGAAGTAAGTGAGCAGCACCTCGGTGAAGGCGTCGGCTGCGGGCGCGCGCACCGGGAAGTTCGGCAGTGGGGTTCTAAGCCAGAGCAGACGCAGGATGGGCGACGGGGCTGGCTGCCGAAGAGTGGCGCTGGGTCAGGCCACCAGCAGTACGCAGTATCAGCAGTACCGCAGTGAGTGCAGTTCCCGCAGTACAGCAGTAAGCGCAGCAACCCGCAGTTCGCAGTCTCTCCCGTTTGGTAAGCAGTTGATCACCGAGGGAAGAACGGAGGAGTTGAGGCGCCATCAGGATCGCCCGGGCGGAAGCCTTGAGCCCGGGTACCGCAGGACATCGATAGTGAGGTGGTCTCCGGTCGAGCAACCGCGATCCCCGCGCAGCCTGTCCCCGTTCGGACGGGTCGGCGGAAACAGTAGGCCGGCGCAGGACTAGGGCCGGCAGATGGTGTAGCAGTTTCTTCGGGGCCCCGGTGCTGAACGCACTGGGGCCCCTCCCCTCGTTCCGCCCCCCCTCTTCCTCTCCAGGCCTGTCTGATCACCCGCTCCGCTCGCCGACGTCCTCCGCCACTACTCCCGCTACCCAGCTGCGCACCGCCGCCCGCGTCCGGGAGCTCGTTGACCACTGCACTCTCGTGGAGGCGGCCCGGATAGTCACGAACCCGGGCGAACCTCCGCGTTCCGCATGGAGTGGGAGGCCTCGTCGTGAAGGTTAGACGCGGAGAAGGGCTCGGCTTCATCGCCCAGGACGGCGGCTGCCCGGACCTATTCGCCCACTACTCGCAGCAGCGTGTCCCTCCGGAAGCCAACCGACCATGACGCCACAGGCGTGCCGGATCAGGTGCGCACCTTCGCCGGCGGTAGCGATCTTCTGGAAGCCGGCATCGGAGAGCGCTTGCGAGACGCGATCAGGTGCGGATACGGCTGTTGGGGCCGTCTTGCTCGTCGGCGGTGTCGTCGTTGAACCAGTAGTCGCCGGCGGCCAGGTAGCGGAAGGAATGGTTGCTGCCGGTGGGCAGCTCAACGGTGACCGCGCGGTTACCGTCCTTGCGGAGAGTAAGAGGGTGCACGCCGGGGCACCAGTCGTTGAAGTCGCCGACCACGCTCACCTCGGCCGCAGGGGTGTCGGCGGGCAGAACGAAGGTGACCTTGGCGCGGTCCTTGCGCACGGCGCGTTCCAGCACGAGAGACTCCTGACGGACAGGGGGAGGGACAGTACGGGCCCATGCTCAGGGCAGAGCAGGAGCCGCGCACGCCGACGCCGCCGTACTGGCCACCGGGTCACCCACCCGCTGCACCCAGCAGGACGCACAACCGGGCACATGTGACAGTGCACGTGGGGTACGACGACGGGTTGCCCCACGCAAGCAGGACCCGGCCGGGGCCCCGTAGCCACACCGGCCGGGTCCTGCGCCATGCGAAGCAGACGTTCCGCGAGCGCGCCAAACTTCGGACCGGCTGGCGCCGAAGCAGTGTCACCCCCACTCCAGCCCAACTCAGCGAGGGCGGCCCGGCGGGGTTCGGTCCTGGTCTGTGGCAGGGGGTTGGCCCCGGAAGGCGACCGTCCCCGCCGGTGATCCGGGCGGCGCCCGTATGCGACCGGTGTGCCTAGTGAGGCAGGCCGTCCGGCCATCCCTCCGGAGAGCGGTCGCCGGGCGGCGGGTCGTGGTCCGCGGGGAAGAGGGGCAGGGTGCCGGTCATCTCCAGGAGGCGCAGGAGCTGGTGGTTGGGGGCTGCCAGGCGAACGACGGTTCCGGTCTCCTGTGCTGCGCGCCGGGCGGCGAGGAGTGCGTTGAGCGCGGAGGAGTCGCAGAAGGAAACGCGGCTGCAGTCGACCGTCACGGGCTTGGCCGGTGAGGCGTGGGTGAGGGCTTCGGCGAGGGCGAACCGCAGGGCGGGGGCTGTCTCGATGTCCATCTCGCCCGAGGGCCTGATGGCAACGGCGTGCTCCAGGACTTCCACGGCGATGGCGTTGCCGCTGGCCTCCGGGGAAGAGCGTTCGGCCATCGTGGGTCACTCCTAGGTTCGTGGCGTGGCCCCCGAAGCCCGTGGTCCGGTCGGCGGTTCGGGGGAGGGGCGGGTCAGGTGCTTCGCTGGTCGTGGGTGTCCTGGCGGAGCCGGACGGTGTGCCGGGTCAGGGCGTCAATGCGTTCGGCGAGCTCGGTGTCCTCGGTTCGCAGGTGGGCACGGGTGTCGATCAGAGGGCGGACGAGGCGGGCGGCGTCGTCGGCGGCGAGGGCCAGGTTCAGGGCGCCGACGGCGCCCTCGGCACCGTCGGGGAGACCGGTCAGGGCGGTGACCTGGCCGGCGAGACGGCGCAGGTCGGCCGCATTGTCGCGGGCCCAGGCGGTCACCGTGCGGTCGGCGGCGCGCGTGTCGCGCGTGGCCTGGACCCGCTGCTCGCCGGTACTCCCGGCCGCTCCCGGGCGCAGCCGCAGGTAGCGCCGTTCTGCGGCCTGGCGGCTGGCAACCCCGAGCGGGCCCGCGAGGTCGGCCCAGCTCGCGCCCCGCCCGCGTGCGGTCTCGATCAGGCCGCTCTCCCAGTCGGCGAGCTGCTCGCGGACCTCGCGCAGCAGCAACAGCGCGGCCAGGGCCGGGTGTGGCCCCGGGTCCGGCGCGCGCCCCGTCGGGGCCGTCGTTCGTGCTGCGGAGGGTCGCTGCGCGTCCCGCAGGGCCTGGTTGATGGTCTCCAGTGCCGCCGCGGCGGCGAGGAAGGGGACCTGGGTGGGCGGTGCGGTCGGCTCGGCGGCCTCGTTCATGGCGTTCTCCGTGGCTCTGTCATCCTCCAGATGACTCCTTACTTGTCATCGCTTCGATGACATGTTACAACGGGAGCACGTTGAAGCGCATTGGCAGTTTCTGCCTGAACCAACTGGAGGTGTTTCGCGATGTTGATGCGCACTGACCCGTTCCGCGAGATGGACCGGATCGTCCAGCAGCTCTCCGGCACGTCGGGCACCTGGTCGAAGCCCTCCGTGATGCCGATGGACGCCTACCGCCAGGGCGACGTGTACGTGATCGCCTTCGACCTCCCCGGAGTGAGCAC
This sequence comes from Streptomyces sp. NBC_01294, assembly GCF_035917235.1. Lineage (NCBI taxonomy): Bacteria > Bacillati > Actinomycetota > Actinomycetes > Kitasatosporales > Streptomycetaceae > Streptomyces > Streptomyces sp. NBC_01294. The sequence continues at coordinate 3,832,238 of NZ_CP108423.1, forward strand.
CGAGGCGATCGACATCGACGTCGAGCGGAACATGCTGACGGTGAAGGCCGAGCGCCGGCCCACGGGGAAGTCCGACGGCGTACAGATGGAACTCTCCGAGCGACCCCTGGGCGTCTTCTCCCGCCAGGTCATGCTGGCCGACACCCTTGACACCGAGCACATCGAGGCCGACTACGACGCGGGTGTCCTGACCCTGCGCATCCCGATCGCCGAGCGCGCCAAGCCCCGCAAGATCAGCATCGGCGGCGAGTCCGGCCGCAAGCAGATCTCCGGCTGACCAGCCCCGCAGCGGCGGAGGACGGGGAAACCGATCCCCCTCCGGCACCCCGCCCTCCGCGCCCCTTGCCCCTTCACCCCTCCCCGGAGGTGACGTGATGTCGATACGCAGGGAGGCGTTCCTGGCCCACGTCCAGGAACGCGGCGAGTACACGACCCTGCCGGAAGCCGAACGGGCGGCCCGCATCGTCCTGGCCCTGCTGGGCGCGCACCTGGTCGGCACCGTGCGGGCCGAGCTCGCCGCCCGGCTCCCCGAGACGTACGCCCTGATCCTCCTCAATCCCCTGCAGGCCGCCGAACCGCTCTCACCCGAGCGCTTCGTCCGCGCGACCGCGGCCTGGATCGACGGCGCCACCGAGAAGACAGCCCTGTGGGACATCGGCGCGGTCCTCTCCACCGTGGCCGCCGCGGCGGGTGACGTCCTCATGCGCGAGGTCCTGCTCCAGCTTCCCCCCGGCTACGACCTCCTCTTCGGCCACCCCCAGCCCGCCTGACCAGCGCCGACGGCCGGAACTCGAACCTTCGAAGAGAAAGGCAACCGCAGCACCATGTACGACCAGCCTCGACCGGACCGGCCCACCCCCGCCATGACGTTCGACCAGATGCTGGAACGCGTCCGCTACGAGGGCGCCTACCCCACCCTCGAACGTGCGGAAGAAGCCGTCCGCACCGTTCTTGCAGGGCTCGGCCGACAGATCACCGGTGACGAGCGCCTCGACCTCGCCCAGTGCCTGCCCGTCGAAGCCTCCCTCGCCCTGACCGCCCAGATCCCCGATACCGAACAGCTCACCGGCTGGGGTTTCGTCAAGGACCTGGCCGCACGAACCGGCGTGAGCCCGGCCATCGCCCGCTGGGACACTGGCGCCGTGTTCGCCACCGTCACCGCGCTCGCCGGACCCGACCTCCTCGCCCGCATCCTCCAGCGACTTCCCGACGACTACGCACTCCTCTTCGGACAGGCGCAACTGCGCCGGCCTCAGCGCGCCGCCGCCTGACCGGAGCCGGCTGCGCGCGGACATGCAACGGTGCCGGGACCGCTACTGCGGTCCCGGCACCGTTCACACGAGGAGTCAGTGCTTGAAGGTGTCCTTGACCTTCTCCTTGGCCTCGCGGGCATCGCCCTTGGCCTGCTCCGCGCGGCCCTCGGCGGTCAGCCGCTCATTGCCCGTCAGGCGGCCAGCGGTCTCCTTGAGCTTGCCCTTGGCCTGCTCGCCCTTCGCCTCGGCCTTCTGCTCACCAGACACAGCTGATCACTCCCTGTTCGATGGAAAGGTCTTACAGAACCCCGTATGACCGGTGGGATCCCTCCTAAACAGACGGGGCACCACGGCCCGACCCGAAGCGACTGGGGTCTTCGACGATGACTTGGATGTCGAGGCAGTCCGCGCGGGGCATGGAGGTGCCGTGTCAGCGCGCCGGAGCGCGGTGGTCACGAGCCGGGATCGTGTCAGGCCGGCTCGGACAGGACCTGAGCGGCCTCGGGGAGCTCGTGGACGTGAGCGGCCACCCCTTCCAGCGGCAGGAGAGGGCGTAGGGGACATGCTTCCGGGGTGTGGTCATGGTCGACTTCCCAGGTGGGCGTGGGAGCGACGGGGGCGCAGATGGTGGAGACGGCGTAGAGGGTGCCGGAGCAGCCCCGGCACACCAGAGAAGCGTGGATCACGTGAGTGCCTCCGAATGAACCGACTCGGCTGCGCCTTCCACGGGGCGGGGCTCCCCCGCCGGGTGGAGCTGACGCCAGGTGTTTTCCGTCCCGCACCTGAGGTGATGGGGAGAGACCAGACGCCGCCACAGCGCGTCGGGGCGGCAGGGGAAGGTGGCGCCCCGGGCGAGGAGCTGCGTGTACAGGGGTGTGCCCTGGTCCGCGACTTCTCCGGGGATCTGGTCACGGGCGTGTGCCGGGCTAAGGAAAGGCCTTCGGCGCGCTTGTTCCGGAAGACGGCCAACCGCTCTGCGCCTGCCACCGCCGGCCTGTGCGCCGCGGCTGGAGTTCGCCCAATGATCATCCGTCACGTTCGTCAAAACGATTCTTCATCCTCTAGGACACCGGTGTGAGGTGGACACCCGTCCCGGGGATTGCCCCGAGCGCCCCGAGGCCGGGGCCCCCTGCGGCCCGGGCACCTGCCGTCCTGCGCCCCAGCTGGCTCTGACCCGGCCGGGGCGGACTCATCGCGGGCGGCGATGTCAGCGTCAGGGTCAGGACATGCCGCCCGGCAACGTTTAAACCCGAATCGAGACCCGTCGACCTGGGCATCCGGGAGGGTGCCCAACCGACCCGCCTTTGGCAGCCCGCATACGGCGGCCACCGGCCGCAGGGCCATCCGGGCCATGACCCACCTCGGGGTTCACCTGCCGCGACCTTCCCCGGGTCTCCGTGCCCACGCGTGTCCTCAGCCCGCTCCAGCAGGCTTCCGCGATGCTCGGCATCCCGGTGACCATCTGACGGACAGGACTGCGCAAGCCGACACCCGAACGTGCCGCCGACGGCTGCTCCCTGCGTCCCGAATGGCGCCCTGGCCGTCATCCCGCCCGCAGTAGAACCGTTTTCAGCGCGGCTACGCCCTGCTCTTCGGCCGCCCGCCGCCGGCCTCACAGCCGGTCCCCGAGGAAAGGTCTCAGCGCAGTGTGCGGTGATGTCGGCCGGAGCGCCGGATGTGCAAGACCAGGTACACCAGGGCGGCGACGAACACCACGATGCCGATGATCAGCAGGTAGAGCAGCCCTTCGGCGACAGCGCCGATGATGCCCAGCACGATCGCCACGATGACGAGGATCAGGAAGAGCACCATGCCGTGAGGCACCTCCTCAATAGGCCGGTCAGCGGCGGGCGAGCTGCCGCTCACCGTTCGCGCCCGGCTGGTAGGGCAGGTCATAGTGCGCGAACACCGCGGCCTCGCCCTCGACGGGCAGGACATCGTCCGTCCCGATCGCCGGGCACTTCTTCACCAGAGACCGGTCGTAGTCGACCTTGACGTAGCCCGGCCCGACGATCGCGCCGTTCAGCGGGACGAAGACCAGGTGGCGGCGGGTGGGCAGCCCCACCTGGACGGTGGCCATGGCCGGCTCGTCGGTGCTGGTGTCCACGTAGACGGCCTCCAGCGTGCCGATCTTATGGCCGCCGGCGTCGACGACGTCGTGGGTCCGCCACTCACGGACATCCGCGCTCTGGATCATCCCCGGCTTCCCTTCGCACGGCGGTGCACCGACCCGGTGCACTTCCAGCCTGCCCCGCGAAGCCCGCCCACACCAGCCTGGCCGCCCGCGGCTCCATCCCGGGCGGCCGGCCACGACGTCACCGACCGGTTTCCTTGTGCTCTCCAGCTCATCGCGCGGAGCCCCCAGCGGCACCGCTCCGAGCCGTGGCGGGTGTCCCGTGCCCGGTTTGGCCTCACTCCCCGTCCCATTGCCGTTGGGGGTGGATTACCTCACCGTCGAACACGCGGAAATCTATGATGGCCGGAGTAGACATTGGGCGGTGGCGTGGTTATGGTTTCTCTCGTAGCCCAGAGAGACAGCAGGGCCTGGCAGAGACGAACTGCCGGGCAGCAGTACCCGAAGTTGCAGTGCGCAGGACGGTGCGGTGGTGGAGTTCCGAAGCCAGGGTTGCTGCAGGACGGCGACGGGACTGACGACCGGACCGGGTGGCCCGCAGTGATCAGGGGCCGCCGTAAGAAGTACCGCAGTTGACGCAGTGGCAGTACCCGTAAGTGCAGTACCCAGCAGTGAAGTAAGTGAGCAGCACCTCGGTGAAGGCGTCAGCTGCGGGCGCGCGCACCGGGAAGTTCGGCAGTGGGGTTCCAAGCCAGAGCAGACGCAGGATGGGCGACGGGGCTGGCTGCCGAAGAGTGGCGCTGGGTCAGGCCACCAGCAGTACGCAGTAGAGCAGTACCAGCAGTAGGCAATTGATAACCGAGGGAAGAACGGAGGAGCCGAGCGCCATCAGGATCGCCCGGGCGGAAGTCTGAGCCCGGGTACCGCAGGACATCGATAGTGAGGTGGTCTCCGGTCAAGCAACCGCGATCCCCGCACTCCCGGCAGCGTGTCGGCCGGGTCGGCGGAAACACAGGGTCGGCGCAGTATCAGGGCCGACAGATGGTGTAGTAGTTCCTTCGGGGCCCTGGTGCCGTACGGCACCAGGGCCCCTCCATGCGTTCCATGAGAGAGGTTCAATGACAGCAGATGACTCGTTCGGCCGTCTCGATGACGACGACTACCCCGCCTACACCATGGGCCGGGCCGCGGAGATGCTCGGCGCCACCCAGGGCTTCCTCCGCGCCCTCGGCGAAGCCCGCCTCATCACCCCGCTCCGCTCCGAGGGCGGCCACCGCCGCTACTCCCGCTACCAACTGCGCATCGCGGCCCGCGCTCGGGAGCTCGTCGACCAGGGCACCCCGATCGAGGCCGCCTGCCGCATCATCATCCTCGAAGACCAGCTCGAGGAAGCACAGCGCATCAACGCTGAATACCGCCGCGCCGCCGAATCGGCCGCGCCGCCGGCCTCGGCCTGAGGTGAGTGTGCCCGCCGGCATCGGCGGGCCGCGCGCCCCCAGGGCGGCGTTCGCGCGACCGCCCCGCTTCGGTCGTCACCATCGGTCGTGGGTGGAGTGCTATTCAGGCGCTGATGCTTCTGTGAGGTCCGCCCCGGCGTCAGCGCTGCGCGTGGCCTGATGGGTGCCGTGCCAGTCCAGACACATGACCGTGGCGTCGTCCTGGAGGCGGCCACCGTGAGCGTGCAGCACCGCTGCAACCAGCCCCCGCGAGGCCTCGCGGGGGTGGAGATCGCATGTGTCCACGATCAGAGAGGGCAGGTCCACCTCGACAGCACGGCGCTCCAGCATGCCGTCGGTGAGCATCACCAGCCGGTCACCCGATTGCAGGTCCAGCCGCTGCACCCCGTAAGCGGCACGGGGATGGACCCCGAACGGTAGATCCACTTCGGGAACGATCTCCTCGACCCTCCCGTGTCTCAGGCGCAGCGGCCAAGGATGCCCCGCATTGACGAACTGAGTCATCCCGTCGAGCAGGCTGATGCGCAGCAGCTGCCCGGTGACGAAGCCCCGCCTGCCGTGGTCGGTGACGGCCCGGTTGGCCTCCAAGGCCTGTACTTCGAGCTCGGCGCCCGCACGTCTGGCCCTACGGAGGGCGCCCACGGCCAGAGTGGCGAGGAGTGCGGCTTCCACGTCGTGGCCCATGGCATCGGTGACGGAGAGCTGCATGGTGTCGCGATCTACGACGTAGTCGAAGGTGTCACCGCCGACGTGCGTCGCCGGTTCCAGCGCTCCGGCGACCGTGAACTGGGCCGCCTCACATGCCAGTGAGGCGGGAAGGAGCCGGTGCTGGATCTCGGCCGCCAGGGTCAGGGGCCGCGTGCGGCGGCCCCACTGGTAGACATCGGTGAAGGAGCGGTTCGCGATGACGATGTAGGCCAAGGCGTGCGCGGTCGCAGCGATCTGCCCCATCGCGTCCTCATCGGGGTGATCAGAGAGGAACAGCTCCAGCAGCCCGATCGCGTCGCCGCGGTTGGTCACGGGCGCCACGACCCTGACCGCTCCGGTGCCCTCCCGCTGCACGGCCGGCCGCTGTGTGCGCACCACGTCCCCGTAGAGGGTGCCGGGCAGAGGAATGCGCTGAGGGGGCTCGTCGGACTTGACGTCGTCGGCCGCTCCCAGCCGTACCACCGAAGATCCGGTGAAGTCGACGATCAGGAACGAGACCGAGGCAGCGTGCAGGCGGTCCCGGAGCATCCGCGCGACAACGTCCAGGGACTCGACCGGGGAAGCGGCTTCCGCTGCCGCGAGCGCGCCTGCAAGGTCCACTTCCCCCTCCTGTTCGCCGCCGGCGCGCCGCTGCTGGGCGCCGGGATCCCGGTGCTCAGTGGGTGGCATGGCCTCGCCCCTTTCCGGAAGGCAGTAGTCGCACTCGCCGCGAGGGCTGCTGCCCGACTCTCGCCGGGCCGCCCGAGGCCTTGATCGTCGTCAACACAGCCGTGCCAAGGCGCCGGCACGTGGACCGTTCCCAGGCCCGCGGCCACGCCCGGCACTCGTCCGAGGAACCCACCGGACCGACCGGTGCCCACCTTGCCCGAGGACCCGCGGACCGGGGGCCTGCCTGCGCCTGTGAAGGCCGTGCTGCCCGACTGGATCACCCGAACAGCAGGCACGGCTCCCCTGCCGGCTCGACCTCGCTCGATGCCGCACGGCCAACGGCATGGTTCGGCCTCCCGGAATGTCGGGGCACAGGATTGCGCGGCAAGCGCCGGGGCATGCGAAGGGGACGATACGAGCCGGGGCGCCCGCGAGGCCCCGGGACGGTTGCAGAGGATGAGGAGACGGCTCTGTGGGCGGTGTGTGGACGTACGCGCAGGACAGCGGTTACACATCTCGGCAGTCCCTGGTGGGCTTCACCGTGAAGGCCACTGACGGTGCCATCGGGCACGTGGACCGCCAGCAGGACCAGCCCGGCAGGCAGCACCTGGTGGTCGACACCGGCGTGTGGGTGTTCGGCAAGAGTGTCCTGATCCCGGCCGGCGCCGTCACCGGCATCGACCCCGACGCACAGACGGTGACGCTCTCGGGCACGCAGGAAGAGATCAAAGCAGCACCTCAGTTCACCACCGACAGCGATACGGCCGACGACGATTACCTCTCCGCGGTCGGCGACTACTACGTCGCCCTTCGACGCCCGCTCGCGCCCTGACGCAAAGGGCCAATTGCCGGCCCCGCACAGTTGGGCTGGTACGCACCGCAACCACGTCGTGGTCAGTAGGCGGCGAGGGAGATGGCGGTGTAGTGAGCGGTGAACGCTGCCACGGTCAGGGCGTGGAAGACCTCGTGGTAACCGAACCAGCGGGGTGAGGGGTCAGGGCGCTGGAGGGCGTAGACGACCGCACCTGCGCTGTAGAGGAGCCCGCCGGTCACGATCAAAGCGAGTACGGCCGCCCCGCCGCTGTGCAGGAAGTCGGGCAGATAGCGCACCGGTGCCCAGCCCAGGGCCAGGTAGCAGGGGGTGTACAGCCAGCGGGGAGCTCCGACCCACAGGACGCGGAAGGCGATGCCCGCCAGGGCGCCCGTCCACACGATCCACAGGAGGACGGATCGCTGGCCAGGGGGAAGAAGGAGCACGGCAAGCGGGGTGCAGGTCCCGGCGATGATCAGGAAGATGTTCGCGTGGTCGAGGCGACGCAGAACGGCCTCACCGAGTGGCCCCCAGGTGCCGAGGTGGTAGACGGCGCTCGTACCGAACAGCAGCCATGCGGAGACGGAGTACACGGTGCAGGCCAGGACGGCCGGCGGTGTCTCGGCCAGGCAGATGAGGACGATACCGGCGGCCAGCGACGCGGGGACCATTCCTGCGTGAAGCCAGCCTCGCAGCTTCGGCTTGATCGGCTCGACCAGATCGGCCGCCCGCTCGACCAGGTCGGCAACCGGATGGTTGCGCTCGTGTCCCCCAACCGCCGGTGTGGAGGAAGCACCGCCAAATTCGGCTTGGTCTCGGGACACTGCTTCCCATCCCGACTCGGACTGCTGGGCATCGCTCGCAACCATGTGGTCATGCTAGGAGCCTGCCCGCAGGCCTTCCCGGAGGACTGCCGCAGACTGCCGGCCCGGCGTCGCCGGACGTGCCCGGTCAGCCGCCTCATGGTTCCGGCCGGGGAGGCGTGCCGGCGAATGGAGCCCGGGAAGTCGTGTAATTCGGTGGGTCACGGGAACGATCAGAGCTTCCGAACGGGCCTCTCCGCTCTCCTACGTTCAAGGACCGCCGATGCTTCCCGAGTTCCACTCCCACGCATCCGCCCCCCTTTCCCATCAGCTGGTACAGCGACTGGGATTGGACCCGCGCCTCGAAGCCAGCCGAATCGACGTCGAGCGTGTCGCGGACATCGCCGTCGTGGCATCGGCCCACTCCGACGGATACGCGGCCACTGCACACCTCCTCGGACTGCTCGCGGCTCCCTCAGCACGTTGCGCGCCACTTCCTGTGCCGTCGCGATCATGTGAGGGCTGTTGTACGGCGCTGCCATCCTGCTGACGCTTTCGTTTGGCGTGACCCGGATGGTCACCCACGCAGCAGGTATTCCGTCCTCAGGTCTGGCCGGCGCAGCCTCCACTCGCATGGATGTGACCCCCGGCCCTCCGTCGGACGGCAGGAACGCCTCGATAATCTCCCTGCGCACCTTCTCCCGGATCGCTACGGGAGGAATCGGGTCAGTGGATGTGGTCACGACCGCCGGCATGCCTCTCGCCTGAAGCCCAGCACGCAACTCGCGGGTCAAGCTGTCCAGGCTCTTCGGTCGACGCGAGCTGACCTCGATACCGAATCGCATCTCACCGGCGTCGAGGAGTAGATCGGGCCCCTCGCCTCCGTTGAACCGGAACGGCACACCACTCTCCGCAAGGTGCGACGCAACCGTGAGTTCGGCTCGGTGCGTAAGGAAGAGCTCCATACCCTCCGCGCTCTGGTCCCAGAACCCCCGGAAATCCTGACGCTTTGCAAGGAGCCCGTCAGGCTGGACCCGCTCCAGAATGGCGAGGGTCTCCTCTATCGCCGTCAGGATGGGGCTTCGCCACCACGCATGGACGGCGCCCCGGTAGCGGCTCGGACGCTCCGCCTCGAAGTACCAACGCAGTGGGTGGGTCGGAACTCCGTCCATCCACTGGCTGAGAACTGGCAGGCCATTTCCGCTCCGGTCAACCATCCATGGATCCTACGAGCCAGCCGGTCCCTCGTGCCATCAGGTTCTGGCGCTAGGTGTATTGCCTCGTTAGGTTGGGGACGCGGCTTGCGGGTGGTTTGCCTGCGAGTGCGGTGTGTCCGCGGTGGTGATTGTAGGAGTGGAGCCAGCCGGGGAACGCTTCGCGGCGTTCGATGTCTGACCGGTAGGGGCGGGCGTAGGCCCTTGACGGCCTCGGTCTCCTGTCCCAGACCCGGGTGCAAAGCAGGCGTCTCAGCTCTCGGCAAGGGCGGCGGGCTGGTCTGCTTGCCGGGAATCGGATCGCCATCAACGGGGTTGGTGGGGGATGAGCCGTTATTGGAGGGCCATGCGAGCGATTCAGGTGCACGAAGTGGGCGGTCCCGAGGTGCTGCAGGAGGTCGATGTGGACCAGCCGCGGCCGGGTCCGGGCGAGGCGGTCGTGGAGGTCGCCGCATCCGGGGTCAACTTCCTCGACGTCTACCACCGCGAGGGCCGGTACAGCCTCCCGCTGCCCTTCACCCCGGGCGCTGAGGGCGCGGGCACGGTCGTCGAAGTTGGACCCGGCGTCGCTGACGTCGCAGTGGGGGACCGGGTCGGTTGGGTGGAGATTCCCGGCACTTATGCCGAGCGGGCCGTCGTGGACTCCTCCCGGCTGGTGCCGCTGCCCGACGATATCGGCTTCGAGACCGCCGCCGCCGTGCTCCTCCAAGGCATGACCGCGCACTATCTCGTCAAGGACGCCTACCCGGTTCAGGGGGGCGACACGGTGCTCGTGCATGCGGCTGCTGGTGGCATGGGGCTGCTTTTGACCCAGCTCATCACCCATCTCGGCGGCAGGGTGATCGGCACGACGTCGACCACGGCGAAGGCCGAGCTGGCGAAGCGTGCCGGGGCCGCTGAGGTGATCCTTTCCTCCGCAGTCGACGATCTCGCAGCCGAGGTGAGGCGGCTCAACGGCGGTCAGGGACTGCCGGTTGTCTTCGACGGCGTCGGCGCGCACACCTTCGATGCGAGCCTCGCCAGCCTGCGAACCCGCGGCCATCTCGTGCTCTTCGGCGCGGCAAGTGGTGCCGTGCCGCCGTTTGATCCGATTCGGCTCGCCCACGGCGGTTCGCTGACCCTGATCCGGCCCAGCCTCGGGGACTTCATCGCCGATCGGTCCGAACTGCTCCGACGGGCCGCCGATGTGTTCGAGTGGGTGCGCTCCAAGGCGCTTGAGGTCACCGTAACGGGCCGCTACGCATTGTCCGAGGCCGCCCAGGCCCACAGCGATCTGGAGGCTCGGCGTACCACCGGCAAGCTGCTCGTCGTACCCGATGCGGCCGCTATTGGACGCCGCGAGGAGACGCAGAGCTGATCGCGGGTGACGAGGTCGGGGATCTTGGAGACTGAGATGTCGAGGGCATGGCCGATAGTCATCGCCAAGATCCCCGACACCGTCAGGCACTCAGCAGGCCGAGATCAAGTTCTGGCGGGTTTCTGGCGTATCTGGGTCACACCCCTTCAAGATCCCTCAGACGAGACCTGGCTCACCCGTCCACAACCTCCCGGGACAGAACAGCTAGGTGCAGGTCGACCGTAAGACGGCAAAACACCACGCTGCATCCCCACGAGAGCAGATCTCAGGCCCAGCCGCAGACGTCCGACATCGCACCAGCAGCACTAGTTGGAACAGCGATTGCCCCTGCAAGGTCACCTCAAAATCGCCGCTGTCGGACCCCAGAACTGCCGGTCCGATCGAAGCGGTCAAGCACCCGCCTCGGCAAGCGCGGTTCACGTGCCCCAGCCGTGCCCTTAGGGGCGGTAAACAGCGGTCATCACGGGTGCGGGCAAGGCCCTCCAGAGACCTCGGCAGAGGGGCATACTCCCAGGTCAGAGGCTATACCAGCACGCCGAGCACCATTGATTCCCAAGCTTATAGCGCGGGTTCGATTCCCGTCATCCGCTCTTGAACGAAGGCCCAGGTCAGCGACCTGGGCCTTCTTCGTTGTCTGTCATGGTCAGCGCGCCAACTCGGCCAGGGCCCGGAGGCCTTCGAGCACTTCGGCGGCAGTGGGGGCACTGGAGGGGTCGCTGAGGCACTGGAGCATCACGCCCGACACGAGCGCCAACTGCACGGTGCCGAGGGTGCGGACGGAGGTGTCCGGCACGTCCTCCTCGCGGACGCCGTCCAGGATGGCCGCCATGCCGCGCCGCCCCTGAGCGGTGCCCCCGGCCAGAGCGGCGCGCAGCTCCGGCTGCCGCTGGGCCTGCATGAACAGTTCCACCGAGGCGAGCCAGAGGTCGGGGTGCGCACCGAAGTCCTCGATCAGGCTCTCCCAGATGCGCTCGAAGTGCGCTCTGGAGGAGCCGTCGGCGTCGGGGACCAGCGCCCGGCCCATCGCGTCGCCCCACTCGTCGAGGATCTCGAACAGGGCGTGGTTGAGCAGTGCCTCGCGTGAGCCGTAGTGGTAGCCGACGGCGGCCGTGCTCACGCCGGCCGCCGTGGCGATGTCACGCACAGAGGTGCGGTCGTATCCCTTTTCCCGCAGGCAGGCTTTGGCGCCGATGAGCAGGGCTTCGCGGTTTCCCATGCTCACGAGCCTAGCGCCCGTGTGACACGAACGCCTCATGCGATCGAGTTATACAAACGTATTGCACGATCGTGCCAATCTGCGTAGCGTTCGGGCCATGAGACACACCAGGAACGTTTCCAAGGGGTTCATCGCCGCCGCCCTCACGCTGACCACGCTGGGCATGGGCCTGGGCGTCGGACTGGCCGGCCCGGCACACGCGGCAGCAGGCGGCACCGCCGGCACGGTCGTCGGCACCACCGGCGGCGCCGTGCGTGGCACCGCCGACAGCGACGGCCTGCGCAGCTTCCAGGGCATCCCGTACGCGGCCCCGCCGGTAGGGGACCTGCGCTGGGCCTCGCCACAGCCCGCCGCACCCTGGACCGGGGTGCGCGAGGCGACCGCCCCCGGATCCCCCTGCTCGCAGCCGGCGGGGCTGCCCATCGGGGTCCCCAGCGAGGCCGAGGACTGCCTCTACCTGAATGTCACCACCCCCGCCACGCGGACCGGCAAGCGGCCGGTGATCGTGTGGATCCACGGCGGCAGCCTGATGTTCGGCAGTGGCGACCTGTACGGACCCGAGCGACTGGCCGCCGAAGGCGCCGTCGTCGTGTCGGTCAACTACCGGCTCGGTGTCATGGGCTTCCTGTCCGATCCGGCGCTCAAGACCTCCGGCGGCCTCGGACTGGAGGACCAGCAGGCGGCGCTGCGCTGGGTCCGCGCCAACGCGGGCGCCTTCGGCGGCGATCCGGGCAACGTGACGATCATGGGCGAGTCCGGCGGCGGCTACAGCGTCTGCGGCCACCTCGCCTCGCCGAAGTCGACCGGCCTGTTCCACCGCGCCATCTTGCAGAGCTCGCCCTGCGCCACGGGCGGCTCCCGCACCCGGGAGGAAGCCGAAGCCGAGGCCAAGGCTACGCTCGACAGCCTCAATGAGCTCAAGAAGTGCAAGGGCTACAAGGACGCGGAGTCCTGCCTGCGCGGCACGGACGCGGCCACGCTCATGAAGGCGTACGGGACCTGGAACGAGCCACGGCCGATCGCCGGTACGGACCTCATGCCACTGGCCCCCGCCGAGGCGCTGCGCACGGGCAGGTTCAACCGCGTCCCGGTCCTCATCGGGGTCAACCACGATGAGGAGCGCGGCCGGATCCTCGGCCAGGAGCTGAGGGGCGGTCCCATGCCGCCCGAGGCGTACGAGCCCGAAATCCGCAACGAGTTCGGCGACCGGGCCGACGCGGTCCTGGCCCGCTACCCGCTGAGCCGCTTCAGCTCCGCCGGCGAGGCCCTGGCAACGGTCCTGACCGACCGCGACTGGTCCGTTCCGACACTGGACACCGCCCGGCTGCTGTCGCAGTGGACGCCGACCCGGATGTTCGAGTTCAGCGAGCGCGAGACGCCCTCGTGGGCAGGCGACCCGAAGCTCAGCTTCGAGCTCCGCGCCTCGCACATGTCGGAGCTGCCCTACCTCTTCGACTTCAAGCTGCCACTGTTCGAGAAGCTGACGGAGAAGCAGGAACGCCTCGGCAAGCGGATGACGGACACCTGGGCGGACTTCGCCGAGTCCGGGAAGACGGATTGGCCGAGCTTCCGCAGCGGCGGCTACGTGCAGTCGCTGGCCTCGGGGCCGTGGAAGCGTGCGGAGTTCACCAAGGACCACGACTACGCGTTCTGGAAGAACCTCCGCTGACGCCAAGCGTCGTCCCGCCGACCGAGGCGCCTGGGACGCCGGGCAGCACACGACTCGTGCCACTACGTGCCAGTCAGGGCGGTAAACAGCGGTCGGCATGGGGGGGTCCGCGGGCCCCGGAACTCGGCTCCGCAGCGGACGTTTTCGCAGGTCACCAGGGTTTCAGACCCCCGAGTGCCGAGTGATTCCCAAGCTTATAGCGCGGGCTCGATTCCCGTCATCCGCTCTTGCAAGAAGGCCCAGGTCAGCGACCCGGGCCTTCGTCATTGTCTAGACCTGACTGGTAGGCGCGCACCACTTGCGCACCACATCCTCCCAGTCAGGCCCGCTCGGCGGCCTTCTGACGAGCCGCTTGCACCATCCCGTCAAGGCCGGCCGCCACCTCCTTCTGCCGCTCGTGATCAGAGTGTTGGTGGATCAACGCGGCCTTCTCGGAGGACCGGCCGGCCCGCACCATCGTGTCCTCAGCGTCGCCCCGGACCTGGTGGAGAAGGTGTGCCCGGTGTGCCGAAGGTCGTAGAACCCACGAAGAGCAGGCCGTCCGACCGTCGACGCGGGCACCCACGACGAGGCCCGCGCACTCCATGCTCGCCTTGGCCGTCGCAGGCCGCCGAAGACACCTCGGGCGCTGACCTGTCAGTGGTCCTTCTTGCGCCTGCCTCCGATTTGGTAGGGCCGCATCATCTCGTTGTCCTCGTGCTCGACGATGTGGCAGTGCCAGACGAAGCGACCAGGGTGGTCGAAACGGGCCTTCACCCGGGTGATTTCTCCCGGGTAGGCGATCACGGTGTCCTTGAAGCCACGCTCCCAGCTCTCCGGCGGAACGGGTGACCCGTTGAACGGTTGCCGGTCAACCACCTCGAACGCCACCTCGTGGATGTGGATCGGGTGGGCGTCCACAGTGAAGTTGTGCAGCTCCCAAGTTTCGGTCGCGTTCAGCCTCGGGTTCTCCGTGACCGGGTCGGCCCAGCCGAGCAACACCGGATTGCCGGCGGAGTCGACTGTCCCGAGCATGGCCTGGACCGGCGTGCCCGGTGGAACCAGGGGATTGCTGGAGTTCACCTCGTTGAGGGAGAGCCGTCGGGTGACGCTCGCCGAACCGAGCGGCCTGATCCTGGGCAGCCGGAGCCGATCCGGTAGGACGCTCGCATCTTCGCCCACCAGCGGGCCGACCACGAATTTCATCACCTGCCCGGTGGTGGCCGGATCCGCCACAGGGAAGTCCACGCCTGGTTCGCCCCGGCCGAAGGGTTCGTCCGCGCCCTCGTTGATGAGGTACAGCTCGGTACCTTCAGCGATCCCGGTGAAGTCGACGATCACGTCGGCCCGCTCCGCGTTGGCCAACAGCAGCCGTTCCAGCTGAACCGGTTCGGGCAGGAATCCGCCTTCGTTGCCGATCTGCCAGAACGGTACGGCCGACCGGGCCGGCCGGACGGTCGGACTGTCCGTGATCTTCAGGATCAGGAACCGGGCATTGCATCCATTGAGGAAGCGCAGCCGGTAGCGGCGCGGTTCGACCTCGAACTTCGGCCATGTCCGGCCGTTGACCACCATCGTGTTGGCGAAGAATTCGGGGTTCCAGATGGGAGGTACATCAGTGGTGGGAACGTACGGGCCCGCGAACCCGTCGAAGAATTCCCGGCTCGTGGGGTAGAACAGCGAGCCATCCGAGTTGAACGACCGGTCCTGGATGGCCAGGGGGATCTCGTGGTACCGGGTGCCCGGCGCATCACCGAAGGCGGGCGCCGGTCCGGGCAGAACCCCCTCGGGCAGGTCGCACTCGCCGCCGCGCAGCAGGTAGAACCCGGCGGGTCCGGCGTAGACGTTGAGCCGGGTCATCCCCAGGGTGTGGTCGTGGAACCAGAGGGCCGACGCCCGCTGGTCGTTGGCGTACTGAAAGGTCGCTGTACCCGGCTCCCACTTCAGGCCGTGCGCTTCGGCGAACTTCTCCCGGAACTCGTCGTAGAACGAGCCCACGGTGGCGAATCCAGCGGGAATGTTGTTCGCGCGCGGCAAGTACCACGCCTCGGTGTAGCCGTCGCTCTCCTCGGTGGAATGCCCACCGTGCAGGTGAGTGACGAGCGGCACGGGTCCGGCATACGGACCCGGCGTCGACGTGAACGTCGGCCGGGAATCGCGCCCGGACTTGCCACCCGGAGGATTCGCCCAGTGCAGGGTGGGATCGACCGCCAGCAAGTGCGGGAGGAAACCGCCTTGGCTGTCGACGAGATCGTTCACCCAGGTGACCCGGACAGGCCGGTCGGCCTTGGCCTCGATGGTGAACGAGGGGTAGTTGAACGTGGCTTTGTCCCCGAGCGAGCCGTACCCCCACACGGTGGTGGACGGCAGAGTGGGCGGCAGTACCTGCTGGCTGAACTGCCGGACGCCGATGACGTACGTGTCGATGCCGTGCCGCTGCGGGTGGCGAGCCTTCGGCATCACCGGCGGGATCACCAGATTGGTGACGTATTTCGGAATGGTCGTTGGGTCCAGGGTGGGGACTGGGAATGTACGGGCAGACCCGGCCCCCGGGGCCACCGCGGTCCCGTTCGGGAGTGCCACCGCCCCATTGGGTGCCGGAAGGACCAGGGCCGCCCCACCAACGGCCCCGGCTACGAGCAGGCCTCTTCGCGCGATCATTTCTCCCGCTTTCCACAGCCCGAGGGCGCCGATCGTTTCGTCACCGAATGTTACGGTTCAGTCACATTGAGCGATGGCATGATGCCCGGCGTGTCCTCGAACCGTCGGAGCCAACGGCGTGCGGGTGACAATCGGCGGAGTGCCGGCCAAAAATCCGTTGGCGGCACATGGCTCGTCCAGCAATCGGAAAAGCCAACGGTGATGAACCCGCGGGCTACAGGTTCGCGCTCCTGATCACGTTCGAGACGAAGACGAAGAGGTCATGCCAGACGCGTACCAGGTCGTGCAGGGACCACCGGGTACCTAATCGACGCGCGCCAAGGGTTTTCTCACGTCGGACAGGAGCCGTGTCGAGTCAGGGGCCGTGCCACAACGTGCCAGTAGGGGCGGCAAACAGCGGTCGGCAAAGGATCCGACACGGCAACGCGACCCGCGTCTCTCGCAGTCGTTTCCGCAGGTCAGCAGCCATACGCACCCCCAAGTGCAGGGTGATTCCCAAGCTTATAGCGCGGGTTCGATTCCCGTCATCCGCTCCATGACAAAAGCCCCAGGTCAACGACCTGGGCCTTCGTCGTTGTCCCGGCCTTCCTGGCGCCGCGCACCACCCCCGCACCCCTGCCCTTCTCGCGTCAGAGCAAGTGCGGCGGCGGTACCACCAGGACCACGGCCAAGAGGCGCGGCCTCATCCGCGGGAGCGCCTGGGTCTCGAACCACCCACCGGAGGGGAGCATGTGACGGCGAGCCGTACCGGGAGTGGGGTCGCCGAGTTGGGACGGGTCGATGCCGAGGTCGGCCAGCTCGACGATCTGGTCGGCGACGGCCTTCACTTCATCGCGCACGACTTTCGGGTAGCCCACCTCGTCCTCGGCGTGGAAGGCGTACTCCCACACCCAACGGTCGTCGGTCACCGGGCGGTCTCGCCAGCGGTACGGAGGCCGGCCTCGGCGGCGGCTGCGTTGCGGATGCGGCTGATCTCGGCGGCGATGTCCCGGGCCTCGCCGAGGTCGGTGACCTCTCCGGCGCGGGCCTCGAGCACGTGGAGTCGGGCAGCGGTCTCCGGGTGTCGGGCAATGGCCACCTCAACAGCCCACGCCTCCGTGAAGGTGCGGAGGGGAATGGCGGAAACCTCGGCGCGCGCGCGGGCGGTGCTGGCCGCGCGGTCGCGGTCGAAGTCGGCGAGCAGCTGCGGGGCTACCTGGGCGAGGGCGGCTCGGATCGCCTCGGGCTGGGCGGGCGGCTGCGGGACAGCGGACGGCTGGGGCGCGGTGCTCATGCGGCTTCGGTCCTCTCCTCCTGGTCAAGCTCGCCCGCACGGTAGGCGTTGGCAAGGGTGGTGACGTGCTGGCGGGACCAGCCGACACGGCGGCCCGCCGCAGCCTTCTGCCCGTAGCGGTCGGCGGAGCCGATCCGGCCCACCGTGCGATTAAGGTGCGCCTGCGCCCGCGCAAGGGCCTGCTCTGCCCGGCGGACGGCCTTGAGGGCGTCGTCCAGGTCGGACTTCTCGTCGTCTGTCAGGGGTTCACTCGCGGCTCGCACGACCCGAGCATAAACCGTCACCAGGACATGACGCTATGGGACTCTCCCGCTAAAGGACCAAGCCGAGAGAAGCAACGCACCATGGAAATGGGTGGGAGCTGAGCCCTGAAGCGCACGGGCGCCAGGCGCCCAGGGGTTACGTCACGGCAGACAGGAGCCATGCAAAGCCGCCGACCGCGCCACCACGTGCCAGTAGAGGCGGTACACAGCGGTCACCAGAGGGCCCGACGGGGCCGCGCCCACGCCACTCCCGACCATCATCTCAACAGGTCAGGGGGCCCAGGTCAACGATCTGGGCCTTCGTCATTGTCTAGACCTCTCAACCCTCGCTGTGGCCTCCGCGTGCCCCAATCCAGCGGAACGCCCTGGCCAGTCGGCTTTTGCCGCACCGCTCGCACCAATCGGGCCCACCGAGGTCCTTAATCACGAGACGCACTTCGCGCGACCTGCGCCACGAGTCCGTTCGAATTCGCCTGTTCGCACCACCAAATGCGAGACCTCAACCACTCGCCCACACAGGCCGGTTCACGGCACCACGCCCCCCTCGCGCAGCCCCGGGTCCGGCCTGGATCAACTCCGGGTCGGGGGTGCCTCGGCCGTTATCGTCTCGTGCACCACCCGGTCGAAGTCGTTGTCACGCAGGTACACCCACTCGCCGACGTGGATCGGGTCTATCCCGATGCGCTGAAGACCGGTGACGAGCTCGCGAATGACGTGCCGGGGAAACGATGAGAGATCCATGTACGGGGACGGAAAGATCCGGGTGTCCGTGTCCTGGGGCGCCGTGGTGTGGGTGCGCGTGATGTCGATCTGAACACCTGCGAAGTCGGCGATGACCCACTCCCAATAGTTTTCCTCGTCGACGGTGTCCACCTCCGCCCCGAGCGCGGTCGCAAGTTCTTCGAGTGTCTGGTGGTCGGAGCGGAACCAGACGTCGGTACTCTCCTGGGCTTTCATTGCGGTGTTGCTCCTTCGATCGTGGCATCCGACGCATCGTGACCGTGGCGTCGCGAGAATGTGCGGGACGACCAGTTCCGATCGTCGGCGCCTGTGATCTTATGGAGATCATGTGGTGACTGCCGCTGGTTTTGGAGTGCCCGGTCGTCCCAGGGCCGCCGGCCGGTTCTTCGCCGGTGCTTCCTTACGGATCGACCGCTTGGCGATCCCCCGGGAGCCAGGGATGCAACGGCACCACGCCCGCGATGCCCGCCGCGGCTTGGCACGAAGCTGATGCCCGAGGTGCAACAAGCTGACATCGATCTCCGTGGGAAGCGGCACCGTCCGCTGACAAGGTTGTTCTCACCGGCAAACAGCCGGACGACCACCACCGCTCTTCGATCCCACGGAGATACCCATGAGCGTCAAGAAGATCGCCGCAGCACTGGTGCCGACCACGGCACTCCTGGTCCTGCTGGTACCGGCCGAGGCTTCGGCGGCGACCCCCCGCCAGGCCGCACCGGAGAAGATCTGTTCGATGTCGCTTCCCCTGCCCCTGCCCGACCTCGGGGCGCAGCCCGTGCACCGGCCGGCATCGCAGCTGATCGCGAAGCTGACCTGCGTCAACGGCTGGCAGTGAGAGCGTGATGAGCGAACGGCAGCCTCACGAGGTGGCATTGGTCAGGGCCGGCCCGGGAGCCGCGCCGGAGGAGACCGCCGTCATCCGGCTCGTCGGCCTGCTGCCGGCGGACTGGACGTGCACGCAGCAGGTGAGAGCGGGCCGGATCAGGATGCTGGTTCGTACGGCGGGCGCTCCGGGGGAAGACGCGGCAGACGCGGTCCGGACCTGGCTGGCGGGGGCGCTCGCGGACAACTCGCTGCGTGGCTGGCGCGCGGAGGGACCGTAGTCCGCCGGGGTGACCGCGGCTAGATCCAGCCCCGCTCCCTCGCGAGCAGCGCGGCGTGCGGACGGCTGCTGGCCTCCAGGATGCGCAGCACATCGGCGACGTGACGGCGGTAGGTACGGACAGAGATGTCGAGGTTCCGGGCCCCCGTCTCGTCCTTGCCGACCCGGCACAGCTCCTCCAGTACCCGCCGCTCGATCTCCGAGAGCACATCCACCGACTCGGATCCGGCATCGATCAGCAAGGACAGATCGACGGCTTCGTCCCAGATCTTCTCGAAGAGCGCCAGGATGTTGGAAACCAGACCGGCCTGCTGGGTGACCAGCGCGCCGCGTGAGGTGTCCGCCGGGTCGACGGGAACCAGAGCGGTCTGCCGGTCGTAGACGAGAATCCGCTCCGAGAGGTCCTCGGCGACCCTGATCGACGCACCCTGGGCAATGAGTTCACGCAGATAGGCGATGGTGGGCGGGTGGTCCAGGACCTCCTTGCGGACGACGCTGCAGATACGCAGGCCGCGGCGCAGACAGCGGGTGTCGAGCGGTCGGGAATGGATGATGTTGTCGGCCGTCAGCGCCGTGTAGGGCTCCACGGAGAGGATCTCCTCGCGAGCGAAGAAGGCCAGGTCGTCGATGCGGTCGCGGATCTGGGCCAGCTCCTCCAGCCGTTCCACTCCTTGAGGCACCGGGGACTTGGCGCCCTGCTCGGCCCTCAGGTCCGCTATCAGGTGGCGGGACTGGGTGACCTGCTGCAGCTGTTCGTGCAGGTCCCGCAGCCGGAGATCGGTCAGCCGGCCCACGGCGACCTCCGGGTCGGTGGCGCAGAACGCCGCCTGATCACCGTGCAGCAGGCCGAGTTGGGACAGTCTGGCCTGGGCGGCCTCGACCTCTTCCCGGGGGGCGTGCAGGAGGACGTGGATGTCCTCACCCAGCGTTCCCGGGTTGCGCAGGAAGTGGCGGTAGACCCGCTCCTCCGTGACGGTGAGTCCGAGTATGAGCAGGCTGGTGCCGTTCACGTTGCCCCCGCAGGCCTTCCGATCGATAACCGCACGCCATGAGTCAGACGGCGCGCAGTCTTACGTGCTGGAACGAAGGGTAATGCCCAGGTAAAGAACCAAGTCCGGCGTAGCCGCCGAAAGTGACATGAATCATGAACCTTCAACGGGGGAAGTTACTTTGAAGACATTGGCTGAAAATGACCTGATGGATTTCTCCGCGCTCACCGGCCGCGAGGTGGAGGTGCTCCTGCTGCTGGCGTCAGGGGAGCAGAACCGCCGCCTTGCCCGGCACCTCGGTATCGCGGAGCGCACGATACGGGCGCACACCGCCAGCATCGTGCGCAAGCTTCATCTCAAGTCGAGGTTCGAGGCCGCGATCGTCTCCCACCTCTACGCGGACGACATCAAGGGCCTCGACATGGCACCCCGCAGCGCCGCCTGACATCCAAACCTGACGTCCAAACCTGACGTCCAAAGGGGCCCCACCGGCCAAGCCGGTGGGGCCCCTTTCGCATGCGGACCGTGCCCTACGGGAGCGCGGCGGCCACACCGTCGACGATCATCATCCACATGGGCTGGGCGCCTGTGCCGAAGGCCGAGGCCAGGGCGTATCCGATCGCGGCGTCCGTCGGCCGGATGTCGGCGCCCTCCTTCCATTCGGCGAGGACCATTTCGTCGCCGTCGCAGGAGAAATCACCGATGTGCACGCCGTCGCGGGTGAACCGGCTGTTGGGAATCGAGTCCGGGACCAGGCGGTAGTCCGCTCCCTGGTACTCCACGTCCACCCGGTACGAGCGCCTGCTCAGGCCGCCCTTCGCCGGCTTCAGCCCGACTTCCAGGCCGTCGATCCTCATGGTGAGGTGGGCCGGGTCACGGGTGCCTATGGCGATCTGCGGATCCACCTCCGACTCGGGGTCGCGCTCCAGGGTCACGCGGGGAATCCCCTCGCCTTCGACCTCAAGAGCGTTCTGGCCGTCCTGCCGGACGGTGATCTCGCCGAAGCGCGTGTCCTCGATGGGGGTTCGGTCTGAGTCGTTCATGAGTCAAGTCCTTCAGTGCGGTCAGAACCGGCGGTTCATCACGGATGAACCGCCGGGCAGATTTTCCGTGAGGGCGGCGCGGGCTTCTCAGCGGGCGGAGGCCAGCTGGGTCGCGGCCAGCTCGCGATAGAGGTCGTTCCTCTCCAGCAGCTCCCGGTGCGGACCGTGATCGCCCACCCGGCCGTCGTCGAAGAGGATCAGCTGGTCGGCGGACGTCACGGTGGAGAGCCGGTGCGCGATCAGCAGCACCGTGCAGTTCTCGGCAGCCTGCTCCACGGTCTTGCGCATCGCGAGCTCGCTGAGGCCGTCGAGATGTGCCGTGACCTCGTCCAGCAGCAAGACCTGCGGTTCGCGGAGCAACGCCCGCGCAATGGCCAACCGCTGCCGCTCGCCGCCGGAGAGGGCGAGACCACGCGCGCCCACTTCGGTGTCGAGCCCGTCCGGGAGTCCCGCGACGAACTCGTCGAGCAGGGTTTTGCGCAGCACCTCGGCCACGGCCTCGTCGGTGGCGTCGGGCGCCGAGTAGAGAAGGTTCTCGCGGAGGGTTCCCGCGAGCATCGGGGAATCCTGCTCGACGTAGGCGATACGGCGCCGGAGGTCGGCCCGGCTCAGGGAGCGGATGTCGGTCCCGTCGAGACGGATGCTGCCGCCGTCCATGTCGTAGAAGCGCTGGATCAGAGAGAACACCGTGGTCTTTCCCGATCCGGAGGAACCGACGATCGCGGTGACGGCGCCGGCCGGCGCCGTGAAACTGGTCCCCTTCAGGGTAGGCGTACGGCCCTCGTAGGCGAACTCCAGGTTCTCCACGACGACTTCCGGCGGCGGACCGGTGGGGCGGGCCGGCGTCACGTCCACGTCGTCCTCGGTCTCCATCTCCCGGACCTCCTCGATGCGGGCGAGTGCGCCGAGGCCCTGCTGGAGGGCGGTGGTCCCGGAGACCAGCGAGAGGATCGGGCTGCCCAGGTTGAACAGGTAGAGCAGGAAGCCGATCAGCGCAGCGAGGTTCAGCGTGCCCGTGGCGACCAGCGCCCCGCCGAACCCGATCACCGCGAGGAACGACGCCTGGACGACCAGCCCGGCGAGCACCGCGATCATCGCCTGGTAGCGGGCACCCGCGAGGCCTGCGCGGTACGCCTGCTCGGCGGCGGCGCCGGCGCGTTCGGTCTCCTTGGCCTCGCCGCCGTTCGCCTTGACCGTACGGGCGGCGCCGAGTGCGCGGTCCAGGGCGGCGCCGATCTCGCCGACGGACTCCTGAGCCTGGGTGGTGACCTTGCGGATCCGCGGCAGGACCACGCCCATGGCGACGCCGACCACCAGCAGGACCACCGAGGTGATGCCGAGCAGGGGCAGGCTGGTGACGCCCATCAGCACGACGGTGGCCAGCAGGTGGATCGAGCCGTCGACGATCTGGATGAGTCCGCCGGTCGCGGCATGCTGCACCAGGGTGCTGTCGGACGTCACCCGGGTGGTCAGCCCACCCGGTTCGGTGCGGTCCAGCTCGCTGGTGCGCAGCCGGATCAGCCGGGCGATGAGTCCGCGGCGTACGTGGAGGACCACGCGCTCGGCCGTGCGCTCGCTCAGCCATGCCTGCCCCCACATGAGGGCTATGGACGTGAGGAGCAGGCCGACCAGCAGCAGGAGTTGGTCGCGCAGGCCGTCGCCGGCCATCAGGTCGGTCAGGACCGACTGGACGACCATCGGCTGGGCGAGACCGGCGGCGCTGCCGAGCAAGGTCAGCAGCAGCACCAGCAGAAGAACACTGCGGTGCGGTCGCGCGTATGAGAGCAGCGCGCGCAGCGCGGGCCGCTCAGCCTTGGGCTGTTCTACGTCAGAAGTGTTCACACACGTATTTCTAATCCTCTTCACGCGTGGGCGGAATTGGCACTTGCGGCAATGCCATTGCCCGTAGCGGAGTTGACGGTGTGTGCAATGCCGCAAGTGGCAATGGCGCGAGCCCCGGGCGGAAGGTCACTATCGATCTGTCCCCGGCGGATACCGGCGGACACCGGCCGCCAGACCGGCGGTCCGGGGATTTCATCTGCGCAAGCTGAAGGAGCTTCCCATGCAGAACGTCAACGAGAAGGACCTGTTCGACGGCTACACCGCCTACACCTCGGCGGAGGAGCTCGGCCTGCACGACGGCAACGCCGCCGCCCCGGCCTTCAGCCCCACCATCCCGTGGGCGATCCAGGCCGGCATCATCTCCGCCCGCTCCTCGCAGGCCTGCGCCGCCGCCCTCGGCTCGCTCGCCGCGCGGACCGTCGAGAGCAAGTGCTGATCACCCCGTGACCATCGGGGACCGGCCGGCCCAGGACGCGTAGCCCCCGGATCGGCCAGCCCCGCACGGACTCGGCACAGCACTGCACCACAGCACCACGGCACCACAGCACCACCGGCCGCCTCGGCCATACCGCATTCACCAAGCGAAGTAGGGATCACCCATGCAGAACGTCAACGAGAAGGACCTGTTCGACGGCTACACCGCCTACACCTCGGCGGAGGAGCTCGGCCTGCACGACGGCAACGCCGCCGCCCCGGCCTTCAGCCCCACCATCCCGTGGGCGATCCAGGCCGGCATCATCTCCGCGCGCTCCTCGCAGGCCTGCGCCGCCGCCCTCGGCTCGCTCGCCGCGCGGACCGTCGAGAGCAAGTGCTGATCACCCCGTGACCATCGGGGACCGGCCGGCCCAGGACGCACGGCGTCCACGGTGGCCGGCCGGCCCCGGGCATGGATCCCCCACCCCCATCCGTCCGCACCACAACACCCGAGAGGAGGAGTCATGGACGTTCCGGCCACCGGATTCAGGCGGGTGCTCGTCGTCGGAACAGGGGCACTCGGGGTGGCTTTCCTCCCCTTCTGGATCAACTGGCTGAGGAATTCACACCCCGAGGCGGAGATACGCGTCGCGCTGACCCGCTCGGCCCTGCGGTTCGTGTCCGCGGACGCGGTCGCGGTACTTTCCGGCAAGGAGGTCTTCATCGACGACTGGAGTGAATTCTCCGGAGTCGACGTGCCGCATGTCGAGCTGGCGCGATGGGCCGATCTCGTCCTGGTACACCCGGCCACGCTGCATTTCGTCGGCCGGTACGCCCTCGGCATCACCGATACTCCTCTGCTGCTCGCCCTCCAGTCCACCGCGGCCGTCGTGGGCGTCGCCCCCTCGCTGCCGCCCGCGGCCCACAGGAGTCCCGTCGTACAAGGGCACCTGGACCTGTTGCGGGCCCGGCCGGGCGTGGTCGTCGCGCCGACGATCCCCGCCGTCAGCGCGAGTACCGGAGAGCTGGAGGACGGCGGCTCCGCGCCGCTCAACGAGCTGTACGACCTCTGCGTCGCCCACGTCACCGGCAGGAAGGGTGCGAAGCCATGACCTCCGGCACCCTGCCGGTCCCGACTCCCGCGGACCTGCACCGCCTTGAGCTGGTCACGGAGTACGGGACGGGACTGCAGACCACCCGCGTCCACCGAGCGCAGGACGGCGGATTCCTCTGGTGGCAGGGGCCCGGCGCGCAGGTCGAGCGCCCGCTCACCGCGCCCGCGGCTCACCTGGTCCCCCACCTGGCCGCGGAGACCGGCGCCGCGCTGCTGACCGTCCCGGAGCCGGCCGGTGACGGCCTCCTGCACCGGGTTGCCGGAACGGCCTCCGCCGCCGCCTGGCTGAGGGACTTCCGTCCCCAGGCCCGCGCGCTCGTGGCCCACTCGCTGGCCTCGGCGGCACGCGCCCTGCGCGCGCTGCACGCGGTACCCGTACCCGACGAGGTCCCGCTCGGTACCCCGCCGGGACTGACGCGGCTGCGCGCCTGGGCGTACGGGAGCAGTGAGCTGAAGGACCGGACCCTCTCGGTCTGGGGCGAGGACCGGATGGACCGGCTGCTCGGCTGGGCCGACGACCTCGCGCCGGACACCGCCCGGGGAACGACCGGGCCCCGCACCCGGTCGCTGGTCCACGGCTGGGCCTCGCTCGGCGCCCTGATACCGCCCCTGAGCCGGGGCAGGGTGGCGCTGCTGACCGGGGAGGACCTCGCCGCCGGACGCCCGGAGCTGGACCTGGGCTGGCTGCTCGGCGAGCTCGTCGAGCTGGCCTGGGCGGCGCCGCCGCACGACTCCTCGGATCTGCGGCGGGTGCTGCTGGAGGCCTACGGGCCCGGCCCGGACCCGGTGCTCATCGGACGGGCCGCCGTCCTCCGGGTCGTCACACACATGCAGGACTTCGCCATCTACCGGGGGTGGGACGACGAACTCCTGGGCTACATCGCCTTTACCGCCGAGTTGATCGACGAGGAGGGCCGCAGAGCGGTCCCCCAGGGAGTGTCATGACTACAGCGACCTCGACCGAGCAGCAGCCCGCGCTGCTGCGGTACCAGCCCACCGAACTGGACTCCGCTCCCGAGGTGACCGAGCTGCTGCAACAGCTCGGTCTCGGCAGCTTCGTACCGGACGGGCTCACCGCGTTCGGCGGGCGCAACGACAACTGGGCGGGTACGACGACCAGCGGCGACCAGGTCTTCGTGAAGACCGTCGTCCGCGCACCCGACGGCAGCAGCCGCGAGCTCGACCGCACGCTGGCGTACGAGGACCTCGTCGGGCAGCTTCCCGCGGACTCCCCGCTCCGCTCCCCCGCCCACCTCGGCACGCACCGGGCGGCCGCGCTGAGCGCCTACCGGCTGCTGTCCGGCGCCCGCTCCGGTTCCGAAGTCGCCCTGGACGGCGACTTCGACGAGTCGCTGTGCCGTGCGGCGGGCCGCGCCGTGGCCACCTTGCACGGGCTGGACACGAGCGGCACCGACGTCGATTCCGGCGAGGCACCGCTGCCGCCCCTGGGCTGGCTGGTGGCCTTCCCGTGGAGCGCGCTCCAGGAACGCAGCATGGCGCAGATCGCCGCCTGGAAACTGGTCCAGGACGACGCCGAGGTCGTCTCCGCGCTGCATCTGCTGCGCGACCGGGAGAAGGCCGCGCCGCTCACCCCCGCCCACTGCGATCTGCGCTTCGACCAGTTCATCCACCACGAGGGAACGCTCTACCTCTGCGACTGGGAGGAGTTCAGGATCGCCGACCCGGCGCGCGACGTCGGCGCCTTCATCGGCGAATGGCTCTTCCAGGCGACGTACTCCGTGTTCGCGCCGACCGGTGACCCGGGCGCGCCCGCCCTGGGCTTCGGCCTCACCCACGAGGAGATCGTCGAGCGCGGCGCGGCCAGTCTGCGCCGACACGTTCCCCGCATCGCCGCCTTCTGGCAGGGCTATCTCGAATGCCGCGTTCCCGACTCCGGGCTGGCCGAGCGGGCCGTCGGCTTCGCGGGCTGGCACATGTACGACCGGCTGATCGCCACGGCCCAGGCCCACGCCATCCTCAATCCCGTCGCCCGCGCGGCGGCCGGCATCGGACGCGTCCTGCTGCTCAACCCGTCCGGAGCCGTCTCCACGCTGCGGCTCGAAGCGCCTTCCGGGAGCTCCCGATGACCCTCACCGACACACTGGTCCTGGCCCCGAGGCTGGCGTCCGCCCTCGACCTGGTCTCCGTACGGGGCGACGCCCTCCAGGCCACCGTCGACGGGCGCGAGATCACCGCGGACAGCCCCCGTGACCTGCGCGGGCGCCTCACCAACGCGTTGTACGAGGAGTTCCACGCGGGGAACGGTGCGCAGCGGCGGGACCCCGCCGGTGCGCCCCGGCGCAGTCTGCGCGACGTACACCTGGAGGAGCGGCTGGCGGCGGGCGTCCCGCACGCCTGGACACCCACCCCGGGCCGGCTGATCGAGGTGCTGCACCGGCCCGGCGGCTGCCAGCTCGTCGTACGCCTGCCGGACATCACCGCCCGGGTGCCCGCCGACCGGCTCCTCGACCCCGGGGCGCGGCTCCGGCCCGGGGACGTCGTGGAACTGGCACTGGAGGCGGCCCGGCCCGCCCTGTCACCCGGCTTCTTCTACGTCATGGGGTCGCGCCCGCTGCCCCGCCCTGCCGGGGCCATCCGCAGACTCTTCCTGCACGCCCTCGACGGGGACAGCGCGGCGGCGTTGTGGGCGGCCACCCTCGCGGCCCTGGAGCGGATCGGCGCGCTGTACCACGCGAAGGCCCTGTCCGACCCGGACGACTTCCCGCGCCGGGACGGTCTGGTCGTCTATCTGCACGGCGATCACGAGCCGGGCGAGCGCGCCGTGGTCGAGGCGGTGCGGGGCCTGTCCGGGACGGGTGCGGACACCTCGCTGTTCACCGAGCGCCTCGCGCCGGGCGTGGCGGCCGCGTGGGATCCGAAGGACCCGCGGCCGGGCCAGAGCAGCATGAGCTTCGGGCAGCACCGCAGCTTCGCGCTGGCCACGGCCCTGGTCGACCACGCGTCGGCGGCCGGCGGATGGAGGAAGGGCTCGCCGAGGGGCCCCTTGGAAGAGCACATCGCCCGGGAATTCCGGGCGGCGGGGATCGACCCGCTGCACCCCGAGAACAACATCTCCACGACGGAGGGGAACTGACATGAGCGACACGACGACGATGGACGCAACGACAGTGGACGCGACGACGACGGACGCGACCAGCCTCGGCACGGCCATCACGACGGCCTACAGCGACGCCATCGCCGAGGTGTACGACGACATCTATCCCGGCAGCTCCGAAATCGCCGAGTACCTGCTGACCCTCGCCGAGCCGGGCGCGAGCGTCCTGGAAATCGGCGTGGGAACCGGGCGCGTGGCCCTGCCCCTCGCCGACCAGGGTTTCCAGGTCCACGGGGTGGAGACGTCCGAGGGCATGCTCGCCCGGCTCGCGGAGAAGGACCCGGAAGGCCGGATCACCCCGGTGCTCGGCGACCTCGCCTCCCTCGACCTGGGGCGGACCTTCGATGTGGTGCTGGCGCCTTTCAACGTGCTGTGCTGCGCGATGGCGATCGACGAGCAGATCGCGCTGATGCACGCGGTGGCCCGGCACACGGCGGCAGACGGTCATGTGGTGATCGAGACGTTCGATCCGAGCGACTATCACGTCCAGCGCAAGAGCGAGATCACCACGCGCCCGGTCGGCACCCGCGGTGTCGTGATCGAATCGCTGGACGTGCTGCCCGCGTCGCAGAACATGCTGCTGAACAGCACCCTCTTCCTGGACGGCGCCGCTCCCAAGTCCTCCTCCACGGTCATGCGTTACCTGTGGCCGAGCGAGCTGGACCTGCTGGCGGCGATCGCCCGCCTGGAACTGGTCGGCCGCTACTCCGGCTGGCAGGAGCAGCCCTTCGACGGCGGTGACAGCCGCAAGATGTGCGTCTCCGTCTTCCGGCCGCTGGCATGAGTCCGTACGCCGGCCGGCTGCCGAACGGCCTCAGGCTGTCGGTGGAACCGCTGCCGGGCCACGGGAGCGGCCTCGTCTCGGTCGCGCTGACGGTGGCGGTGGGCGGCGACGACGACCCGGCGGGGCAGCACGGCATGGCCCACCTGGTCGAGCACCTGATGTTCCCGCGCATGGGCGGGGACGACGGCCTGGACAGCCACGTCGCCCGGGTCGAGGGCGCGGGCGGAGTCTGCAACGCGGAGACGCACCGCGACCACACCGTCTTCCACACCACCGTGCCGGCCGGGATGCTGCCGGACGTCCTGGAGTGGGAGGCGCGGCGGCTGCTCACCTTCGCTCCCGAGGAGGCCGTGCTCCGAACGGAGACCGGTGTGATCGCCGAGGAGATCCGGGGCGCGGCGGCCGGGGGCCGGTTCTGGGAGACGGCTCTGGAGGCGCTTCACCCCGGCAGCCGCGACAGCTTCGGTACGCCGGAGGAGCTGGCCGGCATCACCGCCGCCGACGCGACGGCCTTCTTCCGCCGCCACTACCGGGCGGACGCGCTGGTGCTGTCGGTGACGGGGGACGTGGACGCGGACCGGGTGGCGGCCTCGGTGGACTCGCTCTTCGCACCGCTGCCGGCCGGTACCGCGCCGGCCGACGACCCCGTCGCCGCACCGCATCCGGCACCCGTTCCCGTTCCCGCTTCAGCTTCAGCTTCCGCTTCGGCATCCACGCCGGCATCCACGCCGGCCCCGATCCGGACGGCACCGCTGCCCTCCCCCGTCAGCGGTGTCGCCCTTGGATACCCCCTGCCCGACCCGGTGTCCCACCGGCACGCCTACCTGGCCCAGGTCGTCCTGGCCGAGGCGCTCGGCCGGCACCGCCTGCCGCAGCTCACCCGGCGCGACTCCCGCCTCACCTCCGCCCGGATCACCTGCGGCTATCACGGGCAGTGGCTCGCGTCGGCCGCGCCCGATCTGGCCCTCGTACTCCTGGCCCGGGCGCCCGGAGTATCCGCCGAGGAGGCGGTCGACAGCTGGCTGGAGGTCCTGCGCGACGCGGCCGAACGCCCCGCGGGCGCGGACGAGCACCAGCGGGCGGTCAACGCGCTGCTCCTCGCCTGTCACCGCACCGCGGACTCCCTCACCGCCCGCAGCGTCACCCAGGGGCGCACGGCACTGCTCTTCCCCGGCAGCGGCGGTCTCGCCGCGCTTCCCGGTGACCTGGCCCGGGTGACCCCGGACGACGTATCCGCCGCAGCCCGCGTCCTGCTGTCCGGACCCTGCTCGGTGACCGAACTCGGAGAGAACCGGTGAACCGGAAGACCACCGACACGACCCTCGGCAACGGCCTGCGGGTCGTCGTCGTCCACGCGCCGGGCGCACCGCTCGCCGAGCTGCGTCTGGTCCTGCCGTACGCCCGTACCGCGCCTCACCTGACCCCCGCCCGGGAGCTGCTCGCCGGGTGCCTCGGCACCGGCACCACGGCCGGAGACGGCAGCCGCCAGGACATCGCCGACCGGGCGGCCGACCTGGGCGCCGAACTGAGCACCGTCGTCACCGCCGAGTCGCTGGTCATGGCGACGAGCGTGCTGTCCGCCGGGCTGCCCGGCGCGCTGGACCTCCTCGCCGATCTGCTGCTGCGCCCGGCCTACCGGGAACGCGAACTCGCCCTCGTCCGGCGGCGCGCTGCCGACGTCCCTCGCATCCCGGGCCCCCGGCAGCGGCTCCGGCGGGCCCTGCTGAGCCATGCCTTCGGCAGCCACCCGCTCATGGACCCGCCGGTCGGGCAGAGCGGCGAGCCGGGGACCGGCGACCTGTACGACCTGCACGCACGGGCCGTCGTACCGCAGGGCTCGGTGCTGCTGGTCATGACCAGTGACGCACCCGACGACGTCACGGCCCTGGTCCAGGAGCGGCTGGCGGACTGGACGGGCGGCCCGTCCGGGCTGGTCCTGCCGCGCTTCGTACGCCGCACGCCGCTCCCCGGCCGGATCACGGTCCCCGCCGGGCCCACACCCGCGGGCTCCGCCGGTCAGGCTCTCGTGCTCACGGCCGGCCCCGCCGTCCCCGCCACCGACCCCGGTCACGCCCCGCTGCACCTCGCCCAGTTGGCCCTCGGCGGGTACGCGTCCTCGCTGCTGGCCCGCCGGGTCCGGGACCGGCACGGGCTCGCGTACGCGATATCCGCACAGATCCGGGGGAACCGGGCGGGCGACTGGCTGGAGATCGAGTGTGCCGGGGCGCCCGGCACGGCGGCCCGGATCGCCGAGGAGATCACCGACTGCCTGCGGGAACTCGCCGCAGACGGCCCCACCCCGCAGGAGCTCGACCGGGCCCGCGCCTACGCGACCGGGTTCACGCGCTTCGCACTCGCCACCCGGACCGAGGAGGCGAGCGCGCTGGCCGGCTTCGCGGCGGCCGGGCTGCCCCTGGACTGGCTGGCGACGTACCGCCGCGCCCTCGCCGAGGTGACGCACGCACATGTCGCGGAGGCGGCAGCGCGATTCCTCCACCCGTCCCGAACCCTGATCGCGACCCTCGACGACGACGAAAGCGACCGGTAGATCCAGTGAACGCGACGCCCCCGGCCGATCCCGCCCCGCACACCCCCGCGGTCCTCTACCCCCTCCAGCCCGACCACCCCGAACTCGTCGCCCCCTTCGCCTCCCTCGTGCAGCGCAGCGGCGCCCGCAGGCTGTGGATGTGCCAGTCCTTCAAGGCCGAGACGCACCAGGTTCTGGCACATCTCGCGGGGATGGGCCATACCGTTCCGGTCGGCACGAGCGTGACGCTGCTGCCGCTGCGCCACCCCTACGAGGCCGCGCTCCAGGCCCGCTCCCTCGCGCTCATCACCGGTCAGCCGGTCGTGGCAGGCTTCGGCATCGGCAACCCGGACTTCGTGGCGGGTCTCACCGGCAGCCCGTACGCGAGCCCGCGTACCGCGGTCCGTGACTACCTCTCCTCCGTACGCTCCCTCCTCGACGGCGAGACGGTCCGCCACGAGGGCCCGTACCACCAGATGCACGGCGGCCTCCTGCCGTTGGACCACGCGCCGCGGGTCGAGGTCGGCGCCGGGGTGCTGCGCCCCGGCATGGCCCGGACCGCCGGGGAGGTCGCCGATGTGGCCGTCACCTGGATGACCCCGCCGTCCTACATCGCGGGGACGCTCCGGCCCGCCCTGCACGAAGGCGCGCAGGGGCGCGGCGTCCGGCCGAGGATCGCCACCGCCGTCCATGTCGCGGTCGTACGCCCGGGGAGGGATCCCCGCCGTCTCGCCCTGGCCGCGGCGGGCCGGCACCTGGAAGCCCCGCATTACGCCGACATGCTGAGCAAGGCCGGTGTCGCCGTGGACCCGCACGACCCGGTCGGCACGGCTGACGCGCTGCTGGGCGGGCAGGTCGTCGTCACCGGCACCCCGGAGGAGATCGCCGAGGCTCTCGACGGCTACCGCCGCGCGGGGGTGGACGAGGTGATGCTCAATCCCTCGGGCGTCCTGCTGACCGAAGGCGTGCACGCGGCAGTCGCCGACATGGAGGAGGTCCTCGCCGCCTGCGACAGGATGCTGCCGCGCCCGCGGCAGCATGCTGCGGGCTGAGCGGCCACGGGAGGCGAACCCCAACTGCTTTGCTGGGAAGTGCGGATAGAGCATTCCGCTTCCATCGTCCGGCAGCCCGAGCAGGAAGAAGAGTCGTGAACAGCAGGGAACACCCGCACCGCGCAGACAGCGCCAGCGTCGCCTTGTCGGGCATCGGCAAGAGATTCGGCGACCACCGGGCGCTGGAGGACGTCTCCTTCGAGCTGAGGCCGGGAAAGGTCACCGGCCTGCTCGGCCCCAACGGCGCCGGCAAGAGCACCCTGCTGCGGATCCTGCTGGGCCTGGCCCGCCCGGACAGCGGCACCGCGCTCGTCCTGGGCACGGAGCCCGGTACGGCGCCGGAGCGGGCCCGGCGGATCGGCGTCGTCATGGACGCCATCGGCTTCCCTCCGCGGATGACCGTACGGCGGCAGCTGGAGATATCCGCCCGTGCGCTCGGTCTGCCCGCATCCCGCATCGACGAGGTGCTCGCGCAGGTGGGCCTGGAGGGCGGCGCGGCCCGCAAGCGCATCCGTGCCCTCTCCACCGGCATGCGGCAGCGCCTGGCGCTGGCCGTCGCCCTCCTCCCGGACCCCGAGCTCCTCATCCTCGACGAGCCGCTGAACGGACTCGATCCGGACGGCATCCGCTGGATGCGCCGGCTGGTCGAGCAGGTCGCCGCGGAGGGCAGGACCGTGCTCATCGCGAGCCACATGCTCTCGGAGGTCGAGCAGAGCGTGGACGACATCGTCGTACTGCGTCGCTCGGTCCTGTTCACGGGCTCCCTGCAGGACCTGATCCGACGGGGCAACGGCCGCTTGGAGGACGCGTACTTCGGGCTGGTCGAAGGTCCTGCCGACAGCCCCGTCAGGGGCTCCCTTTCCCACCGGGAGGCTTCTCGTGCGTAACTCGATGCAACATCACATTGCTGCCGAGACACTCAAGGCTCGCTCCGGCGCTGCCCTTCCCGGCCTGCTCCTGGTCGCGCTGGCGCTCGTCGCGCTCGGCCAGCTCGGTGCGGTCCACGCCGAAGTCGAGCTCCACGCGGCAGCGGTGGAGACCTCCCACCGGGTCATCAAGCTCGCGGGCTCCGCGGCCCTGTTCGCCACGGTCTTCGGCGCGCTGCTGGTGACGGGTGAATTCAAATCGGGCTCGATCGGCCGCAGCGTGCTGTACGCCCCCGGGCGCGGCGCCGTCGTCGGCGCGAAGCTGCTGGTGGCGGCCCTGGCGGGGCTGGTCTTCGGCGTGGTCTCGGTGCTGTGCTCGCTGGCGATCGGAGCTGCCGCGTTCTCGGCCAAGGACGCCGCGCTGGTCCTGGACGGGCGCAGCTGGCAGATCGCGGCCGCGGTCGTCACGGTCTGCGCTCTGGCAGGCCCGTGGGGTGCGGCGGTCGGATTCGTCGTGCGCAGTCAACTGGTCGCGGTCATCGGCCTGGTGGTGTGGGGGACGTTCGGTCAGCTGATGGTGCTGGGCCAGTTCCCGAAGGTGGGCCGCTTCCTCCCGGACGGAGCGCAGCTGAGCGTGCTGGGTGACCGTCTGACCTTCCCGGGCGCGCTGGATGCGCCGTACGGTCTGCTGGTCCTGGTCGCGTGGGGCGCGGCGCTGGCGCTGCTGGCGCATCGGCTCTTCGCCCGTCGCGACGTGTGACGTGTGACGCTGCGAAGATGCCTCGGCTGATGGCGCGGGCTCGATTCCCGTCGTCTCCCGTCGTCTCCCGTCGTCCGCTCCACAGCAAAGCCCCAGGTCACAGACCCGGGGCCTTTGCGTTGCCCCGGCCTCTCCACCCCTCCCCGCGCCAGATCCGTGCCAGATCCGTGCCACGGTTGCACCGGTGCGCTGCTGAGAGACGATGGGAGATGGTCGTCGCGACCGCATTGTGAGGCAGGAGGCACGCCATGGCTATTTCTTCGTTGCTCCCGACGCCGGTCCTGGAGCCCGCGGCCCAGGAACTGGTGGATGCCACGAAGCCGCACCCCCGCCTCTACGAAGTCCCACCGGAGAACGGCCGAGAGATCCTTGATGGTCTCCAGGCGGGCCAGGGAGTGGCCAAGCCCGCGGTGGACGAGGAGTGGGTGCAGGTCGACGCAGGTCGATACGGCCAGGTCCGAGCCCGGATCATCCGCCCCGGGGGCGTGACGAAAACCCTCCCGGTGGTCTTGTACATCCACGGCGCCGGATGGGTGTTCGGCGACGAGACCACGCACGACCGACTGGTCCGGGAACTGGCGACCGGATCGGAGGCCGCGGTGGTCTTCCCGGTCTACGACCTCGCCCCCGAGGCGAAGTACCCCACTCAGATCGAGCAGAACTACGCGGTCGGCAAGTGGATCGTCCAGAACGGCGAGGAACGGAACCTCGATGCCTCCCGGATGGCGGTCTGCGGCGATTCGGTCGGCGGCAACATGTCCGCCGTCTTCGCGCTGATGGCCAAGGAACGCGGCGATGTCCGCCTGGCGGCCCAGGTGCTGCTGTACCCGGTCACCGATGCCGACTTCGACACCCCTTCGTACCAGCAGTTCGCCGATGGCTACTACCTCACCCGCGACGGGATGAAGTGGTTCTGGGACGCCTACACCACCGACCCCGCGCAGCGCGCCGAAATCCATGCCTCGCCACTGCGCGCCGACATCGAGCAACTCCGCGGCCTTCCGCCCACCTTGGTCATCACCGACGAGGCCGATGTGCTGCGCGACGAAGGCGAGGCGTACGCGGCCAAGCTGCGCGAGGCGGGAGTGGACGTCACGGCGGTACGCGTGCTGGGGATGGTCCATGACTTCCTGATGCTCGACAGCCTCCGCGACTCCAAGGCGACCGTTGTCGCACGCACGATGGCCGTCGAAGCGCTGCGCCAAGCACTGCACGAGTAGCCCGCCGGCTCGCCTGCCGTTGCGTCCCGGGGGCGCCTAGGATCGCGGGCATGGCCCTGATCATGAGTGACGTGGACCGGTTCGAGACTGCCAGGCCCCGGCTGGAGGCCATCGCCTACCGGCTGCTCGGCTCGGCGAGCGAGGCGGAGGACGCCGTGCAGGAGACGTTCCTGCGCTGGCAGGCCGCCGACGTCGAACGGATCGAGGTGCCTGAGGCCTGGCTGACGAAGGTGCTCACCAACTGGTGCCTCAACATGCTCACTTCGGCACGCGCCCGGCGCGAGACGTACGTGGGGAGGTGGCTGCCCGAGCCGCTGCTCACCGGGGACCCGATGCTCGGCCCGGCCGACACCGCCGAGCAGCGCGAGTCGGTGTCGTACGCCGTCCTCGTCCTGCTGGAGCGGCTGTCGCCGGGCGAGCGGGCGGTGTACGTGCTGCGCGCGGCCTTCGACTACCCGCACCGGGAGATCGCCGAGATCCTGGACATCACCGAGGCCGCCAGTCAGCAGATCCACCACCGGGCCAAGAAGCACATCGCGGACGGCAAGGCGCGTACCGAGATCGACGAGGTCGCCGCCCGGAGAATCGTCGAGGAGTTCCTGGCCGCGGCGACCAGTGGCCGTACCGAACCCCTCGTACGCCTGCTCACCCAGGACGCCGTCTCGGTCGGCGACGGCGGCGGGAAGGTCCTGGCCCGCGCGAAGGCGTTCGAGGGCGCGCTCGCGGTCGCCACGTTCATGCGCGGCCTGTTCAAGCCCAGCGCGGCGAAGCGGGCCCACGTCGGCGGCGCGCCCGAGATCTACGCCACGACCGCGAACGGCGGGCCCGCGATCGTGGCGGTCGTGGACGGGCGGGTCGTCGCGATCACCTGCCTGGAGGTCACTGCGGAGGGCATTGCCGCGATCCGCAACCAGGTCAACCCCGACAAGCTCGTCCGCGCGACCGAGCAGTGGGCCGCCGCGGACCACCGGGAGGCCCCGCTCCACACCCTCTGAGGGGGTGGGGAGGAGGCGTGAGGAGATGTGACGCAGGTCACATCCGGATCCTGTCAGGGAACGGGGGGCTGTCCGGTTCAAGGGGCGAAACCACGCCGGACAACGGCAGCCCCGCCCAGACAGGAGCACGGACATGCAGCACCGCATCATCGTCCTCGGAGCCGGCTACACCGGCGCCGTCGCCGCCGGCCGCCTCGCCAAGCGGCTGCACCGCGAGGACGTCACCATCACCCTCGTCAACCCCGAGCCCGACTTCGTCGAGCGCGTCCGGCTGCACCAGATCGCGGCCGGCCAGCACCTCACGCCCCGGCCGTTCGGCGAGATGTTCGCGGGCACGGGCGTGGAACTGAAGCGCGCGAAGGTCACCGCCGTGGACGTGGACCGCAAGACGGTGACGGTCGCCACCACCCCCGACAGCCCCGAGCGGGAGGCGCTGGAGGAGCGGGAAGCGCTGGAGGCGCTGGAATACGACACTCTGGTCTACGCCCTCGGCAGCGGCTGGAACGACGGCGGCGTCCCCGGCACCGCCGAACACGCCCACGAGGTGTCCAGCCGCCCCGGCGCCCTGCGCCTCCGCGATCGCCTGGCCGCCCTGGACGCCGGCCGGCCCGTGATCGTGGTCGGCGGCGGCCTGACCGGCCTGGAGGCCGCGACCGAGATCGCCGAGGCCCGTCCGGACCTCGACGTCGCCCTGGCCGCCCACGGCGCCCTCGGCGACTGGCTCTCGGAGAAGGGCCGCGCCCACCTGCGGAAGGTGGTGGACAAGCTCGGCATCACGGTCCACGAACACACCAGGGTCGGCGCCGTGGAGGCGCACGGCGTGACGACCGCCGACGGCCGGACCATCCCCGCCGACGTCACCGTCTGGACCACCGGCTTCGCCGTCCACCCGATCGCCCGGGCCACCGCCCTGGAGCTCACCGACCGCGGCCAGATCGTGGTCGACACCACGATGCGCTCGGTCTCCCACCCGGACGTGTACGCCGTGGGCGACGCGGCGATGGCGATCGGCCCGGGCGACAAGCCGCTGCGCATGTCCTGCGCCTCGGGCGTCCCCATGGCCTGGCAGGCCGCCGACGCCATCGCCGCCCGTCTCACCGGCACCAAGGTCCCCCACGTCTCGATCGGTTACTCCAAGCAGTGCGTCTCCCTCGGCCGCAAGGAGGGCCTGATCCAGTCCGTCACCGCCGACGACCAGGCAGTCGACAAGGCACTGACGGGCCGCACGGCCGCCCTCTTCAAGGAACTGATCTGCAAGGGCGCGGCCTGGAGCGTCGCCAACCCGACCCTGGGCATGCCGTCCCGGCGCCGGCGTGTCGTACGGCAGGAGGACCGGAACCGCGCACAGGCGCAGGCAGCGGTCTGACCCCGCCACGGACGCGGACGCGGATCGTCAGGGCGGTCGGCTACGGCCGGGTGCCGGTGCGCTGCGACAAGCGGGTGAACAGCACCTGGCCCAGATCCAGCATGCTCAGGCCGAACATCAGGATGCCCAGGGGGACATGGAGCGAGGGCATGTGCGCGATGCCCAGCACCACCTGCACCGAGGCGAGGACGAGGAAACCGGACGCGTACAGGATGGGGCGGGGCGAGCCGCCGCCCGGCCGCCATGCCAGGATCGCGGCGAGCACGTACAGCATCGATGCGCCGTACATCACGCGTGAGCCGACGTCGTGCAGTGTCGCACCGTACGACGAGGACAGCAGGAGGCCGGCGGTTGCCGCCTGGAAGAAGAGGGCCAGGGTCTGTACGGCTATCGCTACCTGCACGAACGTGATCCGGACCGGTACTGCCGTCGTCTGCGTGGCCATGGCGCGGCCCCCTCTTCTGCCTCGCGGCGGTGGATCGTCAGTGTCTCGACAGTCCGACGACGCGGGCCCCCGAAATGTGAGGCGAAGCGCAGAACTCCGTTGAACTCACCATCCGGTGCAGTGTTTCGTCGAAGTGCTGAGAGAGCCGAAGCGGACCAGACAGAAGAACCAGGGAGCGGTCGCGAACATGAGCACCCCATCCGAGCGGTCAGGGCACGAGTCGTCCGAGCCGGACCTGAGCGCGGTCGTCGGCGAACGGCGCCAGCTGATCAACCTCGCCTACCGGCTGCTCGGTTCACTGGCCGAGGCCGAGGACGCCGTGCAGGAGACCTACACCCGCTGGTACGCGATGTCGCGGCAGCAGCAGGAGGCGATCGAGTCACCCGGCGCCTGGCTGACGACGGTCGCCGGCCGCATCTGCCTGGACCTGCTCGGGTCGGCGCGGGCCCGGCGCGAGCGGTACGTCGGCGCGTGGATACCCGAGCCGCTGCCCGACCGTACGGAGTGGATCAGCGGACGGGCGGGCGGCAGCAGCGCCGAACCGGCCGACCCCGCCGACCGGATCACCCTGGACGAGTCGGTGAACATGGCCTTCCTCGTCGTACTGGAGTCGATGACGCCGGCCGAACGCGTGGCGTTCATCCTGCACGACGTCTTCCGCTACCCCTTCGCCGAGGTCGCCGACATCGTCG
The DNA here is from genome assembly GCF_035917235.1 of Streptomyces sp. NBC_01294. NCBI lineage: Bacteria > Bacillati > Actinomycetota > Actinomycetes > Kitasatosporales > Streptomycetaceae > Streptomyces > Streptomyces sp. NBC_01294. The sequence goes on from NZ_CP108423.1 coordinate 3,870,691, forward strand.
GCCGGACGCCCGCGGCCTGCCGGCAGCTGGCGTCCTCGGCCCGCCGGCGCATCCGCGCCGCGCACGCCCCGGCGGTTCCGGCGGTTTCGGCGGCCGGGCAGGCCGCCCTGGTACGGGACTTCAAGGAGGCGTGGGAGGCCAAGGACATCAAGGCCCTCGTCGGCCTCCTCGACCCCGACGCCACGATGACCGCCGACGGCGGCGGCATGGTCGGCACCGTCCTGCGCCCGGTCGAGGGCAGCGAGCACATCGCCCAGTACCTGATCCACATCTCCGACAAGGCGCCGGGGCTGACGCTCCTGGAACGGACGGTCAACGGCCGGCCCGGCCTGGTCGCCCAGCACTCCGGCGTCACCGTCACCGTGGCGGCGTTCAGCCTCACCGGCGACCGCATCACCCGCATCTGGGCGGTCCGCAACCCGGAGAAGCTCCGCCCGTGGACCGAGAACGGAGAGGGCTGACCAGGCGTGCCCACGCACCTGCGCATCCGCCTCACCCGCCTCCTCCTGGGACTCGCCCTGCTCGCGACCGGCCTCCTCGCCGGGGCGTTCGGCTACGGCGCGGCCAACCTCGTCCCCACCTTCAACGCAGTGCCGCTCGACATGCGGCTGTCGTTCCACGCCGAGCTGATGAAGATGAACGGCATCACCATGCAGGCCGCGATGGCCGTGTCGACGCTGAGCTCCCTCACCCTCGCGGCCCTGACGCACGGCCGTACCCGGCTGATCGCGGGTACGGCAGCGCTGCTGACGCTGACGTCCTTTCTCATCACCCGGCTCGGCAACGTGCCGATCAACGGCCGGATCAAGGAATGGGCGCTCACCTCGGCACCGGTCGATCACGCGGAGATCCTGCGGCGCTGGGAGCTCTTCAACAACCTGCGCACGCTCACCGCCCTCACCGCCTTCGCCCTGCTGATCGTCCTCGCCCTGAAGCGACCCCCGACGGGCGGGAAGCAGCCATGTGGCGAGCCGAGCCCAGGCGCAGCGTCGTGACCCTCGACCGAGCGGGGCAGCCGTTGCGCCGGAATCCGCTCACTGGCCGCTGTTCTCGGCAAGCGTGTGGGCGACCAAGGCGTTGGCGTGGCCGTGTCCCAGGCCGTGTTCGGACTTGAGCCAGGAGACGAGCTCCATGTGCCTGGTCAGCGACGAGGAGCGGATGAGGTCCTTCCACTCGGCGATCGTGCGGCCGTACTTCTTCTCGATCGAGGGGAAGTAGGCGGCGGGGCCCTTCACGGCGTCGGTCATGTGTGTCCCTGCTTCCTGCAGCGAGATGAGATCGATGGGGGAGGGGAATGGGGTGGCGGATGACTAGTGGGTCGGCTGCGGCGCCGTGGTGGCCAGCCTGGCCGTCACCGCGGTCAGGCCTGCCAGGCCGAGCCCGGCTCCCACGGTGAAGGCGAGAACGGAGACGGAGGAGCCCGCGAAGCCGGCGAGGACGCCCGCCGGCGCCAGGCGGGCGGCCAGGGCCCAGCCGTGGTGTCCGAGGGAGCCGAGGGAGCGTGCCAGTACGAGGAAGGCGGCGCACAGCGCGAGGTAGCCGAGCATGCCGCCGAGCATGTGGACGGCGCCGTGGGCGCTGAGCGACGCGGCTTCGGGGGCGCCGATGGGGAAGCCGGCCCCGGCGTCCGCGGGGAACGCCGCGGCGGCCAGGAACGAGGCGCCGAACACGGCGACCAGGCGCGCGGCCCAGGCTCCGCCGGGGACGCCGTGCAGGGTCCGGCCCATCCCGACCGCTCCGGCGATGACCAGGGCGCCGGTGAGCAGGAAGTTCGCCACCTGGATCCACCCGAGGTCGCCGAGGGCGAGCTGGCTGATCGCGTTGCGGGTGAAGTCGAAGCCTTCGCGCGCGAGACCCTGAGCGACGCCCGCGCCCAGGAACACCGGGCCCGCCACGACGCCGCCGGCCAGCAGGGCCCGCGTCACCGGGCGCGGCGCGTCGGTGGAGCGGACGACGTTGGCGGGGGAGCTGAGCGTGTGTGCCATGACGTGCCTTCCTCGTTGAGGTCCTGCACGTATGACCGGTGGCGGAAGGCGAAGTCATCGATTCGGCCTGAGTGACCTGGGTCACATCACAGCCGTCCGGAGCGGTCAGCCTCCCGAGACGGGCGTACGCGCCGCACGCACCCCACACGCCGCACGCGCCGCCGCGCTATTCAGAGGAGCACTTCTTGGCGGCGGCCTGGAACTCGGGCGTGCGGTACGTCGGCTGCTGCTCGGCGGTCAACTCGACCTGGGCGGTCTTCGGATCGGGGTCCGGGTAGCCGGGGAAGCCGTTCTCGCGCACGCAGGCGCTGAGCTTCCTCGCCTTGGCCAGGAACTCGGCCGGGGCCGGCGCGGCCGCCTGCTCGGGAGGCAGCTGGTCCACGCACTTCGCCGCGGCCTTGGTCTCGACGTCGGCGTCGAACCTGTCCTTGTCCACGCGGAGCCGGCCGTCGTCGCGCTTCTCCAGGATGACGCCGTTCGCTTCGAGGCAGCGGTAGTACGCCACCTCCTGGGCGCTCGGCGGGGGCGACTTCGCACTCGTCGGTTCGGCGGAACCTCCCGAGCAGCCGGAGACGAGGGCGGAGGCGAGCAGGGCCACCGCCGCGCTTCCTAGCGCGGCCGGGCGAACGAACATGGAGACTCCGGTGAGCGTGAACGGGGTGGGAGGGGAACGCGGCACTCCGGAGGCGTCGGGACCGAGCGCTCGCAGAATAGGTCGCCCGAGCAGGCACGACTACTGTCCTACAGCACAGTAGACAGGCGAGTTTCGGCCATGATCCAATGCGGCCGCTCGCGGCGGTCCGGTCGAAGGACGTGCCGCGACCGTCGTGGTGGCGCCTCTCGACCCGCCGCCTTTCCCAACTGGCGCCGACAGGGCTGCTCTTGACCGTCCGCGTTGGCCGAAGGCCGGTCAGACCCCGGTTCACCGCAGGCCGTCGGACGACGCCCGCGGGCGCCCGTACAGGGTCATCACCGCTATAAATCCTGCCAGATGGAACGAGAATCATTTCTCCATATCTTCTCGGATTCGTTGCAGAATCGGGACAATTCCTGCCGTGTCCGATGATGAATAGCGAAATCCATCGGAGAACACTGGGCGGCTATCAAGAGCCGAAACGCATGTCACCGAAAGCATGATCTGCCCAGCCCCGGCTGGGTGTTCCTTGTATCCGGATGCGGAGGTATCGCCATGCCCTATTCCAGGACGGACTATTGCAGGGCCGCTCAGAACAGCCGACCCCTTGGCCGCACCCCCAGAGCCCGCGTGCTCTTCTTCCTCTTGATCTTCCTGGCCGCCGGAACGGCGACCGGGCCCACCGCGCAAGCGGAAAGCGCCGCCGCGGGGCCGTACGGCATCAAGGCCGTGGCCGTGGCCGCCTCCAAGAAGGGCGCCCCCTACGCCTTCGGCGCCACGGGACCCAAACGGTTCGACTGCTCCGGCCTGACGCTCTACGCCTTCCGAAAAGCCGGCCGGCGGCTCCCCCGCACCGCCGATCAGCAGTACGAGCACACCCAGCACATTTCGCGCAGTGATCGCGAACCCGGCGACCTGGTCTTCTTCCCCAAAGGCGTGACCATGGGCCACGTCGGCATCTACGCCGGACACGACAGGATCTGGCACGCCCCGCGCCCCGGCACCCGGGTACGACTCGAACGGATCTGGACCGGAAGTGTCCGCTACGGCCGCGCCAACTGATCCCGGACTCTCATGCTGAACCGTTTCAGCTCATGGCCTGAAAGAGCCTGGGGCTGGTGCAGGAAGGCCCGGGTCGGCGACCTGGACCTTCCTCCCTCCCCTCCCCCCATCCCCCGCCCCCTAGGCCGGCGGCGCCGATCACCTGGAGGGCCCAGCTGAACAGGCGCGTCCGGCCATGCCACATGTCCAATGGCGGGGAGCGGCCGCGATCGGTCGGAGCACTCCGGGGGAGGCCGAATGTTCCACCAGCCCACGCGCGCGATGCGCCGGGACGCGTCCCAGCTCGTCTGCGCGATCGCCGGGCTGGCGCTGGGCCTGCTGCTTCCTCAGCTCCAGGTGGGAACGCAGGTGGACACAGGGCGCGCGGCGACCATGCTGTTCACCATCGGGTTCGGCGTCATCAGCCTGGTGAGCATCATCTACTCGATGCTCTTCCTGGTCGTGCAGTTCTCCGCGACCACCTTCACCCCGCGCCTCGGCCTCTTCCGCGACGAGCCGATCGTCTGGCGCGCGTTCGCGTTCGCCGTCGGTGTCTTCGTCTTCTGCATCACCGCGGGGCTGTCCATCGGCACCCGTCCGACGGTCTCGGTCATCGTGCCGTCCGCCGGCATGGCGCTCACCCTCGTCGCCCTCGCCCTGATGTGGACGCTGCAGCTCAAGGCGTTCACCTCGATCCAGCTCGCCCACTCGCTGACCGCGATCACCACCCGCGCGCACCGGCTGTACGACGCCCTGTACGAGCACCCGTACGACCCCGGCCGGACCGCCCCCGGCGCCCCACCCGCGGCGACCGGCAGCACCGGCGACACCGAGTCCGGCACCGGCACCGGCACCGGCCCCGGCCCCGGCCCCGGCACCACCGTCGTCCGCTGGCCCGGAACGGCCACGGTGCTCCAGCAGATCGACGTGCCCGCGCTGGTCGCCGCGGCGAAGGAACACGACTGCTCGATCGCGCTCCGCGTCACCAGGCCGACTAGCCCGCCGCCAGGCCCGGAAGCGGAAACGGAAACGGAACCGGAGAAGGCCCCGCCCGGGGTCGGGCGGGGCCTCGTCGAACCGGTGCGGCGATCCGTTCAGACCAGGAGTTTGGCCTTGGCCCGGTCGAATTCCTCCTGAGTGATGTCGCCTTTGTCCTTCAGCGCGGCGAGCTTGTGCAGCTCGTCCGCCGAACTGCCTCCGGCGCCGGGCCCGGCCGCCTTCTGGACGTAGGCGCGGAAGGCCTGCTCGTTCTCCTGGACCTGCTTCGCGTCCCGTTCGTGCATGCTGCGGCCGCGGGCGATCAGGTAGACGAAAACGCCGAGGAACGGCAGCACGAGGACCAGGATGAGCCATCCCGCCTTGCCCCATCCGCCAAGGCTGTGGTCACGGAAGAGGTCCGTGATGACCTTGAAGAGGAGGAAGAACCACATGACCCACAGGAAGAACCACAGCATCGTCCAGAAGAGGTTGAGAAGGGGATAGTCGTCCATGCTCGACTCCGATCATGCACGTGGTACTTCATTGATACAGGCGCCAACGCCAACCCGCATGCCGAGCGGACGGCGCCTCCTGCGCACCCGGCCGCTCCGCTCGCACGATGTCCTCCGGGCCGTTCTCCTGAAGCCATGGAACGCAACGCGGCCGGGCGGCGACGCCAACGCGCCATGTGGGGCAGCGCCCTGCGCTCGTTGGCCTCTGTCGTCCTGCTCACGGCGCTGTTCTACCTGGCACCCCTGGACAGCGGGTTCGGCGCCCTCACCGTCGTGACGCTCGGGATCAGCATGGTGCTCTTCGGCCTGCTGGCGGCCTGGCAGGTCGTCGCCATCGCCCGTGCGGAGTACCCGCGGCTGCGCGCCGTGGAGGCGCTGGCGACCGCCGTACCGCTGTTCCTCGTGCTGTTCTCCGCGACGTACTTCCTGCTCTCCGACGCGGTGCCGGGCGCGTTCACGGAGCCGCTGAACCGTACAGACGCCCTCTACTTCACCGTCACGGTGTTCGCGACCGTGGGCTTCGGGGACATCGTCCCCACCACCGGGACCGGCCGCGTCCTGACGACCCTGCAGATGGTCGCCGACCTGGTCGTCGTGGGCGTCATCGCCAAGGCCCTCCTCGGCGCGGTCAGGGTCGGGATGCGCAGGCGCGGTTCGGAGGCGTTCGGCCCGGAGGAGGAGCCGTGAGGGCTCCGGCGGCGAAGTACCCCGCCGAGGTGGACCATCGAGGGAGCGGAAAGGAAGTGAGTGATCCATGCCGCAGTCGCGTCCTCGATCCGAACCGCCCCCGGGAACGACGCAGCCGCCGGAAGCGGACGTTCTGCGACACCTGCTCCGCAGCGCCGGATACCTCAAACTGCTCGCCTTCTGCGCCCTCATCGGCATCCCGGTGTCCCTGGCCGCCTTCTGGTTCCTCGTCGCCCTGCACAAGGCGGAACACGCGCTGTGGGCGGACCTCCCCGAGGCGCTGGGCTGGGACGTCCCGCCCTGGTGGTGGCCGCTTCCCCTGCTGCTCGTCGCCGGCACCGCGGTCGGCCTGATCGCCACGCACCTCCCCGGCCGCGGCGGTCACATCCCCGCGGCCGGCGTGCAGATGGGCGACACCACGCCGGCCGTGCTGCCGGGCGTGGTGCTCGCGGCGGCGGCCGGCCTGCCGTTCGGCGCGGTGCTGGGCCCGGAGGCCCCGCTGATCGCCCTGGGCACCGCGCTGGCCCTGCTGTTCCGGGATCTCTCCCAGGCACCGGCGACCCCGCAGGGCACCGCACTCGTGGGCGCCGCGGGAGCCGCGGCGGCCATCGCCGCGATCTTCGGAAACCCACTGGTCGCCGCGGTCCTGCTGGTCGAGGTGGCGGGAGTGGGCGGGCCGCAGCTGTTCGCGGTGATGCTGCCGTCCCTGCTGTCCACCGGCATCGGGTCCCTGGTGTTCACGGGCCTCGGACGCTGGACCGGGCTGTCGACCGGGGACCTCACGCTGCACCTGTCCGTGCCCGTGCCCCGCCTGGACGCGGCCGATGTGCTCTGGTCGGTCCTGATCGCCGTGGCCCTCGCCCTCGCCCTGCACCCCGTACTGAACGGGGCCCGGGCGATCGCCGGGTACGTCGCGGCACGGCCCCTCGTACGGACCGTGCTGTGCGCCCTGGGCGCCGCGGCCTGCGCCTGCCTCTACGCGCTGCTCACCGGCCGCTCACCCGTGGAGGTCGCCTCGTCCGGTCAGGCGACCCTGGCGGCACTGGCCTCGGACCCGCACGCCTGGGGCGTCGGTGCGCTGATCGCCGTCCTGGCGTTCAAGGGCGCCGGCTACGCCCTGTGCCTCGGCAGCCTGCGCGGCGGCCCGGTGTTCCCCGCGCTGTTCCTGGGCGGCGCGGCGGGCGTCCTCCTCGCGCCCCTGCCGGGCCTGGGGATCGTGCCCGCGATGGCGGCGGGCATGGCGGCGACCGCGGCCGGCGCGCTGCGGCTGCCGGTGAGCAGCGTGGTGCTGGTGGTCCTGCTGCTCGGCAGCGCCGCGATGATGCCGGTCGTGATCCTGTCGGCCGTGGTCGCCTTCGTGGTCACCGAGATGCTCCCGGCGGGGCGCGCGGTGCACTAGGTCACCGGTCATCGGATCACCTGGTGGCCCGGTCACCGGATCACCTGGTGGCCCGCGGTCAGGTCAGCACTGGAGGCCGGCGGCGGCGGCCGTCGAGGTCGCGTCCAGCTTCTGGATCTGCGGCTGCAGCTGGGTGAGCGCGTCCTTGCCGGTCGTGTCGCCCGGCAGGTCCTCGTAGCCCTCCTTGAGGTCCTCGGCAGCTGCCTGTACGGCGGCCCGCTCGGCCTCGCGCAGCTTGCTCACGTTCTCCTTCACGTCCGCCCAGTCGTCCTGGACCGCGTCGTAGGCCTCCTTGATCTGGTCCTTGGTCGCGGTGGCGGGGTTCAGGGCCTTCAGCTTGGCGTTGTCGGCCTTGAGCGCGCCCAGGTCGGTGCAGAGGTCGGCTGCGGCCTCGGTGGCCTCCTCCGAGGGCGAAGGGTCGTCGGAGCATGCGGAGAGGCCGAAAACCGCGCTGATGCAGAGCACACCGATCACCGGGAAACGCTTCATGGAGGCCTTCCTCAATCAGACAAATCGGGTGTACCGGATCTTCCGGTACACCCGATAAAATATGCAGATCCCGTGACATTCCGCATCCGCGCCACTCCGGTCCGCCACCGTCGGCGGGCTGGTGCCGGGGGCCGACGCGCAACGGCTAGGTGTATTGCCCTGTGAGGTTGGGGACGCGGCTGGCGGGTGGTTTGCCTGCGAGCGCGGTGTGTCCGCGGTGGTGATTGTAGGTGTGCAGCCAGCCGGGGAAAGCGTCGCGTCGTTCCTGCTCTGACCGGTAGGGGCGGGCATAGGCCCATTCCTCCAGCAGGGTGCGGTTGAGGCGTTCGACTTTGCCGTTGGTCTGGGGCCGGTAGGGCCGGGTTCGCTTGTGGGTGATCCCGGCCGCCGCCAGGGTGTCGCGCCAGGCGTGGGACTTGTAGCAGGCGCCGTTGTCGGTCAGGACGCGTTCGACGGTGATCCCGCAGCCGGTGAAGAACGCCTGGGCCCGGGTCCAGAAGCCGGCGGCGGTCTCCTTCTTCTCGTCGGCCAGGATCTCGCTGTAGGCGAGGCGGGAGTGGTCGTCGACGGCGGTGTGGATGTAGCTGTAGCCCGTGCCGGACCTGGTCTTGCGGCCTGCCTGTCGGCCGAGAGCCCTGTGGCCGCCGCCGTCAGGGATGTTGCCGAGCTTCTTGATGTCGACGTGGACGAGTTCGCCGGGCTTGGGTCGTTCGTAGCGTCGTATGACGCGGCCGGTGGCCCGGTCCAGATGGGACAGGCGGGCCAGGCCGAACCGGGTCAGCACCCGGTGCACGGTTGAGGGCACCAGGCCGAGCAGGTGGGCGATGCGGGCGGGTCCCCACCTGCGCAGGACGCGGACCTTGATGATCCGGCGTTCGGTGCGGGTCGGGGTCCGGCGCGGGCTGTTGTGCGGGCGGGAAGACCGGTCGTGCATGCCCGCGTCGCCGAGCGTTCGGTAGCGGTCGGCCCACCGCTGGGCGGTCGTCGGGGAGACCTGGAAGCGTTCGGCTGCCCGGCGGTGGGTCCAGCCGTCCTCGACCACGCAGCGGGCAAGCCGCAGCCGTCCGGTCTCGGTCAGGGGTGCATTACGGTGGGGCATGAGGGCCTTCCGGTCGGTGTAGACGTCGCAATCCACACCAAACCCGGAAGGCCCTCACCCGTTCAAGATCCCCCAGCCGAGACCTGCATCACCCGTCCACAACCTCCCGGGGCATTACAGCTAGGGCTTGATGTTCTGGTTCATGTGGAACAGGTTGCCCGGGTCGTACGCCCGCTTGACCTCGACCAGGCGGTCGTAGTTCCCCTTGTAGTTGGCCCTGATCCGGCTCTGGTCGTCATCGGCCATGAAGTTGATGTAGCCGCCGTCCTCCGAGTGCGGGGCGGTCGCGTCGTAGTAGTCGCGGACCCAGGCGATGTTGGCCTCGTTGTCGGCGGGGTCCGGCCACATCCCGGCGATGACCGTGGCGAAGGACGCGTTCCGGTAGGCGAACGCCGTGGCGTCGGGCGCGACGCGGTGGCAGGCGCCGTTGATCGGGTAGATGTGGACGGTCGAGTTCACGGCCGGCAGGCGGGCGCCGTGCTCCACGTGCGCCGCGATCGCGGCGTCGCTGAGCTCGGTCACGAAGTTGGCCTTCCAGTAGTGCTGGAGGCCGGGCGGTACGAGCGCGTCGAAGGCGCTGTTGAGCGCCGGGTACGGCATGGGACCGACGTGCTCGGCGACCACCGGGGCGAAGTCGTGGAAGGCCTGCAGAGCACGCTCCCCCTCGTCCAGCGGCCCGGACCAGCACGCCACGATCAGGGCGAAGGTGTCGCCGTGCCGGTCCTCCGGGATGAACGGGAGCGGCGGGGCGATCTGGAAGGCCGGGAAGCCGCCCAGCTCCTCCGGCGCGTCGGCGATGTACTCGGTGAAGGAGCGCAGGACGGTGGCGGCGTCCGCCAGCTCGAAGAGCATCGGTCCGCCGTAGATGTCCTTGACGGGACTGAGCCGGTACTCGAAGGAGGTCACCGCGCCGAAGTTGCCGCCGCCGCCGCGCAGCGCCCAGAACAGGTCCGCGCTCTCCTCCTCGCTCGCCACGAGGAGCTGCCCGTCCGCCGTCACCACATCGGCCGAGATCAGGTTGTCGCAGCTCAGGCCCAGTCCGCGGGCCAGGTATCCGATGCCGCCGCCGAGCGTGAGCCCGCCGACGCCCGTGGTGGAGATGATCCCGCCGGTCGTGGCCAGCCCGAAGGCGTACGTCGCCGCGTTGAAGTCGCCCCAGGTGGCTCCGCCCTCCGCGCGGGCCGTGCGCCGCACCGGGTCCACGCGGACGCCGCGCATCCCGGACAGGTCGGCCACCACACCGTCGTCGCAGGTGCCGAAGCCGGGCACGCTGTGCGCGCCGCCCCGCACCGCGAGGTCGAGCCCGTTCTCGCGGGCGAAGTCGACCGCGGCCATGACGTCGCCCGCGTTGGCGCAGCGCACGACGGCGGCCGGCCTCCGGTCGATCATGGCGTTGTGGACGGTGCGGGCCTCGTCGTAGGCCTCGTCGTCCGGGGTGACGACCGTGCCGCGCACCCGTTCGCGCAGCTGGTCGATCGAGAGCTTGCCCATGGCCATCGCTCCTCGTACGTCGTTTCCCGCGGGGGCCGCGGCCGCGCTACGGCTGCAGGTGGCTGAACCCCACCTCGAAGCGTTCGACCGACACGACCCGCTGGCCTTCCCGCTGCGCGGTCTCCTCGCGGATCCGGGCGGCCTGCTCCTCGCTGTCCCGCATGGTCCGCTCGTCGTCCCACAGGGTCAGCGTCTTGGCCTCCCCCGTGGCCCGGTCGACGAGGTAGTAGACGCCCCGGAAGCCGGGAACGTCCTGGACCAGCCTGACGATCGCCTCCGAATTCGCGGTCACATCTCCCCCCGCGGGGACCGGTGATCCCTGGTAGGTGCTCAGCCTCGCGAACATCTGCGGCAGTCCTTCCTGACCGGGCCACCGGTCGGGGAACAGGCGGCTCCACGACCAGGGTGCTCCGGCACGGCGTCCCCCGCATGCCGGAGCGGGGCCACAATGGGTGGTGAGGGACGCGTCTGCCGTTGTCGTTGCGGAGAGGCGGGACGTCGAGTGCCGTACATAGCTGTGACCGCCCTGAGTCATGCCGGGCTGGTGCGCGAGCACAACGAGGACAGCCTCGTCGTCGGACCGTGGACCCTGTGCGGGACCGTGACCCAGAATCCCCAGACGCTGGTGTTCCCCTTCGGCAGGCCGCTCGTCGTCGCGGTCGCCGACGGACTCGGCGGGCAGCCGGCCGGCGAGGTGGCCAGCGAGCTGGTGGTGCGCCAGCTCTCCTCGCTCGGTCCCTCGCTGGACGGCGAGGAAGCCGTCAGTGACGCGCTGAGCCTGTGCAACCGCGCGGTGTACTCGGCCACCGAGGGCCGGCCGGAGCTGGCCACCATGGGGACCACGGTCGCCGGGGCCCTCGTCCTGCCGGAGACACTGCTGGCGTTCAACGTCGGCGACAGCAAGGTCTTCCACGCGGCGCAGGACGGCCTGCGCCAGGTGAGCGTGGACGACAGCCCCGCGCCGGCCCCCGGACACCGCACCACCTCGGCCGTCACCCAGGTGCTCGGCGGCAGCCGCGGCTACAACGAGATCACCCCCCACATCGCGGCCTTCGCCGTGTCCGAGGGGGACCGCTACCTGGTGTGCAGCGACGGGCTGACCGATCCGGTGCCCGACGAGGAGATCGAGGACCTGCTGCGGGTCCACGACGACGGCAGGGCCGCCTTCGAGCTGTGGAAGGCCGCCATCGACGCCGGCGGCCCCGACAACATCACCCTCGCGCTGGTCCGCATCGGCGCCTAACGGGCGGGCCCGTCGAGCTGGTCCGTGAGCCGTTTCAGGGCCCTGGCGCCCATCGGGGCCATCAGCGGGTGCAGTACGCGGTCGGCCGCCCCGAGGCCCGGCAGGCGCAGACCGCCGAAGAAGGCGAGCCGGGTCCCGCCCCCCTCGGCCACGGCGGCCATGCCGCCGAGGACGAACCTGCTCTGCATGAGGCACCAGCCCGGCCGCAGCACGACGTCGAAGCGCGCCCGCAGGCCCAGGGGGCTGCGGGCCCTGGCTTCGAGGCGCTCGCCCACGGCCGACGTCACGGTGAAGGTGCCGATGTCGGTGATCATCAGGGGCAGCTGGTTCTCCAGGTCGGAGGCGATCGCCCAGACCCGGTCGAAGGGAGCGTCGAGCAGCTGCTCCGCGAAGGTGGTGCCCGGCGTGCTGCGGGCGATCACGCGCAGCCGGCGGACGGCGTCGAGTTCGGCGACCGGCCAGGATTCGTTCAACGGTCCCACGCCTTCCGGAAGGTGCGGCGGGCCCGGAAGAGCCGGGTCCGCACGGTGGGTGCGGGCACGCCGAGGAGCGCGCTCACGGAGTGCTCGTCCAGCCCTTCAAGGTCCCGCAGGACCAGGACGGCCCGGTGCGCCGGGGAGAGCCGCCGCAGTACGTCGCGCACGTCCGCGGCGAGCTGGGGATCGTCCCGCGCGGGCACGTCGTCGAGCGGGTCCGGGACGGCCCGGGCGGCCGCCCGGGCGATGCGGACCGCCTCCCGTACGGCGATCACCCGAGCCCACCCGAACAGCGCGGCCGGTTCGCGGAGTTGACCGATGCTGCGGAAGATCACGATCAGTGCCTCCTGCGCGGCGTCCGGGCCGTCCTGCAGGGCGATGGGGCCGCACAGCCGCCCGACGTAGGGGGCCAGCAGGTCCAGCAGCTCCTGGATGGCCATCCGGTCGCCGCGCTGGGCGGAGCGCACCAGCGCGGCCAGGTCGGCCGGATCGGTCCCTGGAATTCCCATCGCCTTCCTCCTGCTTGACGGTCCCTCAGGAGGGAAGAGGGAGTCGACCGGCCGGAACGTTCCCCATGACCTGCGTCACACCGGACGCGCCCGGCGAAGGCGCACCCGGCGGCGCCGGCGGGGGCGGGCGGCGCAGGCCCGCGCCTGCGCCATTTCCACCGGAAAACCGCGGGGCCGGCCCCATGGGGGGCCGGGCGCCCGGGCCGCAGCACACGGCCGGGAAAATATCCCGCGGAGAGCGCAGAACTTCGGAGGGAAATCCTGGAGGAAATCTGTCATGGCGAGAGTAGACATGGTCTCCCATCAGGGTTAGCGTCTGTCACGTGACCCCTGAGAAGTCCCCGCTCGCCGACAGCCTCGACGACGACGACTACCCCGCCTACACGATGGGCCGGGCCGCAGAAATGCTCGGCACCACACCCGCCTTCCTCCGCACCATCGGCGAGGCCCGTCTCATCACTCCGCTCCGTTCGGCAGGCGGCCACCGCCGTTACTCCCGCTACCAGTTGCGCATCGCCGCCCGCGCCCGGGAGCTCGTCGACGGCGGTACGCCGGTGGACGCGGCCTGCCGGATCGTCGCGCTGGAGGACCAGCTCGAAGAGGCCCTCAAGCTGAACGAGGAGATGAGGCTCCGGCGCGGCGCTTCCTGAGGCGGCCGACCGTTTATATGACTTCCGACCCCGTATATCTGTTACTGCAAGTGCAGAATTACGTCCGACCGGCCACGAGATTTCACATCAGGGCGACGCGGGGCGGAAACACTTTCCCCGCCTGCCCGTTCCCCCTGTGCTACTGTGATGTCAGTTGCAGTTGTGGTTCCCAAAAAACTTACAAGTGCTCTCACCGGACTTTAGGTGGGCGCACTTTTTATTTCCGGTGCATGCAGTGAAATGTGCACGGTCCGGACGGGGCAATCATCACGGCGACGCCGGCATTCGCACAGTGCGAGTCCGGGCACTGCCCCAAAGGAGAATTCATATGGCATCTGGCACCGTGAAGTGGTTCAACGCGGAAAAGGGCTTCGGCTTCATCGAGCAGGAGGGTGGCGGCGCTGACGTGTTCGCCCACTACTCGAACATCGCCTCTTCTGGCTTCCGTGAGCTTCAGGAAGGCCAGAAGGTTACCTTCGACGTCACGCAGGGCCAGAAGGGCCCGCAGGCCGAGAACATCGTTCCCGCCTGACGCTGACGCGTTCACGCAGCTGAGGCCCGCACCTTGGGGTGCGGGCCTCGGCGCGTTGCTTTTCCCCTGCCCACGCCTGTCGCTCTGCGACGGCCCGCGTGGGCGGCGGGTGACGGCGCTCAGCGCCGGCCCGCCTCATCGTCCGGCCGGACGGCAGTGTCTCCCACGACGCGCCGCCTCGCCCCCTGCCCCGCACGCCGTCCGCCGGTTCCCCGGCTCTGCGACGCGCAGCGCGGCACTCTCTCCACGGCAGTCCGGCCCGCTCTTTCCGGCACGGCTCTGCCTCGTCTTTTCTTCGGCTCGTTCTCGCGAATCCCCCTGCCGGGAATTCCTCGATACGCGCCGCATCGAGGAAGGTTCTGCATGAACCGCACCACTCGCACGAACGACCGCTCCTCCCGCAGCCCCCGCACGGGCGGCTCCGGCAGCTCCGGCGGCTACGGCTCCTACGGGGGTTCCAGCGGCTCCGGCGGCTCCGGCCGCGGCAGCCGCTTCGGCTCGTCGGCCCCCAGCCGCTCCGGCGGCTCCGGCCGCGGCAGCTACGGCGGCCGCCGCTCCACCGCGCTCCAGGGCGAATTCGCCCTCCCCAAGACGATCACCCCGGCGCTCCCGGCCGTGGAGGCCTTCGCCGACCTCGACATGCCCGAGCAGCTGCTGGCCGCGCTCGGCACCGAGGGCGTGAGCGTCCCGTTCCCGATCCAGGGCGCGACCCTGCCGAACTCCCTCGCGGGACGTGACGTACTGGGCCGCGGACGGACCGGCTCCGGCAAGACCCTCGCCTTCGGCCTCGCACTGCTGGCCCGTACGGCCGGACAGCGCGCCGAGCCCCGCCAGCCGCTGGCCCTGATCCTGGTCCCCACCCGCGAGCTGGCCCAACAGGTCACGGACGCGCTCGCCCCCTACGCCCGCGCCATGAAGCTGCGTACGGCCACCGTCGTGGGCGGCCTGCCCATCGGACGGCAGGCCGGACTGCTGCGCGGCGGCGCCGAGGTCGTCGTCGCGACACCCGGACGGCTCAAGGACCTGATCGACCGCGGCGACTGCCGGCTGAACCAGGTCGCCATCACCGTGCTGGACGAGGCCGACCAGATGGCCGACATGGGCTTCATGCCGCAGGTCACCGCGCTTCTCGACCAGGTGCGCCCCGAGGGCCAGCGGATGCTGTTCTCGGCCACCCTCGACCGCAACGTCGACCTGCTGGTCCGGCGCTACCTGACCGACCCCGTCGTCCACTCGGTGGACCCCACGGCCGGCGCGGTCACGACGATGGAGCACCACGTGCTGCACGTCCACGGCTCCGACAAGAACGCGGCGACCACCGAGATCGCGGCCCGCGACGGCCGGGTGATCATGTTCCTGGACACCAAGCACGCCGTCGACCAGCTCACCAGCCACCTGCTGAACAGCGGTGTACGGGCCGCCGCGCTGCACGGCGGGAAGTCGCAGCCGCAGCGCACCCGGACCCTGACCCAGTTCAAGACCGGGCACGTGACGGTGCTGGTGGCGACCAACGTCGCGGCGCGCGGGATCCACGTCGACAACCTCGACCTCGTCGTGAACGTCGACCCGCCCACCGACCCCAAGGACTACCTGCACCGGGGCGGCCGTACCGCGCGCGCCGGCGAGTCCGGCAGCGTCGTCACCCTGGTCACGCCGAACCAGCGGCGCGACATGACCCGTCTGATGGCGGCCGCGGGCATCGTCCCGCAGACCACCCAGGTCCGTTCGGGCGAGGAGGCGCTGAGCCGGATCACCGGCGCCCAGGCCCCCTCCGGCGTCCCGGTCACCATCACCGCGCCGAAGTCGGACCGCCCCAAGCGCAGCACGAGCTCCTCCCGCGGGCGACGCAGCCGCCCCGCCCAGGAGCGACGTCGCTCCCTGGGCATGGCCGCCTGACCCGCCGCGCCACGCCGGTGTCACGCCGGCGCCCCGCGGGTGTCACGCTGGTCCTGTCACGCCCGTCCCGCCGCCACGCCCGACCCGCCGTCCCGGGTACTCCGTCCAGTCTGTGAGGCATCATGCGCTTCGTCATCGCCCGATACCCCTTCGACCTCGAGAAGAGCGAGGTGGAGGAGAAGATGAAGGGCGTCAAGGCCGAGCCCGTCACGGGAGCGTCCGTGATCATCAGCCGCCGCACCTACCCCGTCAAGCAGGTCGGCGAGGTCATCACCCGGCAGGACCGCCGCGACTTCACGGCGGCCGAGGTCACCCGGGCGCTGACCCGCCTCGGCTTCACCTGCCGCGACCTTTCGGTGCCCGCGCCGGCGCCCGCCCTGACCCCGCTGCAGGCTGCCTCGGCGCTCCTCGGAAGCCCGGCCGATGCCTGACGGCGCTTGCTAGAGTCGTTGTCCATGTCGATCCCTGACGACCTGCTCCTCGATCTCGCCGCCATGGTCGAGTCGGAGCAGACCAATCAGATGTCCCTGACCGTCGTGGTCCACGGCGCGGTCATCACGGGCCGCCTCGCCCCCGAGAGCGTCTGGCGCCAGCGAGTGGCCGAGGTCCTGCGGGACTCCGACCAACTGGGGCCGTTCGCCGAGATCTTCAGCTCCCCCGGACGTGACAGACAGAGCGGCGGAGCGCCCTCGCACCTGCACTTCCACGTGGCGCGCATCCTCCAGGGCACCCTGGGCATCCCCGAGACCGGCGGGATGTACCGGATCGCGGTCAAGGACGTCGGGGCCTGGACCGTCGGAGACTTCAGCTACTCCGACAAATAGCCCCGTTCCACCACACCGAAGACGGCCCCCGCGTTCATCCGCAGGGGCCGTCTCGCGTGCTGCCCCGGCGCCGCGCTGATTTCCCGGAAGCGGAATGCGCGTTTCCCGGTCGGACCAATCGCCGTGAAGACGGCGGCATTTCGGCCCGCCCGCCACCCTCCGACAACGACATGGCGACATCCCCGGGCGGCGCCGCACAATGTCGGCATGCGGATCTCGATCTCGATGCTGGGGGCCCTGGAGGTACGGGGCGAGGACGGAAGCGGCGTCGGAGTCGGCGGGACACGGCTGCGGGCCCTGCTGATCCTGCTGGCGCTCGAACCGGGGCGGGTGGTCGCCTCCGAGCTGCTGATCGACGGGATCTGGCAGGACGACCCGCCGTCGGGCGCCACGAACGCCCTGCAGGCACTGGTCTCCCGGCTGCGGCGGGCCCTGCCCGGCGTGGAGGTGGAATCGCATCCGGCCGGGTACCGCCTCGCCGTCGAACCCGACGCGGTGGACGTGGTCCGCTTCGAACGGCTGGCCTCGACGGGCCGCGGGGCCCTGGCGCGGGATCCGGACACGGCCGCGCGGGTGCTGCGGGAGGCGCTGGAGCTGTGGCGGGGCCCCGCCCTGCTCGACGTCGCGGGCTCCGACTTCTTCCGGGCGCCGGTGACCCGGCTGTCGGAACTGCGCATGGCGGCCCTGGAGGACCGGATCGAGGCGGATCTACGGGTGGGACGCGGCCGGGATCTGACCGGCGAGCTCACCGCCCTCGTCGCCGAACACCCCCTGCGGGAAGGGCTCGCCGGGGCGCTGATGCGCTCTCTCGTCGCGGCCGGGCGGCCCGCCGAGGCACTCACGGTGTACGGGAACGCGCGCGAGGCCCTCGCCGAGGAGCTCGGGGCCGACCCCTCGCCGGAACTGTCCGCGCTGCACACCGCCGTCCTGCGCGGCGAGGTCCCCGCGGGGCCGCCCGCGGCCCCCGCGCCGGCCCGTGTACCGGCCGCACCGCAGCCCGCCGACGCGCAGCAGCAGCAGCAGCAGCAGCAGACACATCAGCCACAGCCGACACCGACACCCACCAATCTGCGGGCCGGCCTGGCCAGTTTCGTGGGCCGGGACGACGACCTCGCCCACGTGCACGCCCTGATGGACCGGTTCAGGCTCACCACGCTCACGGGCCCCGGCGGCGCCGGGAAGACCCGGCTGGCCGTCCAGAGCGCCCGGCCCCTGCTCGGCCGGTTCCCCGACGGCGTCTGGCTGGTGGAGCTCGCACCGCTGAGCGCGGAGGCCGACGTACCGCAGGCGGTGTGGAACGCCCTGGCGCTCCGGGACCAGGCGTCGGCGACCGGCGACCCGCTCGACCGGCTCGCCGCGGCGCTGCGCACCCGGACCGCCCTGCTGGTGCTGGACAACTGCGAGCACCTGATCGGGGCGGCCGCCGCACTGGCCGACCGGCTGCTCGGCGAATGCCCCGGGCTCAGCATCCTGGCGACCAGCCGCGAGCCGCTCGGCCTCACCGGGGAGGCACTGTGGCCGGTCCGTCCGCTGGCGCTTCCTCCGCGGGACGCGGACGCGGCGCAGGCCATGTCGTACGCGGCGGTCCGGCTGCTGAACGACCGCGCCGCGGCGGCGCGTTCCGGTTTCGCGGTCACCGAGGAGACGGCCCCGGCGGTGACCCGGATCTGCCGGGCGCTGGACGGGATGCCGCTGGCCATCGAGCTGGCAGCGGCCCGGCTGCGGACGATGAGCGCCGAGCAGCTCGCGGCGCGGCTCGACGACCGGTTCCGGCTGCTGACGGGCGGCTCGCGGACGGCTCCGCGCCAGCACCGGACGCTGCGGGCGGTGGTCGACTGGAGCTGGGAACTGCTGACGCAGGCCGAGCGTGCGCTGCTGCGGCGGCTCGCCGCCTTCCCCGGCGGCGCCACGGTGGAGGCGGCCGAGGGGGTCTGCGCGGGCGGCCCGGTCGAGGTGGACGCGGTGCTCGACCTGATCACGTCGCTGGCCGACAAGTCCCTGCTGGTGACGGCGGGCGACGGGCGCTACCGAATGCTGGAGACGATCCGGGCGTACGGCCTGGAGAAGCTCACCGAGGCCGGTGAGCAGGAGACGGTCCGCCGGGCGCACGCCGCGTACTTCACCGGGCTGGCCGAGGCCGCGGACCCGTACCTGCGCCGGGCCGAGCAGCTGGAGTGGCTCGCGCGGCTCACCGCGGAGCACGACAACCTGGCCGCGGCGCTGCGCGGCGCGCTCGCGGCGGGCGACGCGCGGGCGGCCGTACGGGTGGTGGCGGCGGCCGGGTGGTACTGGTGGCTCAGCGGGCACAAGGCGGACGGCGCCGAACTCGCCGCGCAGGCGCTGGCGTTGCCGGTCGCCGGGGGGCCGGACGGGGGGCCTCACGAGAACGCGGCGGCGGACACGGCCGCGGACGACGAGTCCCGGGCCGTGGCGTGCGCGCTGGCCGTGCTGTTCACGACGGCCGGTGTCGGCGACGACCGGCAGACCGGGGAGCTGCTCCGCCAGGGGGTGCTGCTGGCGCAGCGCACGGGGAGCCGGCATCCGGTGGTCCGGTTCCTGGAGCCGCTGGACCGGCTGCTGCGGAGCGCCGGCCGGGGCGAGGCGCCGCCGGTGGACGCGTGGGACGGGCTGGTGGCCGACGAGGACCCCTGGGTACGGGCCCAGGGCCTGCTGGAGGGAGCCAAGACCCTGCTCGGGGCCGGCGGCCGGCCGGCGCGGGCGGAGGCCGCGATCGAGGCGGCCCTGGCCGCGTTCCGCGGGGTCGGGGACCGCTGGGGGATCTCCTTCGCGCTGACGCTGCTGGCCGACCTGGTGGCCCGGCGCGGCGATCACGAAGCGGCGATCGGCCACTACGAGGAGGCCGTCGCGGTCATCGGCGAGCTGGGCGTCATCGAGGACCGGCTGTACGCGTGGGTCCGGCAGGCGCAGTTGTGCCGGCTGGCCGGGGACCCGGAGGGCAGCGCGGCGGCCATGGCGCGGGCGGAGCGGGACGCGGAGGCGGCCGGCTGGCCCGAGACGCTGGCCATGATGGCGCACGGCAAGGCGGACCTGGCGCGCTGGAGCGGTGAGCCGGCCCTGGCCCGGGCCGAGCTGGCGCGGGCCAGGGAGGCGGTCCGCGAGGTCGCCGTCCACCCGGTGTTCCAAGTGGTGATGCTCGATTCCCTCGGCTATCTGGACGCGGCGGAGGGCGAGTTGGCGGCGTCCGGGGCCCACCGGGCCGAGGCGCTCGAACTGGCGCTGGCCTCCCTGCACGCGCCCACGGTCGCCCAGGTTCTGGTCGGCATCGCGGACCAGGCGGTCCGGCTGGACCGGCCGCGGGAGGCGGCGCGGCTGCTGTCGGCGGCCCTGGCGGTGCGCGGCGGGCCGGACCACTCGCGCGCCGACGCGGCGCGCGTGGAGAGCGCGGTGCGGGCCGCGCTCGGCGAGACGTACGACGAGCCGTACGAGCCGTACGAGACGTACGAGGAGCACGAGGAGTACGAGGAGTACGTCACCGGGGCGGCGCGGGACGGTGCGGGAGCCGCGCTGGAGTCCGTACGGGAGCTCGCGCGGGTCACGCTGGCCGGTCCGGTTCCTTCGGCGGAGGCGAAGCCCCTTTAGCCTGCTCCGGCTCGTTCACCCGGCAGCTCCTCCAGGAATCGCCGCTGGTCGGCGAGGAGGCCGGGCGGGAAGAGCGCCCGCGGGGCGAACACGGCCGTCAGGGTCAGCCGCCAGGAGGAGCGCTCGACGGGGGTGCGGAGCAGGGCGTGGGTCGCTCCCGGGTAGCGGCGGACCGTGAGCGTGCCGGGCGCGAGCAGGCTCCGGTAGACGGCCTCGGTCTCGGTGCCGTCCACGTTCAGGTCGTCGGCGCCCGAGATCAGCAGCACCGGGACGGCGGCCGTGGCCCCCTTGGCGCCGGTGGCACCCATGGCCCCCGTGGCTCCCTTGTCCCGCATCGCCCTCAGGTCCGCGGTCGCGTCCGCGGTGTGGTTGCGGCTGATGAACGTCCAGCGGTCCGCCGTGAGTTCCGGGTCGGCGCCCGGACTCGCGCGGTACTCCTCGTACGTCGCCCCGCGCCGCAGCAGCGCCAGCGTGGCCTCCCGGGTCCGCAGGGCGGCCGCCGTGCGCTCGCCGCCGGCCCCGTCCGCGCGGAGCACGGCCCGCAGGTGGTACTCGCCCTGGCGCTCCCAGTTCACGGCGGTGCCGACGGCGATGACGAAGCGCACGCCGGGGTCCGGTGCCTGCGCCACCACCTTGGGCATCACCCATCCGGCCTGGCTGGCGCCCCACAGGCCGATGCGGGTGGCGTCGATCTCGGGACGGGTGCGGGCCGCCCAGGCGAGGGCGTCGATGGTCTCGCGCGCCCGGTCGTCCATGGTCTGGCCGAGCCAGTCGGCGGGCTTGTCGAGGGAGAGCGAGGCGTATCCGGCCCGGGCGAAGGCCTCCCAGTAGGGGCGGTAGAAGCCGTCGTGGGTGGCGTCGACCTCGCCGTCGCCGTGCACGAAGACCACGAGCGGGAAGGGACCGGGGCCCCGGCCGACGGGCGTGGCGAGGACGCCGGGGAGGTCGTGGCCGGCGGCGGGGACGGTGACGCGCTCCTCGTGGAGGTCGTAGCTGTGCTGCCAGAGGACGACGCCGGTGAGGAGGAGGGCGGTGGCGAGGAGCGGGAGGAGGACGGCCAGGAGGACCCTGCGGACGCGGACGCCGCGGGGAGTGCGGCGGCGCGGCAGGGCGGGGGTGCGGGATGTGCCGGGTGTGCGGGGTGTGCGGGGCTCGGTCATGAGGGGCTCCGGATTCCTGCGCGTATTCGCTCATGTCAAGAACGATCGTATCGTCGATGAACGTATTATGCTTGTGCGTATGACGACGGAGAGCGTGGAGGTACGGCGCGGGATGCCCGAAGGGGCCGCCGCGCGCGTCGCCGAGCTGTACTGGGAGGCCTTCGCGGGGAAGCTGGGCCACGCGCTCGGCCCCGCGGAGGCCGGGCGCCGGTTCATCGCCGGGCACCTGCACGCGGACCGGGCGGTGACGGCGCTGTCCGGCGGCCCCGACGGCGGCCGGGTGGTCGGCGTGGCGGGCTACCAGCTGGGCGGGCGCGGCCTGGTCGGCGGCGACGCGGCCGCGGTCAGGGCCCAGTACGGGCGCGTACGGGGCCTGTACCGGGTGTTCCTGCTGGCCCTGCTGGAACGCACCCCGGCCCGCGACGAGCTGGTCATGGACGGCATCGCCGTGGACCCAGGCGAGCGGGGCCGGGGCATCGGCGGGCTGCTGCTGCGGGAGATCGAGGCGGTCGCCGTGGCGCAGGGATGCCGACGGATCCGGCTGGACGTGGTCGAGGAGAACCCCCGGGCGCGGGCACTGTACGAGCGGTACGGGTTCCGGGCGGTACGGGTGCGGCGGACGCCCTGGCTGCGGGACCTGCTGGGATTCGGGGGCGTGACGACGATGCACAAGGCGGTGGCGCGGTGAGCGGAACGGGCGGAACGGGCGGGACGGGCGGGACGGGCGACGTGAGCGGCACGGACGGCGCGGGCGGCACGGCTGATGCGGGCGGTACGGCCGCCGGCGCGGGCGGGATCCCCACGCGGATGGTCGTGCACGCGCTGGTCCGGGAGGACGGGACGGTCGACGGCGGTGAGCTGTACGAGGTCGCCGGGCTGCTCGGGATGACCGACCAGCAGGTGCGGCTGTGCGTGAAGCGGCTGGTGGCGGAGGGGCGCTTCACCGTGGAGGGGCGCGGCCGGCGGTCCGTGCTGCGGATGGCGGGCGCGGAGCCGGGGCCCGGGGGCCTGCCGCTCGTACCGGAGGTGGAGTTCGTACGGCACGCGTACCGGCAGGACCGGGGCCTGGAGCCGTGGGACGGGGTCTGGCACGCCTTCGCCTTCGCCGTACCGGAATCCGCGCGGGCGTCGCGGGACGCCCTGCGGGACACGCTGACCGGGCTGGGGGCGGCGCCGGTCCAGGGCGGCCTGTACGTCACGCCGAACGCCATCGGCCCGTACGTGCGGGCGCGGGCGGCGGAACTGGGCCTCGCGCAGTCCCTGAGCTGCCTCGGCACGCGGGATCTGGCCGTGGGCGGCATCACGGACCCTCGGGCCCTGGCGGAGCGGCTGTGGCCGCTGCCGGAGATCGCAGCCCGGTACGAGGCGCTGGGCGCCCTGGCCGGCCGGGCGGCTCCCGCCGGGCAGGCCGGGGAGGGCAGACCGGACGGTGGGGCGGTGGCCGGATCGGCGCAGGTCATCGCGCAGGCCGTCGCGCTGGCCGCCGCCTTCTCCGCCGCGATGCTGCCGGATCCGCTGCTCCCGCCGGAGCTGCTGCCGCGGCCCTGGCCGGGCAGGGCGGCCCGGGCGGCGGCGGCCGGCGCCTGGGCCCGGCTGGCGGCCGCCGCCCCGCCCGGCGGGCCCCGGCTGTTCCGCCTGTACGGCGAAGCCCTGGCCTGACCTGACCCGACCTGGCCTGACCTGACCCGACCTGGCCCGACCTGGCCCGACCTGGCCCCGCGAACGGGTTGGGTATGGGCCGATTCGGGCGGGTATACCTCCTGAAACAGCGCGACGACGTACGCACCCCCGGGGCCTCCGAACCCCGGGGACAGACCGTCGGAGGTGCGCGGCCATGCACCGTACAGACCTCACAGACGTCGCAACGCACGAGGCCAAGGCCCTGTCCGTGTCCCTGTTCCGGAGACTGGCCGAGCTGGAGAAGGGCAGCGCGGAATACGCCTACGTCCGCAACACCCTCGTCGAGCTCAACCTCAGCCTCGTGAAGTACTCCGCCCGCCGGTTCCGCGGCCGGAGCGAGTCGATGGAGGACATCGTCCAGGTCGGCACGATCGGCCTGATCAAGGCCACCAACCGGTTCGACCCGGAGCGCGGGGTGGAGTTCGCCTCGTTCGCGATGCCGACGATCACCGGCGAGATCAGACGCTTCTTCCGGGACACGAGCTGGGCCGTCAAGGTCCCCCGCCGGCTCCAGGAGCTGCGGATCGAGGTGGCCAAGGCGCACGACGCCCTGGAACAGGCCCTCGGCCGCGAGCCCACGGACGCCGAGCTCGCCGGGCACCTGCACGTGACGCCCGAGGAGCTCGCGGAGGGGCAGAAGGCGGCGTGCGCGTACTCCGCGCGTTCCCTGGACGCTCCGGCGCAGGAGGAGGGCGACCGGGAGGCCCACGACGAGCGGCCCACCCTCGGCGAGGAAGAGCGCGCGTACGACCGCATCGAGTGCCTGGAGACGCTCAAGCCGGTCCTGGCCGGGCTCCCCGACCGCGAGCGCACCCTGATCGCGCTGCGCTTCGGGCAGGACCTGACGCAGGCCGAGATCGGCGACCGGCTGGGCCTGTCCCAGATGCACGTGTCCCGGCTGCTGGCCCGGACCCTGGCGCGGATGCGCACCTGTCTGCTCACCGACGCGGCGGAGGACCCGGGCGCGGCCGACGGGACGGCCGACGGGGCAGCCGACGGGACGGCCGATGTGGCAGGCAACGCCGCAGGCAGCAGGACAGGCGACAGGGCGACCCCCGCCGCGTCCACATCCTGGACAACTACGCTCGTTTCATGAACGCAGAAGCCGACGCCCTCGCCACCGTGAAAGACGCTGACCGGAAGCACGTTTTCCACTCCTGGTCGGCGCAGGAGCTCATAGACCCGCTCGCCGTCGCCGGTGCCGAGGGGTCGTACTTCTGGGACTACCAGGGCAACCGCTTCCTCGACTTCTCCAGCGCCCTCGTCTACACCAACATCGGCTACCAGCACCCCAAGGTCACCGCGGCCATCCAGGAGCAGGCGGCCAAGCTGTGCACCGTCGCGCCCGGCTTCGCCGTCGACGTGCGCTCCGAGGCGGCGCGGCTGATCGCCGAGCGCACCCCGGGCGACCTCGACAAGATCTTCTTCACCAACGCCGGCGCCGAGGCCGTGGAGAACGCCGTCCGCATGGCCCGCCTGCACACCGGCCGGCCCAAGGTGCTGTCCGCGTACCGCTCGTACCACGGCGCCACCTCCACCGCAATCAACCTGACCGGCGACGCCCGCCGCTTCGGCAACGACACCGCGACCGCCGGAGTCGTGCACTTCTGGGGGCCGTTCGCCTACCGCTCGCCCTTCTACGCGACGACCGAGGCCGAGGAGTGCGAGCGCGCGCTGCGCCACCTCGAGGACACCATCGTCTTCGAGGGCCCGCAGTCCATCGCCGCGATCATCCTGGAGACCGTCGGCGGCGCCCCGGGCGTGCTCGTGCACCCGGACGGCTATCTGCGCGGGGTCCGCGCGCTCTGCGACCGCTACGGCATCGTCTTCGTCCTCGACGAGATCATGGTCGGCTTCGGGCGCACCGGTAAGTGGTTCGCCTCCGAGCACTGGGACGTCACGCCCGACCTGATCTGCTTCGCCAAGGGCGTGACCAGCGGCTACGTACCGCTCGGCGGGGTCGCCATCTCGGCCGCCATCGCCGAGACCTTCGCCCGCCGGCCCTACCCGGGCGGACTGACCTACTCCGGGCACGTGCTCGCCTGCGCGGCCGCCGTCGCGACGATCAACGTGATGGAGGAGGAGGGCATCGTCGAGCAGTCCGCCCGCACCGGCGCGGAGCTGCTCGGCCCCGGCCTGCGCGCGCTCGCCGAACGGCACCCGTCGGTCGGGGAGGTCCGCGGCCTCGGCACCTTCTGGGCCCTGGAACTCGTACGCAGCAAGGAGACGCGCGAGCCGCTGGTCCCGTACAACGCGGCCGGGGCGGACAACGCCCCGATGGCCGAATTCGGGGCCGCGTGCAAGAAGGGCGGGCTCTGGCCGCTCATCGCCGGGAACCGCATCCACGTCGCGCCGCCCTGCAACATCACGCCGCAGGACGTCGCCAAGGGGCTGGCGATCCTCGACGAGGCCCTCTCGGTGGCGGACGCACACACCGTCTGACCAGCGAATCTGTACGGTCGCCCAATCCGTGGGTGCTGGTGTTCGGATGATTCGTGCGGTGGCCGCCACCCCGTACACATGCTGCAATCCGTTGCAGGCCATGACACCAAAACAGGCCAAGCACCTACGGACCGGGATGCACGTCAGTCCCGGGGCGGTCCTTCGCGGAAGGGCCGAACGGCGGGGAGCGGGACGTCCTTGATTCGGGCGGGCGCTGGACGCCGGGCGTACGGGATCCAGACGACCGGACTCCGTGTTCCCGAGACCCGAAGGAAGACAGCATGAGCAAGCACGTCCTGGCCCAGAACCAGTACGGCAAGGCCGAGAACCGCATCGTGAAGGTCACCCGCAAGGGCGGCGACGGTTCCTGGCACGAGATCCGCGACCTCAACGTCTCGGTCGCGCTCCGCGGTGAGTTCCGCGACGTGCACCTCACCGGCGACAACGCCAACTGCCTGCCGACCGACACCACCAAGAACACGGTGTACGCCTTCGGCAAGGAGCACGGCATCGAGTCCCCCGAGGCCTTCGGCATCCTCCTCGCCAAGCACTTCGTCTCCTCCCAGCAGCCGATCCGCGAGGCGCAGATCCGCATCGAGGAGTACGTGTGGGACCGCATCCCGGTCCCGACGCGCAAGGAGCAGCACTCCTTCGTCCGCAAGGGCCAGGAGGTGCGCACCGCGCAGATCACCTACAGCGAGACGACGGGCCTGCAGGTCATCTCGGGTCTGAAGGACCTGACGGTGATGAACTCGACCAACTCCGAGTTCCACGGCTACATCAAGGACAAGTACACGACCCTGCAGGAGGCGTACGACCGCATCCTGGCGACCAAGGTCACCGCGCGCTGGGCGCATTCGGCGCTGGCCGCCGACGACGCCGGGTACGACTGGGACCAGTCGTACAAGAAGGTCCGCAAGAACATGCTGGAAGCCTTCGCGGAGACGTACTCGTACTCGCTGCAGCAGACCCTGAACCAGATGGCCGAGCGCGTGCTCGACAACTGCCCCCGCGTCAACGAGGTGCGGCTGAACCTCCCCAACAAGCACCACTTCCTCGTCGACCTGGAGCCCTTCGGCCTCAAGAACGACAACGAGGTCTACTTCGCGGCGGACCGCATGTACGGCCTGATCGAGGGCACCGTGCACCGTGACGGCGTGCAGCCGGTGATCGCGACGTCCGACTGGATCGTCGCCTAGCCCGAACCTCGGCCTCGTAGACCGTCAGTTCGGCCCGGACCGCGTCGCGGGGTCCGGGCCGCGCTGCTGCCCGGGGCGCGTGTGGGGCTGTGACCCGTTCGGCTGTGACCCGTTCGGCTGCGGCCCGTTCGGTTACTGCCGGTCCTGCTGCGAGCCGTCCTCGGGCTGCCCCACGAGGAGGTTCCAGCGCCCCGCCCGCCCGGTGAGGGTGGTCACCGACTCCGGCCGCACGTCGAGCCGCCAGAACGCCGCCGCGGGCAGGTCCAGGGCGTGCACCACGGCCGCCCGTACGACGGCCTGCTCGACCACGGCCCGGTGCGTGCCCGCGGCCAGACCGGCCAGTTCCGCCCCGACACGCGCGATCAGCGCGCCCACGGACTCCCCGCCCGGCGGCGCGTACCCGGGGTCCGTCAGCCAGGCGTGCACGGCCGCCGGGTCCTCGGCCGCCACCTCGTCCAGGGTGCGCCCCGCCCACTCCCCGGTGTCCAGACCCCGCAGGCCCTCGTACCCGGGGCACGGCCGCGCGTGACCGAAGCACCCCTGGCGGGCTGCTGCGTCCAGTGGGAGCCTTACGAGGTGGACTCGTATCAACGGGGTCTTCATAAGGGGAGCGTAAGCGCGGTAGCGTCACGCACAACACAACTGCATGACGACGGTCGGACGGAAGTACCGGTGAGAATCCGGCACGGTCGCGCCACTGTGAAACCTCCCGGAGGGGGAGGCAAGTCAGACCCGCCACCGTCGTCGCGAGCACCACTGACCGGGACGCGTGTTCCCTCTGGAGGTTCCGCCATGGCCCACTCCGCCGTGCCCACGACGAACGCACCCGCCATTGCCCCGATCTCGCTCTCCGCGCTGGCCCCCTGGGCCGCGTTCGTCGGGATCCTGATGCTGGTCCTGCTCTACTTCGTCGGCGCCGAGCAGGGCGCCACCGCGATCTTCGAGGGCGAGACCATCCACGAGTGGCTGCACGACGGCCGCCACCTGCTCGGTTTCCCCTGCCACTGATTCCCCTGCCACTGACCTCCGTCTCCGCAAGGGAACCGAACCATGAACGTTTCCCCCCGCACGCTGCTCGTCAGGGGCATGCTCGCCGGCCTGCTGGCCGGTGCCGCCGCCTTCCTCGTCGCCTACCTCCTCGGTGAGTCCAAGGTGGACGCGGCGATCGCCATCGAAGAGGCCGCCGCGCACGGACACGACCACGGCGAGGAGGCCCCGGTCAGCCGGGCCCTCCAGGCCACGGCCGGCCTCGGCACCGGCGTCCTCCTGTACGGGGTCGCGCTCGGCGGCATCGCCGCGCTCGTCTACTGCTACGCCCTGGGCCGCATCGGCCGCTTCGGCCCGCGGGCCACGGCCGCGCTGGTGACGGCGAGCCTGTTCGTCACCGTGACCCTGGTGCCGTTCTTCAAGTACCCCGCCAATCCCCCGGCCGTCGGCGACCCCGAGACGGCCGCCCGGCGCACCGCCCTCTACCTCCTGATGATCGCCCTCAGCGCGCTGCTGGCGGCGGGCGCGCTGCTCCTCGGCCGGCGGCTCGCGCCGAGGCTCGGCAACTGGAACGCCTCGGTCGTCGCCGGCCTGGGCTTCGCCGTGGCCGTCGGAATCTCGTACGCGGTGCTGCCCGGCATCAACGAGGTCCCGGTGGGCTTCCCGGCGGCGCTGATCTGGGACTTCCGCCTCGCGTCCCTGGCCATCCAGACCACCCTGTGGACGACTTTCGGCCTGGCCTTCGCTTTTCTAGCCGAACGGGCCCTTGTGCCCACCTCCGCACCCAAGGAGGCTGTGCAGCCGATGAGTTGACCACGAGGGGGCCGGTAGTACATGCCGACGGCGATCAGGGAATGGCGGGGCTGGACGGGCGCGGCCCCGTTCTGGCTCAACTCGTTCCTGCTGCTCCTGGCCCCCTGCTGCGCCGTCACCCTGTTCGGCCAGATCGGCGTCATCGCCGCCCTGGCCGCCCTCGGCGGCCTGGCCCGCCACCTCTGGTACGGCGACTACGGCCACCCGGCCGTGCACCTCGCCGCCGTACTGATGGGGGCGGGCACCGCCGCCGTCGTCATGTGACCCGCTGAAGGCCGTCCTTCGAAGGGCACGGCCGAGCGGCGGCGCGGGAACGTGCCTACGCTGGAAGTGGCTCACAGGGAAGGCGGCGGAGTCATGATCGTTTTGCGCAGTCGGGCCCCCGCACTCGCCACTGCCGCCGCCCTGGCCGCCGCGGGCCTGCTGTGCGGGTACACGGATTCCGGCGGGAGGGCGTCTCCCACGGCGGAGGCGATGGCGCCGGCGTCCGCGCGGGGACAGCAGCCGGCCGACTGTCCGACCTCGCTGCCGGACAGTTTCTGGCGCGCACCCGTGGACACCCTTCCCGTGCACCCGAACTCCGCCGCGTACGTCGCCTCGATCGGTTCCGCGCAGCCCCTGCACCCGGACTTCGGATCGGGGCTCGTCGAAGGGCAGCCGTTCGGCATCCCCATCACCGTCTCGGACACGGCGGTGCCGGAAACGAAGGTCACCTTCGACTACGCCGAGGAGAGCGACACGTCCGGGTACCGCATCCCGCCGAACGCCGGGATCGAGAACGGTCCGGCGAGCGACGGGGACCGGCACGTCATCGTCTGGGACCGCGACCTCTGCAAGTCCTACGAGCTCTTCGACGCACGGAAGCAGACGGACACCGCCTGGCACGCCGGCTCGGGCGCGATCTTCGACCTGCGGAGCAACCAACTGCGGCCCGACGGATGGACATCGGCCGACGCCGCCGGCCTGGCCATCCTCCCCGGCCTCGCGCGCTACGAGGAGGCGGCGAGCGGGAGCATCGACCACGCGATCCGCATCACCGTGCCTCGCTCGGACCAGAGTTACATCTGGCCCGCCCGGCACCAGGCGGGCGCCGCGGCGGACGAGTCCCTGCCGCCCATGGGCCTGCGGCTGCGGCTCAAGAGCTCCGTGGACACCTCGCAGATGGCCCCGCAGGCCAGGGCCGTGGCCGAGGCGCTCAAGAAGTACGGTGCGATCGTCGCGGACAACGGCTCGCCCTGGTACCTCACCGGTGAAGAGAACTCCGGCTGGGACAACGCCCAGCTCGATGCCCTCAAGGACATCAAGGGGTCGGACTTCGAGGCGGTCGACACCTCCGGCATGCAGCAGTCTCCGGACTCGGGAGCCGTCGCGCCGAAGTGACCGGCCTACCGGCCTACCGGCCCACCGGCCCACCGGCCCACCGGCAGGTTCACCAGCGCGTCGGACAGCGGCCGTTCGCGCAAGGGGCATGGGCGTGACCACGTCCGCGCGCCTGCCGCGCACCACCGACACGCTCCGGGGGATCCCCGCGCACGACTCACCCGTTCGGGTGCACGCCTTCTGGCCCCGGCCGGGGGCGGGGGGACCCTCCGCGAGCTGCGAAGACGCCCGGATCGGGCGACGACACGCCCGTGACGCCATGTCAGTCCCCCGTGTTTCACAGGGTGCCGATGGGCAGAGGAGGTGTCCACTGCTCACATGACCCGGCCGTACGCGCCGGACAGGAGGGAATCCCATGCCCCGCGCCAAGTGGGTCGTCACCGCACTGACGGTGGCTCTGCTGGCCACCACCATCGTGGTGTTGCAGCGGACCGATGGGGCCGAGCACGCGGTCGCGACCACCGACGACGCGCTGCCCTCACGGGCGTTGGGGCTGTCCGGTCACCGCCGTCTCGTGCGGGAGCTGGAGCAGGCCGGCGAGCAGGCCCCCGGCCGGGGGGCAAGGCCGCCGGGAACCGCCGCCGGGCCGCTTCGGGCGGTCACCGAACCGCTCCGGGCCGCGCAGCCCCTGCGGTTGCGCATCCCGAGCCTGGGCGTCGACGTGCCGCTGACCGGCGGGCGCGAGGAGGTCTCCTGGGACACCGGCGGCCCGGCTCCGGGTGCGGCCGGGACGGCCGTGGTCACCGGGGACGGGCTCCGTCTCGGCGAGCTGCGGCGGGGCCGGACCATCGAGATCCCCCGCGCGGACCGCCGTACGGCCGTGTTCACCGTCGTACGCATCTCGCCCGGGGCCGTTGGCGGCCGGGAGGAAGCGGCCGGCCGGGCCCAACTCCGGCTGGTCGGCGGCGAGACCGCCGTGCTGGCCCGGCTGACCGGGCAGCGCCGCACGCACTGAACCCGCGCGGTGCCCCACCACCGGCGAGGGCGGCGAGTCATCTCCTCACCGGGTCGGGCCGCGCCCGTCGGCCGGAGCGGGCCGCACCGCCCGGCCGTCCGCCGTGGGGGGTGTCTTCGTCGCCCGGTCGGGGGCTTCTTGGGGCCCGTCCGGGAGTCTTTCGGCGTGGCGGGGCACACCCCTCGCATGAACGGAAGGCGACGCACGCGTTCGGCACTGACCAGGGCCCTGACCGTGGTGTGTGTCGTGCTGCTGTGCGTGTTCGGCGCCGGTCCGGCGGGCGCCGCGGCCGCCGAGCACCGTCCCTCCTCCACCGCGCCCCCGGCGCCCGCCGCGCCGGCCGCGCCCACTGCGCCGGCCGCACCCGCCGAGCCCACCGAGCCCGGCGAGGGCCAGTCCGATCCGGCCGCCGGCCCCGAAGCACGGGCGGCCGTACGGACGGTCGCGCGCAGCCTGACCGGCGTACGGCGGACACCGCTCGCGGTGTTTCACGTGAAACATGCGGACGGCCCGCCGTGCGGGCCCGCCGCGGGGACGGCCGATCCGGCCGCGTCCCTGCGGGCGGTACGGAGTGTGGTCCTGCGCTGCTGAGCGGGTCGAGGAGGGTCCGGCCCGACCGGCAGGGCACCCTCCAGCTCGCAGCGCAGCCCCCACACCCCCCCTGAGCACCGTGAGGTTCCGCCATGCCCATCGACCCCTACGCCGCACTGAACGCCATGCTCCGCGCCGAGGTCACCCGCTTCGCCCCGCCGGTCCACAAGGCCGAGCCGGCCGCCCCGCCGAAGACTCCGGCCGAGACCGTCGAGTCCGAGAGCGAACCGCAGCAGAACGCCACCACGGAAACGGCTGCGTAGGAGCGCGCCGCCCCTGACGTGGAGGAGCACCGGTTCCCCTGCCCTCGGCAACGGAGCGTGGTCACGTGAGGTTCGACCACGGGCACGGGAACCGGTGCCAACGTCAGTCCCGGCCCTGCGGCCCCGCGTGCGCGTGCGCGTCGGGCAGAGGTACGGACCCGGACCGGCCGAAAGTACGGCTACTTGCGGTTGTACAGCCGCATCGTGACGGGTCCGAACACCAGGACCAGGAGCCCCGACCACCCCAGTGACCAGGCGATCGCGGAGGCGGGCCACTCGCCCGCCATCAGGCCGCGCACGGTGGCCAGCATCTTCACCACGGTGGTCTTGCCGGCGCCGTTGGGGCCGAGCACGCCGTAGACGGTCCCCTCCGGGACCTTCAGGTCGACCCCGTCGACGGCCCGGTTGTCGCCGAAGACCTTGACGAGGCCGACCATCTCGATGGCGTGGCCGGCGGAAGGCGTGAGACTCAGTCCTCGCGCGTGTAGTAGCGGTAGAACGCGATCGCGCCGACGCCCACGGCGACGGCGAGGCCGACCACGACGGCCTTGAGGACGGACTGGCCGGTGAGGCTGTGCAGGTAGCCCACGGCGATGCCGCCGAAGGCCCCGTACGCGGCGGCGTGGGCCTCGCGCTTCATGCGGGGGCCGACCCGGGCCAGGCCGAACATGATCCCGGCGAAGAGCACGCCGCACAGGATCCCGTAGAAGACGTTGCCCGCGTCGACCGGGCCCGTCTGGCGCTGAATGAACGCGGCCCAGACGCCGTAGACGAGTCCGAGGAGCAGCGGGCGCGCGTAGGCGCTCTTGCTCAGGTGGGCCATGTCCGTCGACTGCCTGCTGTGCCGCCTGTGGGCGGTGGGTGCCGCATGTGCCATGACGGGCTCCTCTCTCCCATCATCCAGGGCACACCCACCGCCACCGACCGGCAAGTGGATCAACGGTCAGGGCGTGCGCACCGCCACGGCGTCGATCTCGAAGAGCATGCCGGGCAGGGCGAGCGCGGCGACCCCGATCAGGGTCTGGGCGGGCAGTTCGGTGCCCCATGTGGCGTGCAGGTGCTTGACGAGGACCTCCAGCTTCCGCTGGTCGTGGCCGACGACGTAGGTGCCGATGCGGACGACGTCGGCGGGGCCGAGGCCGACGGCCGCGAGGGCGGTGCGGAGATTGGCGAAGGCCCGCTCGACCTGGGCGGCGAAGTCGTCGGAGACGACGTGGCCGCTCTCGTCGGAGCCGTACTGGCCGGCGACGAAGACCTGCTCGCCCGGGGCGTGGACGATGTGGCTGTAGCCGTAGTCGGTCGGGGTGTGGAGTCCTGCCGGGTTGATGATGCTGCGCGTCATGCCGAGCTCCCTGTTTCCGTCTTCCGTTGCTGTTGCCGTGCCGTTGCCGATTTCCGTACGTGCGATGTGGTCTCGCTACTGCGCGGCGAGCCAGGCGCGGAGCCGCTCGGGGGCCCCGGGTGCCTGCCGTTCGGCCTGCTGCCGGATCTCGTCGAGGTTCTGGGCCGCCAGGGCCCTGCGCCAGGCCAGTTCGGCCCGGCTCATGGCGTGCGCGATGGCGCAGTCGGCGGCATCGGCCTCCGCGTCACCGGCGCCTGCACCAGCACCAGCACCGACGTCGGCACCGTCCGGGGCGCCGCCGCCGGGCCCCTGCCGGCGGATCTCCGCGCACCGGAAGGCCTCGTCGGGCCCCTCGACCGCG
The DNA here is from genome assembly GCF_035917235.1 of Streptomyces sp. NBC_01294. Lineage (NCBI taxonomy): Bacteria > Bacillati > Actinomycetota > Actinomycetes > Kitasatosporales > Streptomycetaceae > Streptomyces > Streptomyces sp. NBC_01294. The sequence goes on from NZ_CP108423.1 coordinate 3,903,909, forward strand.
GCGACCACGTCCATGAGCGAGACGGCGGCGAGCGGGCGGGCCAGCCGGAAGCCGCCGCGGGGACCGGGGGTGGAGGTGACGATGCCCGCCCGGGCCAGCGCCTGGAGCTGCTTGTTGAGGTAGGCCGGGGGAAGGGCGTGCCACGCGGCGAGCCGCGCCGCCGACACGGCCCGGTCCGGGCCGCTCCAGGCCAGGTTGACGCAGCTGTGCAGCGCCCACTCGACACCCTCGCTCATCTTCATATTCTGGATATTAGATGTCCAGAATCAGGGAGGCAAGGCGCCACTCCCGCGGACGGCCCGCCACCCGCCCGCAGCAACACCGCTCGCGCCGCGGCCCGCGCGCGCTTTCCCTGGTGACGTGCGCACCATCCTGTCGGCGGTACTCATCGCGCTCGTGGCCCTGCTGGTGCCCGCGAGCGCCGTCGCGTACTGGGCCGATCACGAGCTGGGCGACGCCGACCGCTACACCGCCGCCATGTCCCCCCTGGCCGGGAATCAGGACGTGCAGCAGGTCGTCGTCACCCAGGTCACGCGCGCCCTCGCCGGGCAGATCGACGCGGGACCCTTCCAGATCGGGGTGGACGCCCTGCTCGGCGAAGCCCTGAACTCCTTCGCCGAAACCCCCGCCTACCGGACCGCCTGGGACGCGGCCAACCGCGCCGCCCACGCGGCCTTCCTCGACGCGCTGACCACCGGCCACGGCGACGCCCTCACGATCGACGTCGCGCCCGTCATCGCCCAGGTGAAGGGCGAACTCGTCGCCGACGGCGTGCCCTTCGCCGACCTCATCCCGGTGACGCACCTGTCCGTGAAGGTCATGGAGTACGACAACCTCGGCGCTCTCCGGGAAGGCTTCCGCATGCTCCAGCTCGCCGGCGTCTGGCTCCCCGCACTGACCGTGGTCCTGGCCGCGGCGGCCATCGCCATCGCCGTCCACCGGCGGCGCGCCGTGATGGCGACCGGACTGGGGCTCGCGGTCGGGGCCGTCCTGCTGTGGCTCGCGGTGGAGGTGTGCCGCCGGCTCACCCTGGACGACCTGCCCGCCGACATCGACCGGCCCGCCGCCGGGGCGGTGTACGACGCCCTCACCGCGTTCCTGCGCACCACCGCCTGGGTGGTGCTGGTCATCGGGCTCGCCGCCGCGCTCGTCGCATGGGTGATGGGCCGACTACGCCGCACCCCATAAGCTCGGAAGGTACCAACACACGCAGAACCACGCAGAAGAACCCAGAAGAACCGATTCGCGAGCGGCGGCACGGAAGCGGGATGAGCACCGAACGCACCGAACACATATCGTCGCGGCGAGCCCGGCACCATCCGCTCGCTCCCCCTTCCTGGCTGCTCCAGGGACTCAAGCCGAGCTCCGCACCGATCCCCTGGGCCGCCGTGGCCCGGGCGGCGGTCGCCCTGTCCGCCCCGCTCGCCGTCGGCTTCGCCCTGGACGAGCCGGAGTACGGCGCACTCGCCTCCATGGGCGCCCTCTCCGGCGTCATCGGCGACACCGCCGACGCCTACCGGATGCGGGTCCTCAACATCGCCGTCCCGCAGCTCTTCGGCGCCGTCGGCGTGGCCCTGGGCACCCTGGTCTACGGCAACGGCTGGCTCGCCGTCGGCGTCCTCACCCTCATCGCCCTGGTCTCCGGGATGATCTCCTCCATCGGCACGGTCGCCTCCGTGTCCGGACTGCTGCTCCTGCTCAACGCGGTGATCGGCGCCGGGATCCCGATGCCGGAGCCCTGGTGGACGGCCCCGCTGCTGCTGAGCGCGGGCGGGCTGTTCGTCCTCGCGCTCAGCCTGCTGGGCTGGCCGCTGCGCGGACGGCAGCCCGAACGCGCCGCGGTCGCCGCCACCTACCGGGCCCTGGCCGACGCCCTGGAGGCCGCCGGACGCCCCGGCTCCGCCTACGACGAGCGCCGCCTGGACGTCACCCAGGCCCTGAACCAGGCCTACGACCTGGTGCTCGGCCGCCGGGCCCGGGTACACGGGCGCAGCCCCTCACTCGTGCGGATGCTGGCCCAGCTCAATGTGGTGATCCCCCTCGTGGAGGCCGCGCCCGCCGCACACCTGCGCGGCCGGCCGCTGCCGCCCGAGATCCCGGCGGCCGTACGGTCCCTCGCCACCGCCGTCGAGGAGGGCCGCACCGGAACGCCCGTACTGGAGCTGCCCGCCGCGCACACCCCGGCCGAGCAGGCCGTCGACGGGGCCCTGCGCCACGCGGCCAGGATCGTGTACCTCGCCGAACCGGACCCGTACAACGTGGACGACCGCCTCGGCCGGCCCGCCGCGCTGCGGGTGCGGGCCCGGCGGGCCGTGCGCGACATGATGCTGTCCCGGGCCTCCTGGCGGTACGGGCTGCGCCTCGCGCTGTGCATCGGGCTCGCGCAGATCCTCGTATCGGTGATCGAGTTCGAGCGGTCCTACTGGGTCGCGCTGACCGTCACCTTCGTCCTCAAGCCCGACTTCGGCTCGGTGTTCTCCCGCGCCGTGCTGCGCGCGCTCGGCACCGCCGGCGGGCTGGTCATCGCGGCCGCCGTCCTCGCCGAGGTGCCGCGCGGCTGGGCGGTCGTGCCGGTGATGATGGTGCTCGCCGGGCTGATCCCGGCCTTCTCCGTCAAGGGGTACGCCTTCCAGACCGCCGCGATCACCCCGGTGATCCTGCTGCTCTCGGACATGCTCAACCACCAGGGCTTCGACCTGATCCGCCCCCGGCTGCTGGACAGCCTGATCGGCTGCGCCATCACCCTCGTCGCGGGGTACCTGCTGTGGCCCGAGAGCTGGCACACCCGGATCGGGGACCGGCTCGCCGACACCGTGGACGACGCCGCCCGCTACGTGGAACGGGCCTTCGCGCCGGCCGCGGACGACGCCGCGCGCGCGGCGGCGCGGACCGCCCGCCTCCAGGCCCGGCGGCGCATCTACCGGGACCTGTCGGGCGTGCGCAGCGAGTTCCAGCGGGCGCTGACGGAACCCCCGCCGACGGGCACGCGGGCCACGGCGTGGTGGCCGCTCGTGGTCGCCGTCGAGCGGATCGTGGACGCGACCACCGCCGCGCGGGTCCGGGTCAACCACGGGGCTCCGCCGCCCACGGCGGACGAGGTGGAGGGGATCGTACGGCAGCTGCGCGAACTGGCCGGGCGGGTCCGCAGCAGCACGACGCCGGTACGGGTCGAGGCGGAGCCGCAGGGCGATTCCTCGGGCGTCCTGGCCCCGGTCCACCAGGAACTCGCGGCCGCCAGAGCCATCACCCAACCGGACCCCTGACCCTGGCCGGAACGGCTTCGCGGGCCCTGCCCGCAGCCGTCCACCCAGCCCGCCCCTTCCCGAAACCGGGCTCCGCCCGGGCAAATCCAGCCCCGCCGGCGTTTGAGGCGCGGGGTCCGGGGCGGAGCCCCGGTGCGGCCGGCAGGCCGGTGTCCCGGCGGGAGCCCGCTGCGGCCGGCAGGCGGGAGCCCAAGGCGGCCGGCAGGCCGGTGGCCGGTCGGCCCGTCCCCCGGATGGGCCTGAGTCCGGGCCGGGAGCCGCCCGGCGGGAGAGCATCGGAGCATGCACCGCGCCCCCGCCGTGATCGTCCTCGCCGTGGTCCTCACGGCGTGCGCCGACGTCGAGGGCCTCCAGAGCGAGGGCGACCTCGGCACCGTGCACGCCCCGCAGAGCCTGTGGAAGGACATCCGCCCCGCCCCGCCCGAACCCGGCCAGGAGCCCGGCACGGCCGCCGTCGTCCCCGGCCTCCCCCCGGTGCCGGCCCTCAGCATGCGCGGCGTGAACGCGCTGGACGCCGTACGCGCCGACATCACCTCCGCCACCGAGCAGGACGGCGGGTCGGGCCGGCTCGTCGACCCCCGCGCCGTCCGGCGGCTCGCGCTCTGCACACAGGCTGTGGACGGCGGCGCCGACTGCCCGGTGCGGCCCCCGGTCCTGCACGACCTCACCGGCGACGGGCGGGAGGAGCTGATCACCGCCCTCGACATCGACGGCCGCCTCAGCGAGCTGCGCGTCTACACCGTCCGGGACGACGGCCGGATCGCCCGGATCCTGTCCCGGCGCGCGGTGCTGGAGGGCGTGGAGGTGGCGGCCGAGCACCTGGCGGTCCGCGAGCCGACGTCGAACTCCCAGTACGTCGGCGTCTCCGACTACGTGTGGGACCCGAAGGCCGGGATCATGAACCTGTCCCAGCTCACCCTCGACGAGTGCCCCGGCCTCACGGACGTCCCGCTGAGCGGAGACAGCCGGCGATGCGCGCGCTGAGCAGCCTGCGCTGGAAGATCGCCCTGACCACCACCATGGTGTGCTGCATGGTGGCCGCCGCACTCGGAATCCTCGTGCACAACGTGGTCGCCCGGCAGATCGTCGGGGAGGTCCGCAAGGAGGCGGACACGGAGCTGGACCACGCCCTCGGCCACTACGAGTACGGCACCGCGCACGGCGACGTGAACGCCGCCCTGGACCCGCCCGACCTGCCCGCACGCCTGCGCGCGCTCGTCGCCCGCGGCCAGACCGGCAGCATGGTCGGTGAGCAGAAGGACGAGCCCGTCATGTGGGCGGCCGGGCCCGCCGACGACAAGGCCCTCGCGGTCTGGCTCCCGTACGGGAGCACCCGCGACCGGCTGCGGGACATCGACGCCGCGATCCTGGCCTCCTCGGCGCTCGCGGCCGGCGTGGTGGCCCTGGCCGGCCTGTTCCTCGCCGACCGGATCAGCCGGCGGCTCGCGACGACGGCCGCCGTGGCCCGCCGGATCAGCGCCGGAGACCTGGACGCCCGGGTGGGCTTCCCGGCCGACGGGGACGATCCGGGGCCGGGCGGCACCCGGGACGAGGTACGGGACGTGGCACACGCGCTGGACTCGATGGCCGGGTCGCTGCAGGACCGGCTGGAGGCGGAGAAGCGCTTCACCGCGGACGTCGCGCACGAGCTGCGCACCCCGCTGACCGGCTCGCTCGCCGCGGCGTCGCTGCTGCCCGAGGGCCGCCCCAAGGAGATGATCAACGACCGGCTCAAGGCCCTTCACCTGCTGACCGAGGACCTGCTGGAGATCTCCCGGCTGGACTCGGGCGTCGAACGTGCCGACCTGGCCCGGGTGGAACTCGGCCGGGCGGTGGAACGGGCCGTCGCGGCGGCCGGGCCCGGCGCCTCGGTCCGGGTGATCCGGGACGCGGTGGTGCTCACCGACCGGCGCCGCCTGGACCGGATCCTGGCCAACCTGCTGGCCAACGCCCACAAGCACGGCCGCCCGCCCGTCGAGGTGACCGTGGAGGGCCCGGTGGTGGCGGTCCGCGACCACGGGCCCGGGTACCCGCCCGAGCTGATCGAGCAGGGCCCGCAGCGCTTCCGCACCGGGGACCCGGGACGCGGGCGCGGCCACGGGCTGGGGCTCACGATCGTGGTGGGGCAGGCGGCGGTGCTGGAGATCGCGCTGAGCTTCGCCAACGCGCCGGACGGCGGCGCGCTGACGACGCTCGCTCTTCCCGTCGGGCGGCTGCCGGACGGGAGTTGACCGCGACGGGCCGATGCTTCACGCGAGCTGTGTTTCACGTGAAACATCGACCCAACAACGGGATCAGACGCCGATGTTCTTGCCGTCCTTGCGCCAGACCGAGACGACGGCCGGGCGGACGATCTTGCCGGGGCCGTCGGGCCACACCGACTGCGGCTTCTCGACGGACGCGCCGTCGATCTCGCCCGGGTGCTGGACGGCGACCAGGACGCGCTTGTCCTGGATGACCGGGCCGCAGGTCTCGGCGCCGCGCGGCACCGTCAGGAACTGCTTCAGCTCACCGCGGCGCTCACCGGCCGTCGCGACGCCGAACAGGCCGTCGTGGGAGCCGAGCTGGTTGCCGTCCGTGGAGATCCACAGGTTGCCGTGCGGGTCGAAGGCCACGTTGTCCGGGCAGGAGATCGGGCTGACCTTGTCCTTCGGGAAGCCCGCGAAGTAGGTCGCCGGGTCGTTCGGGTCGCCCGCGACCAGGAAGAGCCGCCAGGCGAAGCCGTCGCCGGCCGGGTCGTCGAAGTTCTCGGCGAGCTCCAGGATCTGGCCGTGCTTGTTCAGGTTGCGCGGGTTGGCCTCGGTCGCCCCCTCCGCCTTGCCGGGCTTGCCGCGGTCGGTGTTGTTCGTCAGCGCGACGTAGACGCGGCCGGTGCGCGGGGAGGGCTCGACGTCCTCGGGGCGGTCCATCTTGGTGGCGCCCACCTTGTCGGCGGCCTGGCGTGTGAAGACGTACACCTCGTCGGCGGTCATGCCCTCGACGTGCGAGACGTTGCCGGTGGCGAGCTTGATCCACACGCCGGAGCCGTCGAACTCACCGTCGGTGGGGAGCTTGCCGGAGCCGTCGAGCTCGGCGGCCGGGGAGTCGCCGGTGAGCTTCGCGACGTAGAGGGTGCCCTCGTCGAGCAGCGTGAGGTTGTGCTCCTTCGCCGCGCGCGAATTGCCCTTCTTCATCTGCTTCGACGAGACGAACTTGTAGAAGTAGTCGAAGCGCTCGTCGTCGCCCATGTAGACGACCGGACGGCCGTCCTCGGTCAGGCGGGGCTGCGCGGCCTCGTGCTTGAAGCGGCCGAGCGCGGTGCGCTTGCGCGGGACGGAGTTCACGTCGTACGGGTCCAGCTCGACGACCCAGCCGTGGCGGTGGGACTCGTTGGGCTCCTGGGCCACGTCGAAGCGCTTGTCGAACCGCTCCCACTTGCGCTCGGTGGCGCCGGTGGTCATGCCGTAGCGCTTCAGACGGGCGGCCTGGACGGGTTCGGTGACCTGGCCGGCGTTGCCGAAGTACTGGTTGAAGTTCTCCTCGCCGTGCAGGGTGGTGCCCCACGGGGTCGTGCCGCCGGCGCAGTTGTTGAGGGTGCCGAGCACCTTCGTGCCGGAGGGGTCGACCGAGGTCTTCAGCAGGGCGCTGCCCGCGGCCGGACCGGTCATCCGGAACTCGCTGGTGGCGGTCAGACGGCGGTTGAGGTGGTGGCGGCTCACCGCGGTCAGCTTGCCGCTGCGGTGGTCCTCCTGGACGACGACCACGGACAGGCCGTGCGCGGCCCAGGCGATCTCGACCTGCTCGCGGGTCGGGTTGGCCGGGTCGTACGCCTTGAACATGAGGTGCTCGTCGGTGTACTCGTGGTTGGCCACGAGCAGCTGCTGGCGCTCGTAGTCGCCACCGAGCGGGAGCAGGCTCAGGAAGTCGTTGTTGTAGCCGAACTGACCGGCCTGCGCGGCAGCGGTCTGCTTGTCGGGGTTGAAGCCCGGGGCGCCCTTGACGATCGGGTCGCCCCAGCGGATCACGACATTCTGGTCGTGGCCCTCGGGGACGGTGACCTTGTCGTCGGTGTTCGGCGCGACGGACTTGAAGCGCAGACCACGGGCGGCCTCGCCGTTCTTGCCGGCGCGGGCGGCGTCGGCCTCGCCGGCGGGGGTGGCGCTGGCGGTCTGGCCCGGGCCGCTGAGGGCCACGGCGGTACCAGCGGCGGTGGCGACCGTCACGACGGCGGCGGAACGCAGCATCGAGCGGCGGGAGTAGGCGCGGGCTATGACGTCGCCGACGTACTCGTTGTCGCTTGTGTTCGGCACCTCGTGGAAGCAGGCGTCGCCACAGCGGTAACGACAGGTGAGAGCGGACCGGCCGCTCCCATGCGGGTTGCCGATGAACGGCAGAAGCTTGCGCACGAGTGTCCTCCGAGTAGCTGCGTGGGCGCCGACAACGTGTCGGAACAATCCAGCCGCGACGCTAGGCCCGGGTTGCGCCGAAGCGGCGGCGCGGGGATGAACGGTCGGTGAACCCGGCACGTCGGTGCGGCAGTTCGCGGGCGGTGTGGGTGCCTTTGGGAGCCGGACGCCACGAAAGGCGCCCCTGCCGAAGATCCAGCCGGGCGGCCGATAACCTTACGTGTCCACTCTGGGCAGGGATCATCCGCGCAGCACGGACAAATGACGCACGCACTCATGCGAAAGGCCTGGCCCATGGGTATTCGGAGCTTGTTGCGCAAGGTGTTCGGACGGTCTGAAGAACCCGTTCCGGACACTACGGACGCCCCCTCGGCCGCTGTCCCCAACCAGGCGGAACGTACGCCCCTGGACGTGGCTGCCGAACTGGTGGCGGCGTCCTTCGACAACCCCACTGTTCCCCCTCAGTCCGCTCCCCGGGACCGGGAGTCCGGCACGGTCCTCACGGCCCCCGCGCCGGCGGCGGACCCGACGGTGCCGGAAGCCCGCCGTGCGCCTGCGGCGAAGCCCGGCCCGGACAACCCGTCGCCCGCGACGGAGGCGGAACCGGCTGCCGCCAAGGCGGAGTCGGCTACCGCCGAGACCGCCCCGAAGGCGGACATTCCGCCCGCTGCGGAGCCCACCACCTCACCGGAGGCGGAGCCGGCTACCGCCGAGGCGCATGACGAGCCTTTGGCAGAACCGGCTGCCGCCGAGGCCACCGCGCCCGAAACGGAGCCGACTGCCGCCGGGGCGACCACGCCGGAGGCGGACGCCGCCGCTGCGGAGCAGCCCGAGGCCGACACCGCGCCCGAGGCCGTCGCGCCGCAGGCGCAGGCGGACGAGCCCGCCGCTACCGCGCCCGAGGCGCCGGAGACGGCTGCCGCCGAGGCCATCGCACCCGAAGCGGAGCCGGCGGCCGCCGAGACGACCGCGCCGGAGGCGCAGGACGAGGCCGCCGCCGAGCCGGTCGCCGCCGAGGCCACCGCGCCGGAGGCGGACACCGCCCCCGCTGCGGAGCAGCCCGAGGCCGAAGCCGCGCCCGAGGCCACCGCGCCGCAGGCGCAGGACGTTTCTGCGGACGAGCCCGCCACCACGCCGGAGGCGCAGCCCGAGGCCGAACCGGCGGCGGCCGAAGCCACCGCCGCGGAGCAGTCCGAGGCTGAGAGCGAGGCCGCGGCGCAGGCTGAGGACGAGGCCGTCGTCGAGCCGGTCGCCGCCGAGGCCACCGCGCCCGAGGCGCAGGACGAGGCCGTCGTCGAGCCGGTCGCCGCCGAGGCCGAGGCCGAGGTCGAGGCCGAGGCCGAGGTCGAGGTCGAGGTCGAGGCCGAGGCCGAGGTCGAGGTCGAGGCCGAGGCCGAGGTCGAGGTCGAGGCGGAGGCCGACGCCCTGGCCGCGGAGGAGGAGGCCGCTGACGGGCCCGCGCAGGCGTTGGCCGTCGTGCGGCGGCGCGCGCCCGAGGTCCTCGCCGCGTACAAGGCCGCCGGCCAGGTGCTCCGCGGCAAGGGCAAGCCCGGGGCGCGCGCGAAGGTGTATCTCGTCCTGGACCGGTCCGGGTCGATGCGCGGGTTCTACAAGGACGGCAGCGCCCAGTACCTCGCCGACCACGCCCTCGCCCTCGCCGCGCACCTCGACGACGAGGCGACCGTGCACACCGTGTTCTTCTCCACGGAGGTGGACGGCACCGCCGACCTGTCCCTCGACGGGCACGACGGGGCCTGGGTCGAGGCCCGCCACGCCGAGCTCGGCCGGATGGGCCGCACCAGCTACCACGTGGCCGTCGAGGCCGTCCTCGAGCGCTACCAGAAGGACGGCGGCGAGGGCCCGGCCCTGGTCGTCTTCCAGACGGACGGCGCGCCCGACAACCGCCAGCCCGCCCGGCAGGCCCTGACCGACGCGGCCGGCTCGGCTCCGGACGTCCACTGGCAGTTCGTCGCCTTCGGCGACCACGATGCCAAGGCCTTCGACTTCCTGCGCAAGCTGGACGCCGAGAACGCCGGCTTCTTCCACGCCGGCCCCGCCCCCGCCGAGCTGACCTCCGCCGCCCTCCTCAAGGGCATCCTGGAGCGCTTCTAGGGAAAACGGCCCCTGGGCCGGAGAACGAACGACCGAAGGGCCCGGGATCATCAGATCCCGGGCCCTTCGTCACGACCGGTCCGACTACCGCGCGGCGTCCGGGTGGACGGCCTCGGCGATCGGCTTGGCGTCGGCCGGCTTCGTCTCGACCGGCTTGCGCAGCGCGATGTTCAGCTCGCGCAGACGGGCCTCCTCCAGCACCGTCGGCGCGCCCATCATCAGGTCCTGCGCGTTGCCGTTCAGCGGGAAGGCGATCGTCTCGCGGATGTTCGGCTCGTCGGCCAGCAGCATCACGATGCGGTCCACGCCCGGGGCGATGCCACCGTGCGGCGGGGCGCCCAGGCGGAACGCGCGCAGCATGCCCGCGAACTCGCGCTCGACGGTCTCGGCCTCGTACCCGGCGATCTCGAAGGCCTTCAGCATGACCTCGGGCTCGTGGTTGCGGATGGCGCCGGAGGACAGCTCGATGCCGTTGCAGACGATGTCGTACTGCCAGGCCAGGATGTCGAGCGGGTCCTTCTCCTCCAGGTCCTTCATGCCGCCCTGAGGCATGGAGAAGGGGTTGTGGGAGAAGTCGATCTTGCCGGTCTCCTCGTCCTTCTCGTACATCGGGAAGTCGACGATCCAGCAGAAGCGGAAGACGTTCTCCTCGAACTGGCCGGCACGCTTGGCCGCCTCGACGCGAACGCCGGACATGATCTTGGAGACCTCGTCGAAGTCGCCCGCGCCGAAGAACACGGCGTGGCCGGGGACCAGGCCCAGGCGCTCGGTGAGGACCTTGAGGTTCTTCTCGGTGAGGAACTTGGCGATCGGGCCGGTCAGCCCGCCGTCCTCGCCCACCCGCACCCAGGCCAGGCCCTTGGCGCCCAGCGAGATCGCGTACTCGCCGAGGCCGTCGAAGAACTTGCGCGGCTGCGCGGCGGTGTCCGGGACGGCCAGGGCGCGCACGTGCTTGCCGGCGAACGCCTTGAACTCCGAGCCCTCGAACACGTCGGTGATGTCGACGAGCTCCAGCTTGGCGCGCAGGTCGGGCTTGTCGTTGCCGTACTTCAGCATCGACTCGCGGAACGGGATCCGCGGGAACGGCGAGGTGACCTCGCGACCGTTGCCGAACTCGGTGAAGAGCTCGGTCATCAGGCGCTCGATCGGCTGGAAGACGTCCTCCTGCTCGACGAAGGACATCTCCACGTCGAGCTGGTAGAACTCGCCCGGCGAACGGTCGGCGCGGGCGTCCTCGTCGCGGAAGCAGGGCGCGATCTGGAAGTAGCGGTCGAAGCCGGAGATCATCAGCAGCTGCTTGAACTGCTGCGGGGCCTGCGGCAGGGCGTAGAACCTGCCCGGGTTCAGGCGGGACGGCACCACGAAGTCACGGGCGCCCTCGGGGGAGGTCGCGGTGAGGATCGGGGTCGCCATCTCGTTGAAGCCGAGGGCCACCATCTTGTGACGGATCGCGGCGATCACGGCCGAGCGCAGCATGATGTTGCGGTGCATGCGCTCGCGGCGCAGGTCGAGGAAGCGGTACTCCAGGCGCCGCTCCTCGTTCACACCGTCGTCGGTGTTGATCGTGAAGGGCAGCGGGGCGGCCGCGCCGAGCACCTCGACCTCGGCGACCTCGATCTCGATCTCGCCGGTCGGCAGCTCCGGGTTGACGTTGTCCGCGCCGCGGGAGACGACCTTGCCGTCGATGCGGACGACCGTCTCCTTCGTGACGCTGCTCAGCGCCTCGTTGGCGGCGGTGCCGGGCCGGGCGACCAGCTGCGTGATGCCGTAGTGGTCCCGCAGATCGATGAAGAGGATGCCGCCCAGGTCTCGACGGTTGTGCAGCCAGCCGCTCAGTCGGACGTCGGCGGCGACGTCAGAGGCGCGGAGCTCGCCGCAGGTGTGGGACCTGTACCGATGCATCAGTCATCCAGTTCTACGCGATACCAGGGTGGATTCAACCGTCCCAAGGTTACCGTCCGGGATGGTCACGGGTCGGGCACTCCCTCCAGCCTGCGCAAATGCGTCCGGCGGCTGCCCGAACAGGCACGTAACGGATATGACCTGTAAAGATGGCCGGGTGCGCACCGAGGACGTCCTGGCCGCCATCGCGACGGGCCTGTGGCGGTGGGACAACGCCTCCGGGACGGTCACGCTCGACAGCGAGGCCGCCCGGCTCCTCGGGCTGCCCGCCGAGCCCGTGGTGCTGCCGGAGGTCTCCGTACGCTCCCGCTTCCACCCGGTCGACTGGAACGAGATCAACGGGATCGTGAACCTGGCCGTGGCCGAGGGCACGCTCGCCGAGGCCCGGCTCAGGATCATGGACGTGGACGGCCGGGTCCTGCGGACCGTGCGCAGCCGCTCCAAACCGCTGGAGAACCGGTCGGCAGGGGGGTCCCCCCGGACGGAGTCTGGGGGAGGGACCCCGGACTACGAGCTGATCGGCACCATCCAGGAGATCGCCGAGCCCCAGCCCGGCACCACGGCCGCGCACACCCCCATCACGGGCGACTGGCGGCGCTCCCGTGAGGCCTTCCTGCTGGACGCGGGACGGGCGCTGGCGGAGGCCCGGTCCACGGCGGAGGTGCTGCGGGTCGCGGCCTCGCTGTCGATGCCGGGCTTCAACCCGGACGGGCTGGCCGTCTTCGGTGTGGCCGGGGACCGGCTGTCGATCATCGGACACCACGGGCACGATCCGGGGGACGAGGGCCCCTTCACGGACATGCCGCTGGACACCGACTACCCGGCCGCGGAGGTCGTCCGTACCGGCCGGGCCATCTACCTGCCCACCCCCGAGGACTACAAACGGCGCTTCCCGGCCGCCTGGCCGCTCGCCCAGCGCTTCGACCGGGTGTCCTGGGCCTTCCTGCCGCTGATCGTGGCCGGGCGGACCATGGGCGCCTGGATGGCCGCGTTCAAGCACCCCGCGTCCTTCTCCCCCGACGAGCGGTCCGTGCTGACGACCGTGGCCCGGATGCTCGCGCAGGCGCTCCAGCGCGCCGGCGTGGCCGAATCCGAGCGGGAACTCACCACCGGCCTCCAACGGTCGATGATGCCGCAGCTCGGCCCGGAGATCCCCGGCATGCGGATCGCGGCCCGGTACGTCCCGACGGGCGGCGGCCTCCAGGTCGGCGGCGACTGGTACGACATGATCCCGCTGCCGTCGGGCCGGTTCGCGCTGGTCATCGGCGACGTGCAGGGCCACGACGTCCGGGCGGCCGGCCTGATGGGCCAGCTGCGGATCGCCGTGCGGGCGTACGCGTCCGAGGGCCACCGCCCGGACGCGGTGCTCTCCCGCGCCTCCCGCTTCCTCGCAGGGCTGTGCTCCTCGCACGAGTCCGACCCGTACGAGGGCGCCGACGTCGACGCGGACTTCCAGAGCCCGCGGTTCGCGACCTGCCTGTACGTGGAGTGCGACCCGAAGACCGGCATGCTGGAGGTGGCCCGCGCCGGCCACCCCGACCCCGCGATCCGGATGACGGACGGCACCGTCATGATGCGCCCCACCGCGGGCGGACTCCCCCTCGGGATCGTCCCCGACACCGACTACCCCACCACCCGGTTCACCCTGGAACCCGGCGAGACGATGATGCTCTGCACCGACGGCCTCATCGAGACCGGCGGGCACGACCTGGACACCGGCTGGGCGCGGCTGCGCACGGTCCTGGAGTCGGACACGCACCTGCCCGAGGGCGGCCAGGGCGGCCAAGGCGCCGGGCAGTTCGAGGCACCGCACCTCGAAAGACTGGCCGACCTGCTGGTCCAGGCCGTGCACGGACCGTCCTCGCACCACACCACCGGCCCGCTGGCCGACCGGCGCGAGGACGACATAGCCGTGGTGCTGCTGTGCCGCGAGGGCGAGGGCTGCGGCTGCGGCACCCCGCTGCTGCACCCGGCCCGCCCCGCGCGCCGCACGGTACTGACGGTGGCCCAGGCGGAACCGGAACGGATCGCGGGCGCCCGCCGGCAGATCCGCGAGCTGCTGCACGACTGGGCCGACGCCGACCAGGTCGACTCGGCGGTGCTGATGGTCTCCGAGATGGTGACGAACGTACTGACGCACACCGACGGCGACGCGCTGCTGGTCGCGGAGGCGGTGGGCGAGCTGGGCGTGCGGCGGCTGCGCATCGAGGTCGCGGACTCCAGCGACGAGCTCCCGCACAAGCGGCACCCGGGCGAGATGTCGTCCAGCGGCCGCGGGGTGCTGCTGATGGAGATGCTGGCCGACGGCTGGGGCGTGGACCCGCGCGGCGAGGGCAAGTCGATCTGGTTCGAGCTGCACGAACAGGCGAAGGCGGACACCGAACCGGCGCTCTAGCCCGGGGCGGGCGCGGCGGACCGTGATGGGATACAGCGGTGTCGCCTGGTCCGCCGTCGCGCTGCTCGTCACCGCGGTCCTCGCCGTCGGCGTATGGCTGTGCATCGTCTTCCAGACCGCCGTCACGCCCGTACTGCTGGCCGTGCTCGGCACCGCCCTGCTCGGGCCGATGCACCGGCGCCTGGTCCGGATGAAGATGAACCGCTCGCTCGCCGCGGCCCTGACCTGCCTCGCGGTGGTCGCCGTCGTCGGCGGCGCCACGTACATCGTCGTCCTCGCACCCTCGTCGCCTTCGCCGACCGGGGCTGGGTCATCGGGCTGTGGGCGCTGGGCCTGGTGCTCCTGGTCCAGATGATCGAGGGGTACATACTGCAGCGCGTGGTGCAGAGCCGCACGGTGCAGAGCACCCGGCCGTGGTGATGCCGGCCATCACCGCCGGGGCGAGCGTCGCCGGGATCCTGGGGATGCTGCTGGCGGTCCCGCTGACGGCGGCCGTCTTCGGGGTGATCTCGGAACTGCGGGCCCAGTACTCGGAAGCCGAGGAAGCCGGGGCACGGCGAAAGCCGAGGGTCCGGGTCGCGCCGGATGGCGAATATTTTCGGCCAACCCCGAAGCGGTCCCCGATCATCCGTTCGCGGAGAATCGGGGACCGTCGCATTTCCTGCAGGCGCTCTCCTGCGACTATGGCGAAATGGATCATTACACCTGTGAACGTCCGCGCGGGCGGGGGAAGAAGCATTCCGGCCGCTCTCGGCCGGATCCCCGATGTCCCCTGGCACGAAATAAATGTTCGTGCCATCGTCTCTCTCCGGACCGGGGGGATCCGAACGCTGGAATTCCTCTCGGGCTGCACATGAACGTGTCCGATCATCAAAGAGGAGACAGCGTGCGCAAGGCAGCAAAGCTCAGCGCGGTGGCGCTTTCCACCGTTGCGATCGTCATGGGGTCGGTCACCGCCGCCCACGCCGGCGACTACACCGAGGACGGGGTGCGGATCCGCGCCAACTCCACGACCACGTCGGCGATCAACGGCCTCGGCTACCGGAGCCACACCATCACGCCCATCTGCTACAAGGCGGGCACCGTCATCAACGGCAACAAGTGGTGGGACAAGCACCGCAACAACAACACCAGCGTCACCGGCTACAGCTCGATGACCCTGCTCACCAAGTGGGCCAAGACCCCCTGCTGATCAGGCGCCCGCGCGTACCCGGGGCCGGGACCGCTGGAATCGGTCCCGGCCCCGGGCGCGCCGGGCAGTGTACGGCCCCCGTCCCACCACGGAAAGGCTGATCGTGCTCCACGCGCGCCAACGGCTGCCCCTGCTGATCGCCGGCGCCGTCGCGGCCGCGGCGCTCAGCGCCTGCACCGCCGACCCGGCAGGCCCGGAACAGGGCGGATCGGCCGGGCCCTCGGCCGAACCACAGGTGACCGTCAGCCCGCAGCCGGACCCCGCGAACGCCACGCTCCCCCTCGACGCCTACTCGTTCGACAAGGCGCAGCAAAAGGTGATGGAGCAGGCGCAGGACATCCTCACCGAATCCTGTATGCGTCGCGTCGGATTCGCCTCCTTCAAGAATTCGAGTACCTACGCCAACACCACCGCCAAGCCGACCACCAGCGGAATCGGCCTGGTGGATGCGGAATCCGCGAAGAAATCCGGTTACCGGTCCGGCGCATTACCGGACCGCGGATCGGAGGCCGGTACCAAACGCGATCCGAACGAGACGGCCGCCCTCTTCGGAGCGCAGGACGGGGCGCCGCCGTACCCCGGAGCTCCTGAAGGCGGCTGCTCGGGCGAGGCCACCCGCAAGCTGTATCCGAAGAGCACCGAGAGCGGCACCAAACTGCTCGACGAACTCGTCCAGCAGGCCGGCGACCGGGCCCGGGGCGACAGCCGGATCACCGCGGGCATCACCCAGTGGAGCACCTGCATGCGCGAGGCGGGCTTCCAGGTGAGCAACCCCTGGGAGCTCCAGCAGATGGAGGGCACCCGATGGACCGGGCCGGTCACCTCCGAGGAGATCACCGCCGCCACCACGGACGTGTCCTGCAAGCAGCGGACCAAGCTCACCGACACCTGGACGGCCGTCCTCACCGCCTACCAGAACGGCCTGGTCGAACGTCACAAGGAGGGCCTGGACCAGGAGAAGAAGCGCCTGGGCGAGCAGGTCAGGTTCGCCCAGAAGGTCCTCCAGGACGGTTCCGCGTGAGGGCCCCGGCAGCCGTTCTGCCCGCGTCGCTGCTGGTCCTGGTACTGGCCCTGGCGACCGGGTGCACGAAGGCCGCCTCCGGCACCCCCGGGGCGGACGACCCGCCCCGCTCCTCGGCCGGGCCGCCGAGCGCGGACGTGACGCGGGCGTACGACACGTACTGGACCACCTGGCTCGCGGCGAACCGGACACCCGACCCACAGGATCCGGGCCTGGAACAGGTGGCCGCCGGAAGGCAGTTGCGGGAGCTGCGCGACAACCTGGCCCAGTCGAAGGAGTCGGGGCAGGTCCTGCTCGGCGAGGTCGGCCACCGCGTCACCGGTATGGAGACGACCGGCGAGCACACCCGGGTGGTGCACGACTGCGTCGACCTGGACCGCTGGCTGATCCACGATTCCGCGACCGGCCGGCCGATCGACCAGCTGGAGGACAAGCCCTCCCAGCAGGGTGCCTTCACCATGATCCGCGAACGTGAGGGCGCCCCCTGGAAGGTCGGCTCGGTCGACGTACTCGGCGAGAACTGTTGAAACGAGAAGTGGGTTTCACGTGAAACATGAAGAGCCCGACTCTCCCGGAGAGGCCGGTGTGGCCGGCACGACCGGGGAGGTGGACGCGCCGTCCTCACTCGGCAGCCGCCGCCGCATCCTGATCTGGGTCGTCGCCGGCGCGGTCGTGCTCACCGGGGCCGGGGTTGTCGTCGCCACCACCATCCGCTCCCCCTCGCAGGTCGCCGCCGACGCCGCGCCGCCGCCCGCCTCCGTGCTCGCCGACCGGGTGGAACGGCGGGTGCTCACCTCGTCGGTGGTCGTGCGCGGCACCGTGACCGCCGAGCAGACCCTGACCGTCACGCCCGGCGCGGGCGCGGGGGCCGCGACGGGCGCGAAGCCCGTGGTCACCCGGGTCAGCAAGCAGCCCGGTACGGCCGTACAGGCCGGCGAGGTGCTCCTGGAGGTCTCGGGACGGCCCGTGTTCACGCTGGCCGGCGCGCTGCCCGTGTACAGGGACCTGAAGCCCGGCGCCACCGGCAAGGACGTGGGACAGCTTCAGCAGGGACTCACGGCACTGGGGCACCCCACCGGCGCGGACCCGGTCGGCACCTACGGCTCCGGGACGAAGGCGGCGGTCACCGCCTTCTACACCGCGCTCGGACACGCCCCGCGGCCCGCCGATCCGGCCGACGCGGAGAACGTACGGGCGGCCGAGGACGCGAGGGACACGGCCGAGCGGCAGGTCACCACGACGAAGAACGCCCTGAAGACGGCCAAGGAGGGTGGCGGCAACGTCTCGGAGGCCCAGCTGCAGCTCACCTTCGCCCAGCAGGACCTGGCCAAGGCCAAGTCCCGGCTGGACACGGCCCGGGCGTCGGCCGGCCCCATGGTCCCGGCCGACGAGCTGGTCTTCGTCAAGGGGTTCCCCGCGCGGGTGGACGCGGTGAAGGCATCGGTCGGCGAGCCCGTCCCGGAGTCCCTGCTGAGCATCTCGGCGGGCGCCCCGGTCATCCGGGCCTCCCTCCCGGCCCACCAGAAGGACCTCGTGAAACCGGGGATGAAGGTCCAGCTGCTGTCCGAGGCCACCGGCCTGAGCGCCGCCGCGACGGTCGAATCGGTGGCCGCCGACCCCACCCCGGCGGCGGCCGGGGCCGCTCCGACGGGCGGCGGCTCCGGCCAGGCCGCCCCGGACAGCCCGCAGAATCCCGGCGGGTACGCCCTGACGGTCAAACCCGACCAGGCCCTCGACCCCCAGCTCACCGGGCAGGGCGTACGGCTCACCGTGACCGCCGCCTCCTCGGGGGAGCCGGTGCTGATCGTGCCGCTGTCCGCCATCTCGGCGGGCGCGGACGGCCGGACCACCGTCACGGTGCTCGGCAAGGACCCGCAGGCCCAGGGGGACCGGCGCCGGGTCGAGGTGCGGGCCGGGATGTCCGCCGACGGGATGGTCCAGGTCGATCCGGTCGGCGGGGGCACGCTCGCCGACGGCGACCGGGTGCTGGTCGCCCAGGCGAAGCCATGACGGGCGCCGGCCTCCCCCCTGTCGTCCGCTTCGAGGGCGTCGGGCTCACCTACCCCGGACCTCCGCCCGTCCATGCCCTGCGGCCCTGCGAACTGACCGTGGAGCGCGGCGAGTACGTCACGGTCGTCGGCCCCTCCGGCTCCGGGAAGTCGACCTTCCTGAACGTTGCCGGGCTCATCGACGCCCCGACCGGCGGCCGGTACCTGCTCGACGGCATCGACACCGGCGCTCTGCGCGACCGCGACCGGACCGCCCTGCGCGGGCAGCGGATCGGCTTCGTGTTCCAGTCCTTCCACCTCCTGCCGCACCGCAGCGCCCTGGAGAACGTGCTCCTCGCCATGGTCTACAACGGCGTCCCGCGGTCGGAGCGCGCCGACCGGGCCCGTACCGCGCTCGACCGGGTCGGCCTCGGACACCGCACCGGCCACCTGCCGACCCGGATGTCCGGTGGTGAGCGCCAGCGCGTGGCGATCGCCCGCGCCCTGGTCGCCGAGCCGTCGCTGCTGCTGTGCGACGAGCCGACCGGCAACCTGGACACCGCCACGGCCGACTCCGTACTGGCCCTGCTGGACGAACTGCACGCCGACGGGCTGACCCTGCTGGTCATCACGCACGATCCGCGGGTGGCCGAGCGGGGCCGGCGGACCGTGTCGATCCGCGACGGGATGCTGGGCGAGGTCGTCCGCCGATGACAACAGTGAGGGGGAAACGGTGAGGTGGGGACGGAAGGACACCGAAACCGCGGCCGGCATCACGCCCTCCCGGTTCTCACCACGCGACCTGCTCGCCGAGGCACTCGCCGGAATGCTCCAGCGCCCCGCCCGCTCCGCCCTCACGGGCCTCGGCACGGTGCTGGGGGTGGGCACCTTCGTGGCGATCCTGGGCCTCACGGCCACCGCGTCCTCGCAGATCGACAGCCGGTTCAACGCCATGACGGCCACCGAGGTCGGGGTCGAGGACACGGCCGGCCGCGGCGATCCGCAACTCGCGCAACAGGTGCCGAACGCCTTCCCCGCCGACGCCGACGCCCGCGCGGGCGCCCTGAACGGGGTCACGGCCGCCGGGGTGTTCTGGCCGGTCCCGCTCGGCGGGAACACCGTACGGTCGGCCCCGGTGGCCGGGGCCACGGGCGAGCGGATCCCGGTGGTCGCCGCCTCCCCCGGAATGCTGCGCGCGGCCGGGCTGACCCTCGGCTCGGGACGGGGCTTCGACGACTTCCACGACGGGCGCGCCGAACAGGTGGCGGTGGTGGGCTCGGCAATGGCCGCCCGCCTGGGCATCACCACGCTGGAGAGCCGCCCGGCGGTGTTCATCGGAGACCACCCGTTCACCGTGGTCGGCATCGCCACCGGCGCCGACCGCAAAGCGGACCTGCTGCTGTCGGTGGTCGTGCCCCGGCGGACCGCCGAGAAGCTGTGGGGGCCGCCGGACAATTCCCAGCGGGCCCGGATGCTGGTGGTGACCGAGCTGGGCGCGGCCCGCCAGGTGGCCGGGGAGCTGCCGCCCGCCCTGCGCCCGGACCATCCCGACTGGCTGGCACCCGTACCGCCGCCCGATCCGCGGTCCCTGCGGTCAGGGGTCACCACCGACCTGGACCAGCTGTTCCTGCTGCTGGCGGCGATCTGCCTCGTCATAGGCGCGGTGGGGATCGCCAACACCACGCTGGTGGCGGTGCTGGAACGGACCGGGGAGATCGGCCTGCGCCGGGCGCTCGGTGCGCGCGGCCGGCACATCATGGTCCAGTTCCTGGCCGAGTCCGCGGCCCAGGGCGCGGTGGGCGGCCTGGTCGGCACCTCGCTCGGCACGCTCACCGTGGTCGCGGTGTCGGCCCTGCGCGACTGGACCCCGGTGATGTCGCCGGCCACCGTCGCCGTGGCGCCGCTGATCGGACTGGTCACCGGGGTCCTGGCAGGCCTCTATCCGGCGTGGCGGGCCTCGCGTACCGAACCGGCCGAGGCCCTGCGCCGCTAGCGCCGCTGGGCCCTGTCCTTCGCGTGTCCTAGGAGTGCTGTTCCGCCGACTTGGTCCGCTCCCGCGCGGTGGTCGGGATGGTGCCCAGCCGGCCCGCCTGGAAGTCGTCGAACGCCTGCTGCAGTTCGTGCTGGCTGTTCATGACGAACGGCCCGTAGTGCGCCATCGGCTCCCGGATGGGGCGCCCGCCGAGGAGCACGACCTCCAGGTCCGGGGCGTTGGAGTCCTGGGACTCGTCCGCCCGCACCGTGATCGAGCCGCCCTCGCCGAAGACGGCCGTCTGCCCGGTCCGCAGGGGCCTGCGGTCCTCGCCGACGGACCCGCGGCCGGCCAGGACGTACGCCAGCGCGTTGAAGTCCTTGCGCCACGGCAGGGTGATCTGCGCGCCCGGCGAGACGGTCGCGTGGATCATCGTGATCGGGGTGTGGGTGATGCCCGGACCCTCGTGGCCGTCCAGCTCGCCGGCGATCACACGGAGCAGGGAGCCGCCGTCCGGGGTGGTCAGCAGCTGGACCTGGCCGCCGCCGATGTCCTGGTAGCGCGGGGGCATCATCTTGTCGGAGGCAGGGAGGTTCACCCACAGCTGGAGGCCGTGGAAGAGCCCGCCGCTGACGACGAGGGACTCCGGCGGGGCCTCGATGTGCAGGAGGCCCGACCCGGCGGTCATCCACTGGGTGTCGCCGCCGTTGATGACTCCGCCGCCACCGTTGCTGTCCTGGTGGACGAAGGTTCCGTCGATCAGGTAGGTGACGGTCTCGAAGCCGCGGTGCGGGTGCCAGGGGGTGCCCTTGGGCTCGCCCGGCGCGTACTCCACCTCGCCCATCTGGTCCATCATGATGAACGGGTCGAGGTACTGGTAGTTGATGCCGGCGAACGCGCGGCGCACCGGGAATCCCTCACCCTCGAAGCCACCGGGCGCGGAGACGACGGCGAGCACCTTGCGGGGGACGGCCGCCTGCGGCTCGGCCACGCGCGGAAGCGTCAACGGGTTCTCAACAGTCACTGCGGGCATGGTCAGGACCTCCTTCTGCGTCGAGTTTAGTTGAAACTCGAACTTTCTGCCACACCTGCAGAACAGAGGAACCCCGGGGGAAATTTCCCCCGGGGCCCTGGGTGGTCCGACCTGCGGTTACGGCGAGAACGACGACCGAGGTCGCCGCTCTCCGCCGGACACCTGCGCGGGCGACACCGCCAGGACCCCCGTACCCGGCGCCATCACCCCCGCAGCACCGATACTCGGCAGCCCCGGCCACGGCCGCGATGGTTTCGGGCAGGACCGAAGGGTGCGTCAGCCGCCGCTGTGCAGCAGGTCCACGCCCAGGCCCGTCACCGAGTGCAGGACCGCCTTGCCGTCGCGCTCCGTGGTGATCAGCCCGGCCGCGCGCAGCGTCCGGGTGTGCTCGGAGACCGAGGGCAGGCTGATGTCGAGGTCCCGGGCCAGCTCCGAGGTCGTGCGCTGCTGCACCAGCAGCTGGAGCACGGCCGCCCGGGTCCGGCCCAGCAGCGCGTCCAGCGCCCCCTGCGCGGGGCCCGGCCCGACCAGCGGCAGCGGCGTCAGCGCCGGGTACAGCAGCAGGTACGCCCCGTCGGGGCCGTCCGGGCCCCGCGCGATCAGCGGGCGCCCCGTCCAGAACGACGAGGGCATCAGCAGCAGGCCGCGCCCGCCGAGCCGGACCTCGTAGTGCGGCGGCCGGTCGACCTCCAGGACGGTGCCCGACCAGGCGGCGCGCGGGTGCGTACTGGCCAGGCACGCCTTGATGCCGTGCGCGGCCAGCAGCCGGGTGCGCCAGGCCACGTCCGCCCGGAAGGACTGGCGGATCCTCGTCCAGTGCGGGGCCACGGCCACCTCGTGCCCGGCCCGGATCGCACCGCCCAGCCGGTCCCACGCCTCGCGGTCCTGCCCCCACAGCGCGCGCAGCCGGGACGCCGCGCCGGGGGCCCGGGCGACGGCCCGGCCCAGCTCGTCGGCGGTGAGGAGCGCACCCGCGTCCCGTACGGCGACGAGCCCCTCCTCCAGGGTGCGCGCGTACGGTTCGACGAACTCCGGGTTGTCGCCGTCCGGCAGCAGCAGGTCCAGCAACGGCCGGACCCGGGCCGGCAGCTCTTGGCCCAGGCGGCCGCGCCAGCGGCCGAAAACCGCCGGTTCGTCGGTGCGCTGCCAGGCGACCAGCGCCATGGCCAGCTCCACCAGCGGCAGCGGCTCGCTCGCGAACCTGACGTTGAGCAGGTCCTCTGCCGTGAAGTGCACCCTCAGCATCGCGCCCGCCCCCGCGCTCAGCCGGAGCGTCTAGCCGTACATGCGGCGCATGGCGAAGTCGACCATCTGCTCGACCGCCTTCGCGTCGAAGACCATCCGGTGGTCGCCCTCCATGTCGAGGACGAAGCCGTACCCGGTGGGCAGCAGGTCGATCACCTCCGCGCCGGTGATCACGAAGTACTTGGACTCCTTGCCGGCGTACCGGCGCAGCTCCTTGAGCGTGGTGAACATGGGGATGACCGGCTGCTGCGTGTTGTGCAGCGCCAGGAATCCGGGGGTCTCGCCGCGCGGGCAATAGACCTTCGAGGTCGCGAAGATCTGCTGGAAGTCCTCGGCGGACAGCGAGCCGGTGGTGAAGGCCCGTACCGCGTCCGCGAGGGAGGGCGGGGACGGCTCGGGGTACAGCGGCGGCGTCTGCTGCGCGTAGCCCTGCGGGGGCTGCTGCGCGTAGCCCTGCTGCTGGGCGCCCGGGTTCTGGTCGTAGCCGTACATGCGGCCCACCCTACCGAGTGGCCGAGGCCGTACCGGCGGGTACGGGCCACCGCTGCCCGGCGGTGGCCTCAGCCCGAGAGGTCCCCGGCCTTCAGAGCCCGTACGAACGGAACCCACGCGCCGGCCGCGACGATCACGACGGGCCCGTGCGGCCTCTTCGAGTCCCGGACGGGGACAACTCCGACCAAGCCGTCCGCGACCTCGACGCAGTTCCCTCCATCGCCGTTGCTGTAGCTGCTCTTACGCCAGACAGCAGTACGGAAGTCAGTGCCGTTGCTTGCCATTTCGGTAATCCTCAGCCGCATCCTTGATCCTGGCGAGGGACGCATCCGGCGGCAAGGCGGCGGCCCTGAGAAGATCGTATGCCTTGCGGTACTGCCTCACGAGGGCCGGATCGTCGATCGTCTGGCCGTGGTACGGCCCCTCCGTGTACATCAGCGGCGGTTCGTCATCGAACTCCATGAACAGGAGCGAGAGCTCCATGAAAGGCCGGGTGGGCGCGTTCCACAGCATGAGCTGTGGAACGATGCGGCTGCGATCCGCCAGGGCGGCGATCCGGTCTAGTTGTTCGGCCATCTCAGCCGGTCGGAGGATCGGTTCGCGAATCACGGACTCATGCAGGATGACCCAGTACTCCGGCTTCTTCGGGTCGTCGAAGAGCTTGGCCCGCCCCAGGCGCTGACTGATCTTCGCGTCGACCTCTTCCTTGAGGTCCAGGGAGTGCGTGGACCGGATGACCGCGCGCGCGTACGACTCGGTCTGGAGTAGACCGGGAACAAGCGCGCTGTTCCACTCCTCGATGGTTCGCGCCCGCGTCTCTGCCTCCGCGACCGGCGCGAAGTACTCCGCGTGCGCACCCTTCCGGGCTTTCCGAACGTCCTCGCAGCGCCGCTCGAAGAAGCCGTCCGTCCGCAGCACCTGATCCACGTGCCGGGCCAGATCCACCGGCATCCGGCGCTGAGCGCGCTCGATCTCGCTCAGGTAGCTGACCCCGTAGAAGCTGCCTTCCACCGCCTGCTGAAGCGTGAGGCCTGCCACCTCCCGCCTCCAGCGCAGTTCCGTGCCATAGAAGGCCGGAACACTCTCGGAGCCGTCAATGTCCTTACTCGCGGCCACAACCGCCCGCCTTCCACACCTCGCACTGTGGAGCCCGAAACCCTTCCCACGGTATGCCGACCCACGCCAGTCTGTGAGGACTTCGTCACACTCCGCACAGGAACGGTAGGCGCCCCCATGAGCGACCACCCCAACGACCGCAAGGCCATCGAGGCCCTCGACGCGCTGCGCGCCGCCCTCTCGGCGCACGGGATCACCCTGCCCTCGATGGACCTCCAGCTCCTCTCCTACGCAGGGCGGTACGACTCCCCGCCCCTCATCACCCTCGGCAACTGCAACGCCGCCACGGCCCAGAAGCTCGCCGTCGCCCTGGCCGGCGGCCGGTGAACGCCCTCACCATCCGGCTGCTCGCCGTCCCCAAGGCCGTCCCCCTCGCCCGCCACGCCGTGCGCGAGCACCTCGGGGACGCCGAAGCCTGCCCCGACGCCGAGCTCTGCGTCAGCGAGCTGCTGGCCAACGTGATCACCCACCTCGGCGAGGGCACCGCCGTCACCCTGCGCGTCACCGGGACCGGAAGGGCAGCCCGTACGCGGGTCGAGCTCACCGATCCCGATCCGCGCGCGTGGCCCGTACTGCGGCAGGCGGGCGGAACCGAAGAGTCCGGGCGCGGCCTCGCCCTGCTCGACGCCGTGGCCCTGCGATGGGGGGTCACGCAGGGCCCGGACGGCAAGACGGTCTGGTGCGAGCTTTGACCCTGGTCACAGTCGGCTCGGAAGGGTTGCCGTTATTACCGGCGGGTAGCATCATGTTGTTACCGATTGGTATGTACGAGGAACCTGTCTCCCCGAGCCTTAACGGAGCCGTCGCCATGGGGCACTACAAGTCGAATCTCCGCGACATCGAGTTCAACCTCTTCGAGGTGCTCGGCCGCGACAAGCAGTACGGCACCGGTCCGTTCGAGGAGATGGACACCGAGACCGCCAAGAGCGTCCTGTCCGAGCTGGCCCGCCTCGCCGAGAACGAGCTGGCCGCCTCCTTCGAGGACGCCGACCGCAACCCGCCGGTCTTCGACCCGGCCACCAACACCGCGCCCGTCCCGGCCTCCTTCAAGAAGAGCTACGAAGCCTTCATGGACTCCGAGTACTGGCGCCTGGGCCTGCCCGAGGAGATCGGCGGCACCACCTCGCCCCGCTCCCTCATCTGGGCCTACGCGGAGCTCCTGCTCGGCTCGAACCCGGCCATCTGGATGTACTCCTCCGGCCCGGCGTTCGCCGGCATCCTCCACGAAGAGGGCAACGAGGCGCAGAAGAAGGTCGCGCAGATAGCCGTCGAGAAGCGCTGGGGCTCCACCATGGTCCTCACCGAGCCGGACGCCGGCTCGGACGTCGGCGCCGGCCGCACCAAGGCGATCCAGCAGGCGGACGGCTCCTGGCACATCGAGGGCGTGAAGCGCTTCATCACGTCCGGTGAGCACGACATGGAGGAGAACATCCTCCACTACGTCCTCGCCCGCCCCGAGGGCCACGGCCCCGGCACCAAGGGCCTGTCCCTCTTCCTCGTCCCGAAGTTCCACTTCGACTGGGAGACCGGCGAGCTGGGCGAGCGCAACGGCGTCTACGCCACGAACGTCGAGCACAAGATGGGCCTCAAGGCCTCCAACACGTGCGAGATGACCTTCGGCGACCAGCACCCCGCCAAGGGCTGGCTGATCGGTGACAAGCACGACGGCATCCGCCAGATGTTCATGATCATCGAGTTCGCCCGCATGATGGTCGGCACGAAGGCCATCGCCACCCTCTCCACCGGCTACCTCAACGCGCTGGAGTACGCCAAGGAGCGCGTGCAGGGCCCGGACCTGGCGAACTTCATGGACAAGACCGCGCCCAAGGTCACCATCACGCACCACCCCGACGTGCGCCGCTCGCTCATGACGCAGAAGGCGTACGCCGAGGGCATGCGCGCCCTCGTCCTGCACACCGCCAGCGTCCAGGACGAGATCCAGGTCAAGCAGGCCGCGGGCCAGGACGCCTCCGCCGAGATCGGCCTGAACGACCTGCTCCTGCCGATCGTCAAGGGCTACGGCTCGGAGAAGTCCTACGAGCAGCTCGCGCAGTCCCTGCAGACCTTCGGCGGCTCCGGGTACCTGCAGGAGTACCCGATCGAGCAGTACATCCGCGACGCCAAGATCGACACCCTCTACGAGGGCACCACGGCCATCCAGGGCCAGGACTTCTTCTTCCGGAAGATCGTCCGCGACCAGGGCGCCTCGCTGAACATCCTCTCCGAGACGATCAAGAAGTTCCTGGCCGAGGCCGTCGGCGGCGAGGAGCTGGCCGGCGCCCGCGACGCGCTCGCCAAGGCCGCCGTCGACCTGGAGGCCATCGTCGGCCAGATGATCGTCGACCTCACCGCCACCGGCGAGGACGTCAAGAACATCTACAAGGTCGGCCAGAACACCACCCGCCTGCTGATGGCCTCCGGTGACGTGGTCGTCGGATACCTGCTGCTCAAGGGCGCCGCCGTGGCCGCCGAGAAGCTGGGAGGCGCCTCCGCGAAGGACGTCCCCTTCTACACCGGCAAGATCGCCGCCGCGAAGTTCTTCGCGGCCGAGATCCTCCCGGGCGTCTCGGTCCAGCGCGCGCTGGCCGAGGCCGTCGACAACTCCCTCATGGAGCTCGACGAGGCCGCCTTCTAGGCTGCGCCCGCCCGCCCCGCCCGTCACACGCACGCGGTGCACGCACAGTGGCCGGGACCCCTCCGGGGGCCCCGGCCACCGGCCTGTGCGACGGGCGCGTTCCCGTCTTGTCGGTGGTTCGTGGGACGCTCGTAGGCATGAGTCCACAGGAGCAGCAGCACAGCAGGGGGTATTCCGTCCCCACCGGGCGGCCGTACGCCCTCAAGGAGCTGCAGGCCACCCTGGGCAGCCTCGGCGACCACCTCCGGGAGCTGTACGACGGCGCCCACCCCGCCGAGTACGACGGCGTGGCCGACGCGCTCTACATCGCCTTCCAGACCGCCGCCGGCCTCGCCCCCGCCAAGAGCTACACCGGCTGCGCCGAGCACCCCAACGGCGCCCTCGACCCCGAGGCCCCCGAGGGCTGGGGCCGCTGCCTCATCTGCAACGACCGGCGCCGCCTCGGCCTGCGCTCCCAGGGCGCCCGGGCCGCCGCCGCGGCCCCCGCCGGGGAACAGCGCCGGCTGGGCTATCCCGTCCCGGAGCCCCCGTACACCCTCCAGGCCCTGCGCGACTGCCTGCGCACGGTCGAGGACCGCCGCTTCCACCTCTCGCTGTCCTCACCCCCCGACCACTTCGTGCAGATGGCCGACGACCTGCACCGCGCCTTCATCGTCGCCCGCGAGCTGTCCCGGCCGCGGAACGCCTCGGGCTGCTCCGAGCACCCCGGCGCTCCCATCGACCCCGACGCGCCCCCCGGCGAGGCCTGTATCTTCTGCGCCGGACGCAAGAGACGCGCGCAGCGCTCCCCGCAGACCCCGGAGATGCTCCCGCGCATCCGCCGGGGCGAGCGCAGGCAGTTGCAGCGCCGATTCGAGCGCCCGCCGGGCTGAAAACCGACGGGACCGCAGATCACCCACCGTGCGGCCTCGACCTCCGGCCATCCCTCGCAGTCCGGCCATGACGAACACGACCGTCGTTAAGGTGAACCACATGAGCTCTCCCGCCCGCTTCGACCGCGGCCACACCGACGATCTGATGACCTTTTTGACGGCCAGTCCGTCGCCGTACCACGCCGTGGCCAACGCGGCGGAGCGGCTGGAGAAGGCAGGCTTCAGGCAGGTGTCGGAAACGGACGCCTGGGATGCGGGCACCGGGGGCAGGTTCGTGCTCCGCGGCGGTGCGCTCATCGCCTGGTACGTCCCCGAAGGCGCGGTCGCGCACACCCCGTTCCGGATCGTCGGCGCGCACACCGACTCGCCCAACCTGCGGGTCAAGCCGCTGCCGGACACGGGCTCGCAGGGCTGGCGGCAGATCGCCGTCGAGATCTACGGCGGCACCCTGCTCAACACCTGGCTCGACCGCGACCTGGGCCTGGCCGGGCGGTTGACCCTGCGCGACGGCAGTGAGCGCCTGGTGAACGTGGACCGCGCGCTGCTGCGCGTGCCCCAACTGGCCGTGCACCTGGACCGGTCGGTGAACACCGACGGCCTCAAGCTCGACAAGCAGCGGCACATGCAGCCGATCTGGGGTCTGGGCGACGTGCAGGAGGGCGACCTGATCGCGTTCCTGGAGGAGGAAGAGGGCCTGGACCAGGGCTCGGTGGCCGGCTGGGACCTGATGGTCCACTCCATCGAGCCGCCCTCGTACCTGGGCCGCGACCGCGAGCTGGTGGCCGGCCCGCGGATGGACAACCTGCTGTCGGTGCACGCGGGGATCGCCGCGCTGGTGGCGGTGTCCGCCGCCGGGAAGCTCGACCACATCCCCGTACTGGCCGCCTTCGACCACGAGGAGAACGGCTCGCAGTCGGACACGGGCGCGGACGGCCCGCTGCTGGGGAACGTGCTGGAACGTTCAGTCTTCGCACGCGGGGGCACGTACGAGGACCGTGCGCGGGCCTTCGCCGGCACCATCTGCCTGTCCTCGGACACCGGGCACGCCGTCCACCCCAACTACGCGGAGCGGCACGACCCTTCGCACCACCCGCGGGTCAACGGCGGCCCGATCCTGAAGGTCAACGTCAACCAGCGGTACGCGACGGACGGCAGCGGGCGCGCGGTGTTCGCGAGCGCGTGCGAGCGGGCCGGCGTGCCGTGGCAGACCTTCGTCTCCAACAACTCGATGCCGTGCGGCACCACGATCGGCCCGATCACGGCCGCCCGCCACGGCATTCAGACCGTGGACATCGGCGTCGCGATCCTCTCGATGCACAGCGCGCGCGAACTGTGCGGCGCGGACGACCCGTTCCTGCTGGCGAACTCCCTGGTGGCCTTCCTGGAGGGCTGAGCCGTCACGGCTGCCGCGCGGCAGCCGTGACGGTGGTTGTGGCCGTGGTTGTGGCCGTGGTTGTGGCCGTGGTTGTGGCCGTGGTTGTGGGTGTTACCCCTCGTCGTCCATCCCGGCGAGGACGAGGGGCAGCCGGGAGGCGCCGTCGGCGGTGACG
Organism: Streptomyces sp. NBC_01294; assembly: GCF_035917235.1. Classification (NCBI taxonomy): domain Bacteria; kingdom Bacillati; phylum Actinomycetota; class Actinomycetes; order Kitasatosporales; family Streptomycetaceae; genus Streptomyces; species Streptomyces sp. NBC_01294. Next base: position 3,933,082 of record NZ_CP108423.1, read on the forward strand.
CGGACGGGCACGCCCCAGTCCTGCTGGTGGACGTGGCAGGCCGGGTACTCGTTGGACGGGTCGTCGTCGCAGGACGCCGCCATCGCGGAGACGTGCAGCACGCCCTCGGTGACGTCCGGGTTCAGCGCCAGCTCCCGGAACAGGTCGGTCCCGGCGCCCTCGCCCGTCGCCAGCAGCTCGGGCGGGGTCGAGGAGACCAGCAGGCGGGTCGACGGACCGTAGCGGGTGTCCAGCTTCTGGCCGGTCGGCGCCTGGAAGACCACGTCGAGGCGGAGCGTGCCGGGCGCCACGTCGGTGGCGGCCCGCTGCGTACGGTGGGCGACCGCGGCCACCCGTACCGCCTCCTCCGGGAGCCGCAGCCGGGTCAGCCGGTGCCGGGCGGACTCGACGACCACGATGTCGTCGCCGACCAGCACGGCGTCGCTGGGCTCGCGCAGATCCGTGGCCAGGGTCGAGACCTGCCCGGTGGCCGGGTCGTAGCGGCGCAGGGCGTGGTTGTACGTGTCGCTCACCGCGACCGAGCCGTCGGGCAGCGCGGTCACGCCGAGCGGGTGCTGGAGCAGGGCCTGGCCCGCGTCCCCGTCCCGGTGCCCGAAGTCGAACAGTCCGGTCCCGACGGCGGACGTGACGACGTAGCCGTCGGGGGTGTCCTGCACGTAGCGGAGGGCGCTGGTCTCGGAGTCGGCGATCCACAGCCGGTCCCCGGCCGCCGCGAGCCCCGAGGGCTGGGCGAACCAGGCTTCGGCGGCGGGCCCGTCGTGCAGCCCCTCGTTGGTGGTGCCGGCCGCGACCTCGACGGTTCCGTCCGCCGGATCCCACGTCCACAGCTGGTGCACACCGGCCATGGCGATCCACACCTTGCCCTGCCACCAGGCCACGTCCCACGGCGACGACAGGTCCACCTCCAGCGCGGGCCCGGAGGTCGGCGACCCCTGCCACCACTGCCGCCCGGTCCCGGCGACGGTCTCCACCGTCCCGGTGGCCGGGTCGTAGGTGCGCAGCGCGTGGTTGACGGTGTCGGCGACGACCACCCGGCCGTCGGGCAGCAGCGCCAGCCCCTGCGGCTCGCTGAAGCTGTCCCCGGTGAAACCGCGGATTCCGCTCCCGATGCGCCGTACGACGCTCTCCCCGTCCTCGTTCAGCTCGACGAGCTGGTGCCGGGTGGTGTCCGACACGAGCAGGTTCCCGCTCGGCAGCAGCAGCGCCTTCCCGGGGAACCGCAGGTCGGTCGCGACCGGCTCGGGCGGCACGTACGGCCCGTCCCCGCGCCGCAGCGTCCCCTTGGCCTCGTGCTCGGCCCCCAGCTCCTCCACCAGCCGCGCGATGGCGTGGGCGTGCCCCTCGCCGGCGTGCTGGGCGACGATGTACCCCTCGGGGTCGATCACGACGAGCGTGGGCCAGGCCCGTACGGCGTACTGCTTCCAGGTCGCGAGCTCGGGATCGTCCAGCACGGGGTGGTGCACCTCGTACCGCTCGACGGCATCGACGACGGCGGAGTGCTCGGCCTCGTGCACGAACTTCGGCGAGTGCACACCGATCATGACGACGGTGTCGCGGTGCTTCTCCTCCAGCTCGCGCAGCTCGTCGAGGACGTGCAAGCAGTTAATACAGCAAAACGTCCAAAAATCGACAATAACGCACTTACCTCGCAGGCTGGCGAGGGTGAGCTCTTTGCCTCCGGTGTTCAGCCAGCCACCCTTGCCGATCAGCTCGGGGGCACGGACACGGGCACGTCGGGGCGCGGGCGCGGGGGTGTGCGCCGGGGCGACATCGTTCATGCTTCAAGCTTGCCACTCGCGCATGGACGCCGGATCACAGGTCCATGTGCACCCGCAAGGGGGACGACGAGCGGACGGCACACGTGGGAGCCTGACCGTAGGCAGCGAAGGAGTCGTCCGCAATGACCACCGCGCACGAGTACGGCGAGGGCATCGATCCCGAGCACGCCCTCAAGTACGCCATCCAGCACCACAGCGGGGACCGCACTGAGATCGTCGAAGGGGTCATCGCCACCGTGACACCAAACTGGGATCACGAGCGGACTGCCAAGCTCGTGCGGCGCCAGATCGAAGCCCGGGTGGACGAGCTCGGCTGTGTGGAAGGCTCGGGCAACCTCGATCTGCCGGGATCGTCCAACTGGTACGTGCCCGACATCGCAGTCGTCCCCGAGGAACTCACGTACGGCGGAGGGGCACTCGTACCCGACCAGACGCTGCTGGTCGTCGAGGTGACCTCCGAGTCGAACGCCGAGACCGACCGCGTCGTCAAGCGCAAGCGGTACGCCGAGTACGGGGCGCCGCTGTATCTGCTGGTCGACCGGATGGAGAAGACCGTCACGCTGTTCGCCGGGCCCGGGCGGCTTGGATACACCAAGGTGGACGGGCCGCATCCCTTCGGGACGGCGGTGCGGTTGCCCGAGCCGTTCGGGATCGAGCTCGACACCAGCAGGTTCTAGATCGCCGGTAGCCGGGAGCCGGTAGCGTGCGTGTACGTGACAGCCACTACGCCGCCGAGCGGGCGGATATTCGATGCCGTGAACGCCACTGCCGTGCGGAGCGCGGACCGGTTGCGCGAGCTGTACGGCGAGCCCGGTGAGGCGGCCCGGCGCAAGAGCGTGGACCGGATCCACGATGTCGCCCGCGCCGTCATCGGGCGGTCGTCGCTGGTGTTCATCGCCAGCGCCGGCGCCGACGGGCACTGCGATGTGACACCCCGCGGCGGTCCGCCCGGATTCGTCGCCGTCCTGGACGAGTTCACCCTCGCCGTTCCCGACGCCACCGGCAACAAGCGGCTCGACACCTGCCACAACATCGTGGAGACGGGCCGCGCCGGGCTGATCTTCGTCATCCCCGGCCGGGCCACCACCCTGCGCGTGAACGGCAGGGCCTGCGTCTCCGACGATCCGCGCCTGCTGGAGCAGTTGACCTCCGTCGGCAAGGCTCCGCGCAGCGCGATCGTGGTGGGCGTCGAGGAGGCCTATCAGCACTGTCCGAAGGCGTTGCTGCGCGGCAGCGCGTGGAAGCCCGGGCAGTGGCTCGACGAGGACGCCGCCCCGAGCTCCGCCGAGGTCACGCTCTCCCACCTGGACCTCCCCGGTCTGACGATCGAGGAGATCCGGCAGCAGGAGCGCGAGTCGCTGCTGTACCGCTACGAGTAGTCGAAAAGGGCGCTCAGGCGGGGCAGGCGGGTCGTGACCTGCTCCTCGTCGTCGAAGTCGAAGTCCCAGGACGGGTCCAGGGGCGGGTAGCCGATGGTGAAGGAGTCCGCCGGGAGTTCGCGGCCGGTGGCCGTCTCGTAGGCCGTCCAGACGATCGAGAGGGCCTCCTCGTCCCACAGCTCCAGGCCCTCCGCCGCGGCCTCGCGGACCGCCGGGTGGGCCGCCAGGGAGTCCGGGTCGGCCAGGGCCGCGTCGAAGGTCGCCCGGCCCTGGGTGAGGAGCCAGCCGCGGAAGTAGTCGAAGCCGTCGTCCGAGCAGCCGCCGTTGATCACGTAGGCCGCGGCCCAGAGCGGGCTGCGGTAGGACTCCGCCAGCAGGTCCCACAGCACCTGCTGGGCCGCGGCTATCTCCGCTTCCGGGAAACCCGCCAGGAGTTCCGCCGCGCGCGGGGCCACCTCGTGCGCCGCCGCGTCCGCGCGGGCCGTCTCGATCAGCTGCCAGAACGTCTGCTTGTCCATGGGGAAAGCCTGGCAGCCGGGTCTGACATCAGGCGTGGGCGCTGAGGAAGGAGTGGAGGGATGTGGTGAGGGCCGCGACGAAGGCGTCCTGCACCTGCGCCGGGAGGAGGTCCAGGGAGAGGTACGGGTTCAGGTCCTCCAGCTCGACGAGCAGCAGTTCGCCGGACGGCGCCCGGCAGGCGTCCACGCGCTGGATGCCGTGGTCGAGGGTGTTCCACTCGATGAAGGCGCGGGCGAAGGCCAGGTCCGCGTCGGTCGGCGCGTAGGGGCTCAGCTCCCAGCGGCGGGCCGGGTCGGGCGCGTAGAGGGCGTACTGGAAGGCGTCGTCGACGAAGTAGAAGGACACCTCGTACGTGAAGTCGATGCGCGGCTGGATGAGGATCTCGCCCGCGGGGCCCGTCGGGGCCGCCGTGAAGGTGAGGCCGATGGAGTCGGCGCCCTGCTTCGGCTTGACCGCGTAGGAGGGGACCTGCGGCAGCTCCGGGAGCCGCGCCGGGTCGTCGATCGTCGGGATGACCGGGTAGCCGGCGGCCGTCAGGTCGAGGAGGTACTGCTTGCCCGCCATGTCGGCGCGGCCGGTGAGCGGGTTGTAGACCGGGGTGCCGGCGGCGAGGGCGGCGGCGCGGAAGGAGTCGTAGGCCTGCTGGTAGTGCAGGACCGGGCCGCTGTTGCGGACGATCACGGCGTCGAAGCCCAGGGGGAGGAGCGCCTCCGCGTCGGCGGGGTGGCACAGGGCGAGCTCGAAGCCGGCGGCCCGCAGCCGGGAGGTGAGGAATATGTCCTCGTCGCAGTAGCGGCGGCCGCGCGCCGGGTAGGCCAGATCGGTCACGAAGAGCAGAGGCATGGCGCCAACCTATCGCGGGCACTGATCAGCGCATGAAATACCTCGTACGGGACAAACTGCTGGCCATCGGGGACGACTACTGGATCGAGGACGAGGACGGCCGGCACGCCTTCCTCGTCGACGGGAAGGCGCTGCGGTTCCGGGACACGCTGGAGCTGAAGGACCCGGACGGGCGGATCCTGATCACCTTGCGGGAGAAGCTGCTCGTCTTCCGCGACGCCATGACCCTGGAGCGGGACGACCGGCGGCTCGCGGTGATCCGCCGCAAGCGGTTCTCGCTGCTGCGCAACCACTTCCGCGTGACCATGGCCGAGGGCACCGAGCTCGATGTGAGCGGGCGGATCCTGGACCGGGAGTTCAAGGTCGAGTACGACGGGGAGCTGCTCGCGCTGATCTCGCGGCAGTGGTACCGGGTCCGCGAGACGTACGCGGTGGACGTGGTCCGGGAGGAGGCGGACGCGGCGCTGCTGGTCGCGGTCGCGGTGTGCGTGATCCGGATGGCGGAGAAGGAGCGGGAGGACGACCTCTAGGCCGTGCCGGGGCCCGCCTCCGTGCCGGTGCCCGCCTCCGTGCCCCGCGTGGGTACCGGCCCGCGTGAGTACGGGCCCGCGTGAGTACGGGCCCGCGTGAGTACGGGCCCGCGTGAGTACGGGCCCACCGGGAAATGAGCACGCGCACTCATGCCGTGGCGGCGGGCCGGACGCGAGGATGGTGCACGTCCCCACGGAAGGAACCCACGGTGAACCCCAGCACGTACGCGGCCTTGTACGGCCCGTGGCAGCCGACGAGGCCCGTCCCCAGGGAGCGGCCCGTCGTCACCGTGCTCGCGGCCCTGCTGTGGACGGCCACCTTCCTTTCGCTCGCCTGGCTGGCCAGCCTCTTCGGCATCGCCGTCGTCTGGATGGCGGCGGCCGGGGGCCCGGTCGGAGGTCTCGTCCTGCGCGTCGCCCTGGTCGTGGCGGGCGCCGCCGCGGCGCTCACCGCCCTGGCCTTCGCTCCCGGAGTCCGCCGGCTGGCCCCGGCGAGCCGTCTGCTCCTCCTGGGCGCCCTGGCGTGCCCGGTGCCCACCGCGCTCGCGATCTGGTCCTGGTTCCACACCGGCTGACCGGGGCAGCGGATCAGCCGGTCAGCGGATCAGCGGCCCAGGCGGCGGTCCTTCAGGGCCGGGAACTGGGCGCGGGTCTCGGGAACCTTGGCCGGGTCCAGGTCGACGGTGAGGACCTCCTCGCCGGGGCCGGCCTCCGCCAGGACCTCGCCCCACGGGTCCACCACCAGGCTGTGACCGGCCTGTTCGACGCCCGCGTGGGTGCCGGCCAGCCCGCACGCCAGGACGTACGACTGGTCCTCCACGGCGCGCGCCCGGTTGAGCAGGGTCCAGTGCGACCGGCGTCGCGCGGGCCAGCCCGCCGCGACGACCAGGGTGGTGGCGCCGGCGTCGACCAGGCCGCGGAACAGTTCCGGGAAGCGCAGGTCGTAGCAGGTGGCGATGCCGAGGGTCTGCTCCGGCAGTTCCACCGTGGTCAGGGATTCGCCGGCGGACATGAGCACCGCCTCGCCCTGGTCGAAGCCGAAGCGGTGGATCTTGCGGTAGGTGGCGGCCAGCTCGCCCGCCGGGGAGAGGACGAGGGCGGTGTTGTAGAGCGAGCCGTCGCCCGCGCGCTCCACGACCGAGCCCGCGTGCAGCCAGACCCCGGCGTCGCGCGCGGCCTTGGACATGGCCTCGTAGGTGGGGCCGTCCAGCGGCTCGGCCTCGGTCTCGAACTGCTCGTAGGCGAAGGCGCCGACCGGCCACAGCTCCGGGAGGACGACGAGGTCCGAGCCCGCCTGTTCCCGTACGAGCTCGGCCACGCGGGCGCGTCGGGATGACACCGACTCGCCCTCGTTCACTGCGATTTGGATCAGCGAGGCGCGCACACTACCACCGTCCTGGCGTTCAAGCCGTCAACTCGGGCCTACGATCGTCACACGAAAGCACTGCCGGGGTGCTCACCGGCAGCGTAGTTTTGGAAACTGAATCCACTGCTTCCGAAACGCGCCACTGAACAGCACCGCGAGGGGTCCCGTTGACCGTCCATCCGCATCCCAGCCTCCAACCCTATGCCGACGCGTGGACGCACTCCATCGAGGCGATATCCGAGCTGGTCCTCCCCCTGACGGAGGGCGAGTGGAACCGGGCGACGCCGTGTCCCGGCTGGTCGGTCCGTGACGTCGTGTCACACATCATCGGCATCGAATGCGAGCAGCTCGGGGACCCGCGGCCGATCCACACGGTGGCGAGGGACCTGCGGCACGTGGTGGACGAGTTCAGCCGGTACATGGAGGTGCAGGTCGACGTACGGCGTCACCACACCGCGCCGGAGATGACCTCGGAGCTGGAGTACACCGTCATCCGGCGCTCGCGGCAGCTGCGGAACGAGAAGCGGGATCCGGCCACGATGGTGCGGGGGCCGCTGGGCGAACAGGTGACCCTGGAGGACGCGCTGCGCCTGCGGGCGTTCGACGTGTGGGTCCACGAGCAGGACCTGCGGGCGGCGCTGGGGGCGCCGGGGAACTGGGACGCGCCGGGTGCGTACGTGGCGCGCGACATCCTGCTGGCCGGGCTGCCGAAGGTGGTGGCGAAGCGGGCCGGGGCGCCGGCGAACTCGGCGGTGGTGATCGACGTGCACGGTCCGCTGGAGTTCATGCGGACGGTGCGGGTGGACGCGGAGGGCCGCGGGACGGTGGACAAGGCGCCGTCGCTGGGCCCGGCCGTGACGCTGGCGCTGGACTGGGAGACGTACGTCCGGCTGGCGGCGGGGCGGGTGCGCGCGCACACCGTCGCGGACCGGGTGAAGGTGGAGGGCGACGCGGACCTGGCGGAGGCCATCCTGACGCAGTTCGCCGTGACTCCGTAGGGCTGCCCCGGTCACGGCGAAGCCGGGCTTCGCCGGGACCCGGGGCTCCGCCCCGGACCCGCTCCTCACACGCCGGAGGGGCTGAACCGGTCCCGCGCCGCGGCGCGGCGGAAATCGGTGGGGCTGATCCCGTACGCGCCGCGGAAGGCGCGGCTGAAGGCCGGGGCGTTGGCGAAGCACCAGCGGGCGGCAATCTCGTGGACGGGGCGGCCGGCCAGTTCGGGGCGGGCCAGGTCGGCGCGGCAGCGCTCCAGGCGGCGGCGCCGGACGGTGGCCGCGACGCTCTCCGGCTCCGTGCGGAACAGCGCGTGCAGGGCCCGTACGGAGATGCCGTGCGCGGCGGCGATCAGGCCCGGGGTGAGCGCGGGGTCGCCCAGGTTGTGCTCGACGAAGGCGTCGATCCGCTCGCGCAGGGCGCGGGCGCGGGTCTCGGCGGGGAGTTCCCCGTACGCGTCGACGCGCTGGGCGAGGCACGCGGCGGCCAGTTCGATCGCCACCGTGCCCATCCGGCGCAGCTCCTGCGGCGCGCATTCGGAGCCGTGCGCTCCGAGCGAGGCGATGAACCGCGCCAGGACGGCCCCCATGCCGATGTCCGCGCCGATGCGTCGGCCGAGCAGCGTGTCGATCCTGCCGGCCCGCAGGGGCAGGGCGGTCCTCGGCAGCTGGACGACCAGGGCCCTGAGCGTGCCGTTACCGGCGCGGCAGTCGGCCTCGAAGGGGTGCGAGGTGTCCCACAGGATCATGTCGCCGGGGGCGAGTTCGGCGTCGCTGCCGCACTGGGACATCCACATCCGGCCGCGGGTCAGCAGCGCCAGCTGGTACTGCTCCGGGTCCCCCCGCCGGATGAGTGCGGGGGTGCGGCGCGACCGTACGTGGGAGTACTCGAAGGAGGAGACCTGCGCGGCGCCGATGTCCAGCACGGCCGCCTCCGCCTGGAAGTCGGCGGACCGTTCGCTGCTGAGCGCGGTCGGCATCAGCGCGCTGGCGACGACGTCGTTGAACCAGTCGAACCTCTCCACCGCAGGCACGGCGGCGGCGGACACTTTCGTCCACATCTCCGGCAGTTCCCCCTCCCGACGCCGCTCGCCCCGCGGGGCTGCGGCCCTACTGCGCCTCGCGCCCGGCTGTTTCCGGCAGGGGACACGCACCGGACACCGGCTCCGGTTCCGCTTCCGGTACGGGCGTCCGTGCGGGTGCCTGTACGGGCGTCTGGGCGGGCGTCTGGGCGGGGATCGCGAGGCGGTTGCGGGCCGCCTCCCGGGCCAGTGCGCGCGGGCGCAGGCGCAGGATCTGGGTGATGCCCACCGCTTCGAGGACGAAGACCGTGGAGAACGCGATGCGGTAGTTGTCCCCGGTCGCGTCCAGCAGGACCCCCACCGCCAGCAGCGTGGTCATCGACGCGATGAAGCCGCCCATGTTCGTGATCCCCGAGGCGGTGCCCTGGCGCTCGGGCGGGTTGGCCGGGCGGGCGAAGTCGAAGCCGATCATCGACGCGGGGCCGCAGGTGCCGAGGACCAGGCACAGCGTGACCAGCAGCCACATGGGCGCCCGGTCGCCGGGGTGGACGAGGACCGCCGCCCAGAGGAGGGCCGTGAGCCCGACCGTGCCGAGGGCGAGCGGGATCCGTGAGGACTGACGGCGGCCGACGATCTGGCCGTAGACCAGCCCGAGCGCCATGTTCGAGGCGACGACCAGCGTCAGCAGTCCGCCCGCGGTGGTCCGCGACAGCCCCTGCGCCTCGATCAGGAACGGCATCCCCCACAGCAGCAGGAACACCATCGCCGGGAACTGCGTGGTGAAGTGCACCCACAGGCCGAGCCGGGTGCCGGGTTCGGCCCAGGACTCCCGGATCTGGCGGCGTACGAACCCCCCGGAAGCCCCGGCAGTTCCAGAGGTTCCAGAGGTTCCGGAAACCCCCGTGCGCCGCGGCGCGGGCTGCGCCGGCCCGTGGCCCTCCGGGTGGTCCCGCAGAAACAGCACCAGCGGCACCAGGACCACCAGCCCCGCCACCGCGCTCCCCGCGAAGGCCGCGGTCCAGCCGACGCCGTGCAGGACGGGCGCGAGGACGAGCGTGGAGACGAGGTTGCCCGCCATGCCGACCAGCCCGGCCAGCTGGGCCATCAGCGGCCCGCGCCGGGCCGGGAACCACCGGGTGCCGAGCCGCAGCACCGAGATGAAGGTCATGGCGTCGCCGCAGCCCAGCAGGGCCCGGGCGGCGAGCGCCATCCCGTAGGACGGCGAGAGCGCGAAGCCGAGCTGGCCCGCGGTGAAGAGGACCGCGCCCAGCGTCAGCACCTTCTTGGTGCCGAGCCGGTCGACCATCAGGCCCACGGGTATCTGCATGCCCGCGTAGACGAGCAGCTGGAGCAGGGAGAAGGCGGCCAGCGCCGAGGCGTTGACGTGGAAGCGGTCGGCGGCGTCGAGACCGGCCACGCCCAGGCTGGTACGGAAGATCACCGCCACGAAGTAGACGGCGACGCCGATGGACCAGACGGCTACGGCCTTCCTCCCGCCGGGAGGGTCCTTGACCAGGTGCGGGGCGGTCATCGACCGGGCCCCCGCCGCACCAGCGCCTCGACCCGCCCGATGTGCCCGCGGACCGCGGCGGCCGCCGTGTCCGCGTCCCCGGCCCGCAGCGCGTCCAGGATCTCGGCGTGCTCGGCGAGCGTGCGCTCCAGCCGGTCGGGGTGGGCGTGCAGCACGGCCACGCCCATCCGCAGCTGCCGGTCGCGGAGTTGGTCGTAGAGGCGGCACAGGATCTGGTTGCCGGCGCTGCGCACGATCTCGGCGTGGAAGCCCCGGTCGGCGGCCATCATCGCGGCGAGGTCGCCCTCGGCGGCGTGCCGGCGCTGTTCGTCGAGCAGCGCGGCGAGCCGGTCCAGCAGGCCGGGTGGCGCGGGCACCGCCCTGCGCACGGTGAACTCCTCGACGAGCAGCCGGGTTTCGAGCACGTCGTTGATCTCCTGCGCGGAGACCGGCAGGACCAGCGCGCCCTTCTTCGGGTACAGCTTCAGCAGCCCCTCGGTCTCCAGCCGCAGCAGTGCCTCGCGGACCGGCGTGCGGGACACCCCGACGGCCTCGGCGAGTTCGCCCTCGGTCAGGAGGGTGCCGCCTTCGTAGCGGCGGTCGAGCACGCCCTGCTTGACGTGCCGGTAGACGCGGTCGGCGGCGGTCGCGGGCGTGGTGGGGGAGGAGGCGGGCGTGGTGGAGGCAGGGGTGGCGGCACGCATGGGCACAGGATAGATACAACAGAGGTGCAAGCCGTGGCCGGGTCCAGGATGCGGACGACGGCCCGCCCCGCCCTGCGTCGATGAAGGACGACGACCGGCCCCCCGCCCTCCGTCGAAGGATGTACGGCTCCCTCGTCCGCCCGCAGGACGTACGGGGCCGCGCGCGCCGGGACGCTGGAGTCATGGCCGACACCCTGCTCGCCCCGGTGGTCCGGAAGACCGCCCGGCTCCCCCTCCTGGACGTCCTGCGCGGCGCCGCCGTCCTCGGCACGCTCATGACCAACGTGTGGATCTTCGCCTCCCCCGGCTCGGAGTGGGGCGTGCTCCAGGGCGGGATGCGGGTGCCCGACCCGATCGGCGACCCCTCCGCCGCGAACATCGCCGAGAACGTGTTCCGCTTCCTCGCGGACGGCAAGTTCCTGGCGCTGCTGACGGTCCTGTTCGGGGTGGGCCTCGCCATCCAGTACGACTCCGCCGCGCGCCGCGGCGACCCCTGGCCCGGCCGCTACCCGCGGCGCGCCGCGTTCCTCTTCGTCGAGGGCACCGTGCACTTCGTGTTCGTCTTCGCCTGGGACGTGCTGATGGGGTACGCCGTGACCGCCCTGCTCGTCGCCTGGCTGCTGGCCCGCTCCGAGAAGGTGCGGCGGTGGGCGATGTGGACGGCCGGCGGGGTGCACCTGACGCTGGTCGCCCTGCTGACGCTGGTCACGCTGACCACACCGGACACCACACCGGACACCGCGCCGGAGGGCCCGGGCCCGGCCGCCGTCGAGCTGTACGCGGACGGCGGCTACGGCGCCCAGATCGCCTTCCGCCTGGACAACGCCCTCGCGCTGCGGATCGAGCCCGTGTTCTCCTTCGGGCTGCTGGTCTTCCTCTTCCTCCTCGGCGTGCGGCTGCACCGGGCCGGCGCCTTCACCGCCACCGCCGAGGGCCGGCGCATCCGGACCCGGATGGCCGCCTGGGGCCTGGGCCTCGGGCTGCCCCTGAACGCCGTGACCGCCCTCGGCGGCGACGACTTCTTCGTCCTGGGCCGCTACGGCGTGGCGCCGCTGCTCTCCCTCGGCTACATCGGCCTGATCGGCATCGCCCTCGACCGGCGGTGGATCCCGCGGCCCGCGAGCACCGCCCTCGCCTCCGTCGGCCGCACGGCCCTGTCCTGCTACGTCGCCCAGAACCTGCTCTGCATGCTGCTCTGCTACGGCATCGGGCTGGGCCTCGCCGGCCGGCTGGGCGGCAGCGGCCCCTGGTGGGTGATGGGCCTGTGGGCGGGCGTGAGCCTGGTCCTGGCGGCCGGGTCGTGGCTGTGGCTGCGCCGCTTCGGCCGCGGCCCGCTGGAGGCCGTGCAGCACGCGGCCCTCAGGCCGCGCCGCCGGTCCCCGAGGTGACCTCCACGTCCAGCACGAACTCGTCGTACGGGGCCTCGTCCGGGTAGGGCGGGCGGACCTGCGCGAAGCGGATGCTGGCCCGGCCCCCGCCCGGGGAACGGGCCCGTACGACGTAGGTCCGCTCCACCGGGGCCCCGGGCAGCGCGACACCGGGGTCACCTGGGTCAGCGGGGACGCTCGGGGCGCTGGAGGCGCTGGAGGCATCCGGGGCACCCGGGACGCCGTCCGGGACACCGACGGCGGACGGACCCTCCGTCACCGTCACCACGTCCGTGTCCCCCGTGACCTGCCAGGTCCAGACGTACCCGCGCGCCCCGCGCCCGGTGAGCCGCAGCTCGTACCGCTCACCGGGGCTCAGCACGACGCTCCGTACCTCCACGGCCGCCCGGTCCTCTCAGACGGGGCCGATGACCGACCCCTCGTGCCAGCCCGCGCCGTCCCGCCAGTAGTGCTGGAGACGGCGGTCGGTGCGCAGGACGATGACTTCCAGGTTGAACCCGAAGCTGCCCTGCAGCATCCCGGTGACCGAGGCGACGTCACGGCCGAAGACCGCGCTGCGGCGCCAGGCCGAGCCGCCCGCGTTGCCACGCCACCAGTGCTCGACGTGCCCGCCCTCGACGGCCACGCACAGCTCGTAGTTCCCGGCGGTGTCCTCGTCGGCGGCCCCGTACTGCCCCTCGATCAGGCAGGGCGCGGAGATGGCCGCCGTACCGCTGCCGAAGACCTCGCCGGCCCGCCAGGCGAAGCCGTTCGGGTCGTCGCGCCACCACAGCTGCATGCGGCCGTCGGTACGGGCGGCGACGAGGTCGAGGTGGCGGGCGCGGGTCTGGACGAGGGCGGGGCCGTAGTGGGCGATGCCGGAGGCGAAGCGACCGCCGTCGTTCCAGGTCCAGGGGGCGCCGTTGATCCGCCACCAGTGGTTCAGGCGGCCGTCGGCGGTCCGGACGACCACCTCGAAGTTGCCCGGCTTGCCGTAGTCGCTCTGGATGAAGGCCGGGGTCGAGCCGACCGCCGCGTCGCCCGGGCCGAAGACACCGCCGTCGCGCCAGACGCGCACGGACTGCTCGAAGTACCAGTGGCGCAACCGGCCGCCGGTGGTCACGTGCAGGGACTCCATGTTGCGGTTGTAGGTGGTACCGGTGAAAGCGGGCTGGCCGGAGGCGTCGTTCGCGAAGGCCTCCGCACGGGCCCAGGCGAAGGGAGCGTCGCCCTCGCGCCACCAGTGCCGCAGGCGGCCGCCCGTGGTGGTGGCGAGGAGCTCGAAGTTGCGGTGGGCGCGGCCGTTGCCGCTCTCGTAGACGTTGCCGGTGTGCAGGCGGCGCTTGGTCCACGGGTCGATGTTGGTGCCGCGCAGGCCGCACTTGGCCCAGTGGTCGATGCCGGCCTCGCCGTAGGCGATCCGGCCGTAGCCGCCGACGTGGTAGCCCGTCCCCCAGGAGTTCTTGAACAGCCAGCAGCCGGCCGCGTCGTCGTAGCCGACGATCAACACGCAGTGGCCGCCCGCGAGTCGGTCGCTGGTGCGTTGGTAGACCCCTGCGCCCAGCCCGAAGAAATCGTCGTAGACGTCGAAGCAGGCGGTCAGCGGGCCGACCGTGTCCAGCCAGACCTTCTGCTGCTCCACGTCGCCGAGCCGGACGTAGTCGGTGATCCGCACGGTCCGGCCGGACCGGTCCCAGCTGGGCGTGTACTCGGCACGCCAGGCGTCGCGGCGGGCGGCGGGCAGACCGGCGGGCGGGGTGCCGTACGGCCAGCAGTCCGGGTCGGCGAGCCCGCCGTTGCCCTTGATCCAGTCGAGGGCCGTCTCGGGATTGGACCCCTGGCCGCAGGTGAAGCGCAGCCCGTCGTGCACGTCCCCCTCGGAGCGCTCCGCCCATACGTCGTGCTCGATGCGGGCCATGGACTCCACCAGGCCGGCCGCGCCGAAGGCCCAGCAGGAACCGCACGGGTTCTGGTCCTTCACCTTGGTGATCCACGGCAGGCCCCAGCGGCTGCGCCAGTCCACGGCGGCGGGCCGGGCGCCGACGGCCGCGCCCGCCGCGCCGGGCAGCAGCCCGTGGGCGGCCCGGCGCCGGGTCAGGTGCGGATTGCCGCTCTCGTGCCCGACGATCCGCCGCAGGTCGATCACGCCCGCGTCCTCGGCGGGCGTCAGATTGGCCCCGGGCTCCAGGCCGAGCGAGGGCCGCGGCACCGGATCCCCGTCGGCCAGGTGTTCCAGGACCGACCAGCGCGCCCCCCGCGCGACGAGCTGCGCGCGCAGCTCCCCCGCCGTCTGGACGGACTCCTCCGGCATAGCGGCCCCCCAGCTGCAACCGTTCGCGTTCAAGACCCGCGAGCGTCCCCCCGGCGCCGGGGGGCGTCAAGGGGGTCCGCACGGTCGCGCGGGGGCACGAGGGGGCGTGCCCCCGCGCGACCGTGCGGGTGTCCCCGGCGCCGCCCGGGCGCCGGGGAAACGGCAGGGCCCGCGGTGGCGGGCGCTACTTGACGGGCAGGGCCGGCAGCTCCACCGGGAGCGGGAGCGGCGGCAGGCCGGGCAGGCCGAGACCACGCGGCACGCACGCTCCCGCCGAGTGCGGGCGCCCGCAAGGGAAGCGGAACCAGACTGTCCGGTCCAGCGCGAGTTCAGTCCTGCAGGGCCTCGCGGATCCGGCGGACGGACGGGTTCACCATGGCCGGGTGACCGCCGACGACGACCGTCGGGACCGTCTCGTTGCCGTCGGCCACGCTGCGGACGAAGGCCGCCGCGTCGGGGTCCCGCCAGATGTTGACCTTCCGGTACGGGATCCGGGCCAGGCGCAGCTGCGCGCGGAGCTTGATGCAGAACGCGCACCCCGGCCGCCAGTACATCGTGACGGTGTTCATCCCGCCGCCGAGTGGACGGACTGCGCGCACACGAACCGGGTCATGCCCCGCAGCCTATGCCGGAAGCCGCCGGTCAGGGAGTGGGCTGTACGGGCCGGCTGGCCCGTACGGGCGCCCGTATAGGGTCCCCTCATGGGGACCTGGATCGCGCCGAGCGTCATCGAGAGAGAGCTGTACGAGGCCAAGACCGCCGGTGACTGGGCCGCGTACTTCGATGTGCTCGCCCGGACGCAGCTCTACCTCGTGCAGCCCCGCGTCCAGTCCGACGCGCACCCCGACGCGGTCTTCTTCCACCCCACCCCGGACCGCATGCTCGTCGTCCGCACCGCCGGCATGCTGCCCGCGCCCACCCCCGAGACGGTCTTCGAGTCCCGGAGCCTGGGCTGGTTCTCCAAGGTCTGGGCCGCCGACGACCCCGCCTTCCTCGCCGTGAACCCGGGCTCGCCCGCCGAGGCCTACCTCACCACCACCCCCGCCGACCTGGCCCGCTGGCGCGCGCACGCCGACGCCGCCCCTTGCTACGGCCTGCCCGACGGCACGGTCCACGCCCTGTTCACCGGCGGCCCGCTGCACGGGCCCATCGCCCACGGGCTCGCCGTCGGCGCCCATCTCGCCGTGACGAACGGCGAGTTCTGGAACGCCCTCGCCTACCACGGCGGCGGCTACCAGCACGAGCGCCGCCGCGTCGCGAAGAGCTGGAGCATCACCGACCGGCACGAGTGGCTCTCCACCCTGGACACGCTCCTGAACGCCGACATGGTGAGCCCCGTCTGGGAGTTCACGCTGCGCGTCCGCCGCGTCCTCGCCTCCGACTTCGCGGGGCCCGTCGACGTCGAGCACTGGCGGCACGCCGCCGAGGCCACCCTGCGCCGCAGCGCCGAACGCTCCGCCGAGCCGCAGATCACCCCCGAGGGGGTCACCGTCGCCCGGCCGCGGCCCACCGCCGAGGTGGAGGGCGAGATCGCCGGCGTCAAGCGCCTCATCGGCCGGATCGCCCGCTACGAACAGCGCTTCCGGGCCGACGGGCTGCTCCCCGAGGACGGCTGGGTCCGCTCGGTGGAGGGCTGGGACGTCGGCCGGGCCTCCCAGATGGCCCGTTGGGGCATCGGCTGCCGCTACGGGACCCTCCACGAGGCCGAGAAGGCCGTGCTGCGCGCCGGGGAGGCGGCCCGGCAGACCTACCGCTCGTGGGAGGAGTTCTCCGCCGGGTACGTCCTCGGACGGTGCCTGCACTTCGACGAGGAGGAGTTCGGCACCTGGTACACGACCGCCCTCGCCGCCCACGTCGCCCTGACCACCGACCCGGCCAGCCCCTGGCGCAACATCCCCTGGAACTGACCGACCTCGGGTAGTCGGCGGCCGCGGCCGGAAACCGGCGGCGGCCGCGGCGCCGCCCCGATTAGCCTCGCCGCCATGACTGTTGAGCTGAACGAGACCGTACGGGGGCTGCTCGACTCCCCGCACCCCGCCGTCCTGTCGACCATCAACCCCGACGGGAGCCCGCAGAGCTCGGTGATCTGGGTGACCCGCGACGGCGGCGACCTGCTGATCTCCACCGAGCAGGGCCGCCGCAAGGAGCGCAACATCGTCCGGGACGGGCGGGTCGGCCTCACCGTCTTCGACCTGGCCAACCCCTTCCTGTATGCCGAGATCCGCGGCACGGCCACCGTCACCGAGGACGTCGGCCGCGCGGTGGCCGTCCGCATCGCCGAGGAGTACCTCGGCCCGGGCGCCGGCAAGGAATACCGGGACGCCCCGGCCGAGGACGTCCGCGTGGTCGTCCGCATCACCCCGACCAAGGTCCTCGGCAACGCGGCCCGCGCCGGCGGCTGAGGCTGAGGCCGGCGCGGGTACCCCCGAACGGCCCGGAGCCCCGGCCCCCGCGGAGTGCGGGGGCCGGGGCTCCGGTGTGCTGCGGTGTGCTGCGGTGTGCTGTTGTGTGCGGCTAGCCCTGCGTGAAGTAGCCGAGGAGGTCGGTGATCACGTGGTTGGAGCCGCCCCAGCTGTTGCTGACGCTGACCTTGCCGTCCCCGACCGGGGTCGTCACGTGGTTCGGGACGGTCAGACCGGGCAGGGCGCTGAGGCTGCTCGCCTCCGGACGGGCGGACCCGAAGCCGTACACGGTCAGGAAGCCGGGACCGGTGGTCTCGGTGGCCGTCAGGTTCAGCACCGCGCCCAGCGCGCCGGCCGGCAGACCGGCGACCGTCGTGGTGGCGCCCGGGGCGAGCTTGCCGGTGGTGCGGGTGTCGGCGAGGCGCTTCGGCGCGACCGGGGTGAAGAGGGCCTTGCCGTCGGCGCCGTAGTAGCCCACCACGTCCACGATCAGGTGCGTGGAACCGGCGTTGTTGTACAGCCAGATCGTCCCGTTCGGGCCGACCGGGACGATGGCCTGGTTGGACTTGTCCTTACCCGGCTCCGGGTTCAGGTTCGAGACCGCCGGCCGATGCGCCGGGTCCGGGTAGGCGATCACGTGCGAGTCCGACGTTGCCGCCGTGCTCGTCAGGTTCACCGCGACGGCCTTGGCGTCCGCCGGGATGCCGTTCACCCCCGCGACCTTCACCGGCCGCGTCGTACCACCGGCCAGCGCGCCGCCCGCCGTACGGGTGTCCGCGAGCCGGGTCGGGGCGACCGGGCTGAACTTCTGCCCGGTGTTCGGCTGGTAGTAGCCCATGAAGTCCACGATCATCGCGGCCTGGCCGGAGTTGAGCCGCATCCACACCCAGCCGTACTTGTCGACGGGGACGGTCACCGTGTTCGACGTGGTGCCGCCCGCACGGACGTTGACGTTCGACGTCGCCGGACGGTCCTCGCGGGTCGGGGACACACTGAGGTGGGTGTCCTGCGTGGCACCGGTGAGGGTCACGTTGAGGACCACCGCGGACATGCCGCCCGCAGTCGAGTTCCCCGTCCGGAGGTTGAGCGGCATGGCCACGGCGGTGGGCTCGCCACCCTGCAGGGTGCCGCCCCAGGTACGGGTGTCCCGCAGACGGATGGGCGTGACGGCCACGTAGCCGGACGGCGCGTAGTCCACCCGCACGGTCCGGGTCGTCGTGGACGTGCCGCCCTTGGTGTCGACGAGCTTGACCGTCGCCTTGTAGTCGCCCGGCCTGTCGTACGTGTGCTGGGCGGTCTGCAGGCCTTCGTAGGCCTGGAACCAGCCTTCGCCGAAGTCGACCTCCATGCGTGCCACCGGCCACGTCGTCACCGACGCCGAGGCGTCGAAGGCGAAGGTCAGAGGGGGCAGGTGCGCCTCCGTGTCTCCCGCGGGCGGCAGGACCTGCGTGGCGGCGAAGGCCGCCGTCCCCGGGCCTTGCGGGGTCGCCTTGACCGGCTTCTCGGCGGAGACCTTCTGACCGGTGCCGTTGACGGCCGTCACCTTGATCACGTGGTCGCCCGGCAGGCCGTAGGTGTGCTTGGCGAGAGCGTGCGGGCCGGTGCCCTGCCGGGTTTCGACCGGGGGCGTCCCGTCGCCGAAGTCGACGTGGTAGCTCATCGTGGTGGGCCAGCGGCTGTCGGAGACCGCCTGCACCTGGACCTCGGTCCCGACCGGCGCGTGCGCCGGGTCGACGGTCACCGTGACCTGGCGCAGCTCGTCCTGGAACTCCTCGGCGCCGCGGTCGAGGTACCCGCCGTTCTTCCCGGTGTTGGGAACGAGCGGGTCGTCCACCATCGGCTTTCCGTAGAGGTCCGTGAGCAGGACGCCCGGAGCCGTCGCGTCGGCGGAGTCGATGCGGGGCGAGCCCTCGAACGAGTCGGTTTCCTCGGCGGACGCCGTCAGGACGTCGTGCGCTCCCTGGCCGGTGGCTGCCCGGAACGACGCCGCGTCCTTGTACGTGGTGCCGGACCAGTTGTAGGGCACCGGATCGTGACCGGCCATGCCGGAGGCCAGGTTGTAGTCGGCGAGCGTGCCCGCCGCCGCGCTCTGCGACACCAGGACGGCGTTTCGCGGATCGGCCGACGTGCACGCGCTGCTGGTGTTCTCGGTGCTGAACACGTTGTTGAACAGGCCGGAGGCGGTGGAGGTCCCGGTGACCGAGAGGGTCGCCGCGCAGTGGCCGGAGAGCGTGTTGTTGGTGATGACGGTGCCGGGCGCGTCCACCACGGTGACCGCCGACCGGGAATTGCCCGATATCCCGTTGCGGCCGAGCACGGTGTTCCGGGAACCGCCGTCGACCAGCACCCCGGCCAGCGAGCTCCGGCTGACGCGCACGTCCGTGCTTCCCTCTCCGACCGCGAGCGCGTTGCGATCGCCGTCCCGGCTGAAGATCCGGTCCAGCTCGACATGGGAGGAACCCTTGACGTGGACGCCGCCGAGGGTGATCAGATCGCGAAACACCACGTGGGAGGCGCCGCGGACGGTCAGCCTCTGGCCCGTGGACAGCTGCACACGGCCCGACTGCGCGTCGGGAACGAAGCTGATCGGCTTCCCCGGCTCCCCGGAGCGGTCGATGGTGACGGCCTCGGCATACGGCATGCCCGGCTTGATCCGCACCGTCTGGCCCGGCTCCACGACCTTGGCCGCCGCCGAGATCGTGCAGTACGGGATGGCCTGCGTGCCGGTCCCCGCGTCGGAGCAGTTGGAGCCTGTGTGGTTGCTCACGTAGAGGCTGGTCGGGGTCTCGGCGGCGGCCGCAGCACCGACCGGGACACCGAGAAGGGTGACGACACCTGCGGTCAGCAGGGCCGTCGCACGAGTGGGACGCACCAGAAGGGTTTCCTTCGCGAAGAGGTGATGGAGAGCCATCACGGGCGCGGCGCCGCACGACTGGTAGACGTCTTGTTCCCCCAGCGACAGTCGGGCGCACGCTGACCCGCGAAAACCAGGATCATCATCCATTGTCCGAAAGTCGATGTCACCTCTGTTGAGGAACCAGGCCTACGGCAACAGCGTCCGCACCGTCGCCCACGCGTCCACCGCCGCTGCCGCGGGGTCGCCGTCCCCGAGGTGCGGCCGGACGAGAACCAGCCAGGGGATGAGGCCCTTGATACGGCGCAGGTGCCGGATGCGGTGGTGCGGGAGGTCCCGCCAGACGCTGCCCTGCACCGCCGCCTGCTCCGGGGTCAGATCGATCAGTGCCAGCAGCTCCCGGCACAGGGCCGCCGGGTCGCCGCCGCGGTCCGGGCCGAACTGCTGGATCAAGTAGACCTGTACGCAGGCGCGTTCGGGCGCCCGGACCAGATCGGGCACGGCCTCGGCCCGCGCGCAGCGGTCGGTGGCGGTGAGCGCCACCCGGCCCCAGCGCAGGCGGACCTCGTCCGGCAGCCGCTCGTCCCGCATCCGTACGCCGGCCAGGACGCGCAGGGTCCGCGGGTGGGGTTCCTCCCCCAGCGGCGGGCCGGTGGCCAGCCACGCCTCCAGGTCCTCCAGCGCGTGCCCGTCGGGCGGCACCGAGGTCAGCACCTGCCCCCGGGTGAGGAGCGCGACCATGGCGCCCGTGAGGTGGACCTTCGCGACGTGTCCGGCGTCGAAGGAGCCGACGGGGCGCCCGTACCGCTCGATGTGGCGCAGGCCGATCCTCGACTCACCGACGGCGTAGACCTGCCCGGCGCGCGCCACCCCGCCGACGCACCGGACCACGCACACGCCGCCCGTGACGTCGGCCTCCTCGACGGAGTACACCTGCAGTTCGGCGATGGACACCCCGACCCCCTTCCCCGGGCGGGAGGTTACCGCCCGCAGTGCCCCTCAGATCGGGCCTTGGAGGTACACGCGGCTCCGGATGACCGCGGAGGCGGCGGCCGAGAAGGCGAGGGTGCGGTTGTCGCTGGTCACCGCGACCTGCTGGCGTCCGGAGCCGGTCCTCGTGACGCGGACCGTGCGGTCGCGGCGGTCCGGGTGTTCGGCGGCGATGCCCGTCACGCGCAGCTCGTCCACGCCGGTGAACATGACGAAGAAGAGCAGGGTGTTGTACGGCTTCTCCTCCCACTCCGGCCTGGGGTGGTCCGGGAGCCGCCCGGTCTCGAAGCCGAGGGTGACCGAGGTGTCCCGCTCGTCCACGTGGACGTAGTACAGGGGGCAGGTCGACAGGTCCGGCGGGGTCGCGTAGAGGGCCGCCAGTTCGGGCCAGAGGACGTCGTTCATCTCAGGGCCGCTCGTAGAAGGGGTTGACGTACGTCGGCGGCAGCGTCGGGTACATCCTGGTCTCGGCCGGTCTGGTGAACCGGCGCGGCCCTGCGTCACCGCCGTCCGCGTCCCGTGTGAAGACGCTGAGCTTCCCCGCGAGCACGGACGCGGCCGCCGTGAAGGAGACCTCGGTCCCCGGCGCCGCGGCGCGCACGGCCAGCCGGTGCCGGGGCAGCTCGGTGAGCACGACATCCGCGGTCACCGGCGGCCGCCAGCCCTCCATCACGAAGTCCTCGACGTGCGAGAAGCCGAGCTGGCACTGCATCGTGTCCCCGGGCCCGCCGTCCCAGCGGTCGGGGAACGCCGGCAGGTCGAGGCGCAGGACGACGGACGAGCCCCAGCCGTCCAGGTGCACCGAGCGCAGCCGGACCCCGGTCAGCTCGGGCACGTCGTCGTAGTACGGCGCGAAGGGCCGGTCGTTCACGACGAAGTCGGTCCAGGTCACGAGGCCCCTCCCGGGCCCGGCTCGATGCGGTCCAGCAGGGGCGCCGCCCACTGCGGGAGTGCGGATGCCGCCGGGCGGGGCGGGCGGGGGTCCGAGGTGATGCCGATGCCTCCCGCCGGGTCGCCGTACACGAACCGCCGGGACCAGCCCAGCCAGGAGCAGACGAACAGGTTCGCGCTCCACGCCAGGGCCAGCGCGCCGCGCAGCCCGGGGACCTCGTACCAGTAGCTGGTAAGCACCACGGCGCGGGAGACCGCCTCGTCCGGGTCCCCCGGCCGGGAATCGGCGGTGAGCCCGGCGGCCAGCACCGAGGCCGCGAACCGGTTGTCGGCGAGCAGCCCTCCGCTGTCGCGGACGACCGCGTCCAGCAGGTCCGCCGGGAGGCCGGCGGCGGCCTGCTCCAGCCTCGCCAGCAGCCCGGGCAGGCCCGGATCGCCGGCCGCCTCCAGGCCCGGAGCCGCCCTCAGGTCGGCCGGCAGCCGCTCGTCCCCCGTGCGGGCGGCCAGCAGGTGCAGGTACGCCAGCGCGCGCAGGGTCTGCCAGCGGCAGAGCGTGTCGAGCAGCGCGGTCCGGGAGCTGCGGAAGGCGAGCCGCACCGGCCAGTCGGCCGCCCGGACCTCGTTGCCGAGCGCCCGCAGCTCCGCCGGCACCGGGGCCGGGAAGACCCGGCTCCGGCCGGGGCCGTCATACGACGGCTCGGCGCGGTAGCCCGGCCAGAGCGGGGCGGGATTCCGGGGGGTACCGCTGCGGCTGCTCATTCGGTTCGTCGTCCTTCGGGGTGCGCCCCGTCGCGCGGTGATGAGCCCTGCGATCGGGGCTCCGAGGGGAACACGCCTCTCAGGCCTTGGGCGGTTCCTCCAGCACCAGCCTGATCTCGGTGACCTCGTAGCCCGCGCGGTCGAAGGCGGCGGCCATCGGGACGTTGACGGTGTCGGTGGTCGCGGTGATCCGTTCGGCGCCCTCGGCGGCGTGGAAGCGGGTGATCTCGCCCAGGATCTCGTCGATCAGGCCCCGGCCGCGCTGCTCCGGTACGACGCCGAGGTAGCCGACGTTGCGGTGGTACGGGGTCGCCGACGGGATGGCCATGCCGGCGAGCGTGCCGTCCGGGAGGTGGGCCAGGCGCCACCAGGAGCGCTCGCCGGGGCAGTCGAGGTAGAACGCGACGTCCTCACGGGCCAGCTGTTCCGCGTCCATCGACCGGAGCTCGCTCTGCGTGTGCAGGTCGAGGCTGCCGGCGGACAGCCGGACGAAGGCGTCGAGGAACTCCTCGTCGGTGCCGTCGCGGAAGACGAGCCGGCCGGTGGGCGCCGTCGTCGCGGCGGCCGGGGTCCACTCGTAGCGCAGGCGCTCGATCTCGTGCGTCAGGCCGGCCTCGTACGCGGCCGCCTGGCGCCAGGCGACCGCGGCGGCCGTCTCCGGATCCTCGCGCCAGCCGCGGGGCAGGGAGATGTTGTAGACGGGCAGCCCCCCGAAGGCGGCGTGCCCGGCCGCGAGCAGCCCGGCGGCCACGGCGGCCGGGTCGGCCACGCGGGCCCGCACCTGGAGGCAGTCGAGCGCGATGGGCCGCTCGCTGTCGGCACGGCCCCACCACAGGGCGCGGGCCAGGATCTCCCCGTCCTCGTCCTCGGCGAACCAGGTCCACTCGGGCCGGAACCGGTTCCCGTCCAGCTCCTCCCGGATCCTGTCGGCGGTCAGGGCGGGGACGGGACCGTCGGCGGGGTAGGCGACGGCGCGGTCCAGATCTGCGGGGTCTGCGGTGGCAGCGCGGAAGAACATCCGGAGAGGATCACACGGGGCGCATCCCCCGGCCAGGGCTTTCCTGCCGGGAGGCCGCGCACCGGCAACGGCCGATGGCCGGCCTCCCAGGGGGAGACCGGCCATCGGGTGGAGCGTGGTGCGGTCCGCTACGCCCAGGTGATCAGGCGGCGGGGGTGTTCCAGGACGGCTGCGATGTCGGCCAGGAAGCGGGAGCCGAGCTCGCCGTCGATGAGGCGGTGGTCGAACGACAGGGCCAGGGTGGTGACCTGGCGCGGCTTCACCTTGCCCTTGTGGACCCACGGCTGGAGCTTGATCGCACCGACCGCGAGGATCGCGGACTCGCCGGGGTTCAGGATGGGCGTACCGGTGTCGACGCCGAAGACGCCGACGTTGGTGATGGTGAGGGTGCCGTTCTGCATGTCGGCCGGGGAGGTCTTGCCGTCGCGGGCCGTGGCGACCAGCGAGGACAGGGACTCCGACAGCTCGCCGAGCGTCTTGGCGTGGGCGTCCTTGATGTTCGGGACGATCAGCCCGCGGGGCGTGGCCGCCGCGATGCCCAGGTTGACGTAGTGCTTGAGCACGATCTCCTGGGCCGCCTCGTCCCAGGACGCGTTGACGTCCGGGTTGCGGCGGACGGCCACCAGGACGGCCTTCGCGATGAGGAGCAGCGGGTTGATGCGCAGCCCCGCGAGGTCCGGGTCGGCCTTCAGCTCCTGGACCAGCTTCATCGTGCGGGTCACGTCGAAGGTGATGAACTCGGTGACGTGCGGCGCGGTGAAGGCCGAGCCGACCATCGCCTGGGCGGTGACCTTGCGGACGCCCTTGACCGGGATACGGGTCTCCCGCTCCGACGTCAGGGCCGCCGGGGCCGGGACCGCGGCAGCGGCAGCCGCGGGTACGGCCGCCGGGGCCTGGACCGCGGCCGGCACGGCCTGCGGGGTGATCGCCGCGGCGGCCGCCGCGTGGACGTCCTCCCGGGTCACGACCCCGCCGTCGCCGGTGGGGACCACCGAGGCCAGGTCGATGCCGAGGTCCTTGGCGAGCTTGCGCACGGGCGGCTTGGCCAGCGGCCGCTCGCCGGCCGGGACGGCGGGGAGCACCGGTGCGGCCGGAGCCGCGGGAGCCGCCGGAGCCGCGGCGGCGGCCGGGGCCGCCGAGCCGTTCTGCGCGGCCGTGTCCGCCGCCGCCTTGCGCGGGCGGCGCTTGGTGGACGCGGTGGACACGCCGTAGCCGACCAGGACGGGCTGGCGCACCTCGGGGGCGGGCTCGGCCTCGGCCGGGGCTGCCGCCGCGGCGACCGCCGGGGCGGCCTCGACGACCGCCGGGACCTCGGCCCCGGCGTCACCGGTCTGGACGGAGATGATGACCTGGCCGACGTCGACCGTGGTGCCCTCCTCGAAGAGGAGCGCGTGCACGACGCCGTCGAACGGGATCGGCAGTTCCACGGCGGCCTTGGCCGTCTCGACCTCGCAGACGACCTGTCCGTCGGTGACCGTGTCACCCGGCTGGACGTACCACTTGAGGATCTCGGCCTCGGTGAGGCCCTCGCCCACGTCGGGCATCTTGAATTCGCGGATGGTCATGAACGTGGCTCCTCAGTACGCCAGCGAGCGGTCGA